>JBNJGW010000101.1:0-6736 GCA_051748005.1 Pseudomonadota bacterium | reverse complement strand
GCTAAACCGATATCTTAAATCAAGCATGTTCATCAGCCCTTTCTACGAGACATCGTATGACGACTAGCAGGTTATATTTTCTTAGCTTCACTGCCCCTGCGCCCTTCGGTGTCATTCGCCTTGAGGGCCATGATGAGGGCATCACGTCGATTGACTTGGGTCAGCAAGCGTCGGCGATTAATGCAGGTGTATCTCACCCGCTGCTTGAACGCTGCCGGGAGCAGTTGGAAGGGTATTTTCAGGGCCAGCGCCAGACGTTTGATGTGCCTTTGGCCGCGGAGGGTACGGCTTTTCAGCACCAGGTGTGGGCGGCGCTGCGGGAGATTCCGTTCGGCGAGACAACAAGCTATGGGGCGATCGCCAGCGCGCTTGGCAAGCCCACCGCCAGCCGTGCGGTGGGCATGGCCAATGGGCGCAACCCGCTGCCGATTGTGGTGCCCTGCCATAGGGTGATTGGCGCCAATGGCCAGTTGACCGGCTACTCCGGTGGTTTGGCGTGCAAACGCTGGCTGCTGGCCCATGAGCAGGCGATGAAAACGCCTCTCGCCTGCTCGTAAACCCGCGCTGTTTTATCATTGCGGCTTGCAGCCCGCCGCCGGGCGCTTCAAGCTAGGCGGCTTTTTTGTATTTATCCGTATGTTCCTGCTACCGACGAGTCCTGCATGCTGCCCTTTGCCACTGCCTATCACCGCCGTTTGACCTGGCGTTACTTTGCGCTGTTTATTGCCATCGGCATGACCGGTGGCCTGCTTGGCCCTGCCTTGCCGCACCTGGCGGATAGCGTGGGCGCCAGCATGAGCCAGATTGCCATTCTGTTTACTGCCCGGGCGGTGGGCAATATGAGCGGTGCCTTTGTAACGGGCCTGCTGCTTGACCGCTTTGATGGCCACAAGGTGCTGTTTGCCATGGGTGCCATCATGGTGACGGGCCTGGCGATTACGCCTTTCAGCCCGCTGCTGATTCTGTTGGCGGGGCTGTTTGGTGTGCTTGGCTTTGCCGAGGTGGCGCTGAATTCCGGCGGCAATACCCTGCTGGTCTGGCTGCATCGCGATGATGCCGGGCCGAATATCAGCGCCCTGCACTTCTGCTTCAGCTTTGGCAATATGCTCACGCCACTGGTGATGGTGGCGGCGCTTTCCGTTACCGGTCAGTTTCACTGGGCATTCTGGGTCGTTGGCGCCTTTGCCCTGCTCACCCTTCTGCCTTTGCTGCGCTTTGCCAGCCCGCTTAAGGCGCCGCCGGTTGGCAGCGCCGTGCCGCCCGCCAGGCCCAAGCACAGCGATATCATCCTGCTGGTGCTGTTCATGCTGATTTTTGCACTTTATGTCGGCATGGAAATCACCTTTGCCGGCTGGGTGACCTCCTATGGGGTGCTGGTGGGGATGGCCGCCAAGGACGCGGCCATTCTGGCCACCCTGTTCTGGCTGACCCTGTCTGCCGGGCGGCTGCTGGCCATTCCCTTGCTGCGGGCGGTCTCGCCCTGGTGGGTGCTGTGCGGCTGTACGGCGCTTGGGCTTTTTACTGCCTGGGCACTGCATGCGCTGTGGGTGCCGCTGTCGATTGGCGCCCTGCTGTTCGGGCTGGCGGCGTCAGCCTTCTTCCCGACCCTGTATGCGCTGAGTAACCAGGTCATGGAAATGCGCGGGCGCACCACAGGGGCGATTTTTACCGCCGCCGGCAGCGGCGCCCTGGTGGTGCCTTCACTGACCGGCCCCTTGCTTGACTGGCTGGGTGCCGGAGCCTTCCCGCTGCTGCTGGCGGGCCTGGTCGTATTGATGGGTGTGGGCCTGGCACTGCTGGCACTGCGGCTGCATGCCCTGGGCCAGGCCGCTCACCCCGAGACCGTCAGGCCGTTACCCTCGGGCGAGCGCTAAGCGCCCACCCTACGCTAACCAGGGTGGAGGCCAGCAGCGCCCCGGCAAACGGCGCCAGGGTAGGAATACTGTTGGGAAAGCTGGCCGCCAGCAGCCCAGCACTGAAGCTGCCCTGCATCACCCAGCCAGGCAGGATGGCGCCGAGCATGCCGGCCAGGCCCCCGGCAATGGCGGCGAACGGGGTCATCCGCTGCCACAGGCCAAGCAATACCGGCACCACGATGGCAGCGCACAGCAGGTCGGCGATCAGGAAAAGCCGCAGTACCGAAACGCCCTGCAGTGCCACAATCACCACCGGCACCATCAGGGCCACCGTGGCCCAGCGGGCCAGGGGCAGCGAGCCGCCCCGAGCGGAGAACTGTTCGCTGGCCAGCGAGGCAATGGCGTTTTGCAGGGTATCCACGCTGGAGGCCACCAGAGTGACCGCCAGCACCAGCGCCGGCAGTGCCAGCCAAGCGGGGGCTTCGGAAAGCAGCGCGAAGAACGGAATCGGCGGCTCGCCGAGGGCTACCCCGCTCATGGCGGCAATAATGCCCAGGCCGCCAATCACCATTACCACAACCACAGTGGCGCCGCCGCCCAGCCAGGCGCCCCGCGCCAGGCTCTGGTTGTCTTCCGCCGCCCATACCCGCTGCCAATAGCCCTGGTGGAAAAGGTTGGCGGCAGTCACCGCTATCACCAGAGTCAAGGCCACGCTTAGCGCACTGCCCAGCGGCGCCGAGGGCATGGTTGCTTCACTGGGCAGCGCCGGCAGGGCTGTTAACGCCACGCCACCGACAATCACCAGCAGTGCAATCAACAGCCAGGCTTGCCAGCGGTCGGTGGCCAGGCTGGCGCGTAGACCACCCACGGCGGTGTAGAGCAGTGTGGTCAGCGCCACCCCCATCACCACCAGCGCCGGCGGCACATCCGAGAGCAGTGCGGTAATCGCGCCGATGGCGGTCAGCTCGGCGGCCAGAAAACAGGCCATATAGGCCACCGAGACCAGCGACACCCAGTGGCGCACGCCGCGGCCGTAACAAGCTTCGGCAAACTCGGCAATGCTGCGCCCCTGAGGCAAGGCGCGGCGGATTTTCGGGCCGTAGAGGCCCAGCACAATAAACGGCAGCGCCGAGCCAATGGCGTAGCCGGCCAGGGCCACCGGGCCGACAAAGGCGCCAATCTCGGGAGGTGCAAACAGGATCCAGGCGCCCATGCCGGAAGCCAGAAAGGACAGGCCGATGGTTAGCGAGGATTGCGAGTTGCGCGCCGACAGATAGTCATCCACGGCATTGGTATCGTTCAGGCTGTTGGCCCGACGTGCCCGCAGGCCCAGAAATGCAAAGCAGAAAAGTGCCGCGCCAAGCGCAGCGGCGGTCAGGTATGGCATGTCGCACTTCCTCCGCCGGTATTAACCGGATCAGGTTCCAGGGTCTGCAGCGCGCTGATACGCCTGCCTTCTCAGCCGGATGGCTCCCCTGGCGACAGTGAATGTAGTTTGTCGGCGTTATTGTTGCGGATTGCCCGAGCTTAGTAAAGCATCAGCCCTTGTTACGCGGCACCCTCCCCATCAGATAGAACTCCTCGTTCGGCGGCGTACCGGTCAGGGTGACCAGGCGGTTGGACAGACCAAAGAAGGCGGTGATAGCGCCAATATCCCAGATATCCTCCCGGGTGAAGCCGACCGCTGCCAGGCGCGCTTCCCAGTCGTCGGTCAGCTCGCCCACGTCCAGCCCGCAGTGCAGGGCAAAATCCAGCATCAACCGGTGGCGCTCGCTGATCGGTGCGGTGCGATGGTTGATGGCCACCTGGTCGGCCAGCAGCGGGTCCTTGCTGTAGATACGCACCAGGGCGCCGTGGGCCACCACGCAGTAAAGGCAGCGGTTGCGGGCACTGGTGGCCACCACGATCATTTCTTTTTCGGCCTTGGTCAGGGTATCGGATTCCCGCTCCATCAGCGCATCGTGGTAGGCAAAAAAGGCGCGGAACTCGTCCGGCCGATGAGCCAGCATCAAAAATACGTTAGGCACGAAGCCGGCTTTTTCCTGCACGGCCAGGATGGTGTCACGAATATCGGTGGGTAGATCGGTGAGCTCTTCCGGCACGCCGAAGCGGCTGAGTGATGTGTCCATTAGGTTACCTTTTTGTTGTAAATGGTGAGTTGTTGGCATGTGGTTTGTTATGTGCTGTGAAAATCGAGAGTTGCCACGGACCCTCACGGACAACACGGACAAGGTCAAAACCAACATTTTCATAAAAACAAAAGGTTTTGTCCGTGCTGTCCGTGAGGGTCCGTGGCCATAAAAGTGGTGAAGGCTTTCCTTTTATCCGTTCGCTCGCCATACTTGAAGATAGAAAAATTAACACTTATTAATTTTAATGCGTGTGCCCTGCACCGCGGATTGTTCGACTATTCAGAGACGCCTATGCGCTACAACGAAGCAAAGGAACACACCCCTGGCCGCCTGCATGAACTGTTTGCCGACCCTTACAGGGCGTTTGATAACGATAGCCACGAGCGTCAGTTGCATATCCGCGTGATGCTCTACCAGCTGGCTGTCCTCCCCATGCAAAGGGGGTTGTTAACCTTGAGGGTGATTCACGGCTGGCAAAATGGCGGCTGCGAACCTGACGATCTTCAATACGTCGAATATCCTCTCAGCAAGCTTGCTGACCTGCAGCGTATCGGCGCCATTTTCCATGCCTCTACCCGGCAGGCGTCTCCCCTCCCGTCGACGGATGATGCGCTACTGGCAGCTCCCCTGGCCCAGGCCATTGCTGACGCCCAGGCGAGTGGTATCCCGCTGGACCACGACACCTGCCACCAGCCGGCACATTGGCCCGAGTTCGAGGGCGGCCTGGCGCTTTATACGCTGTTTAAAATGTACCACCGCCTGACCTACAGCGAAGACGATGCCTATCGCAGCAGCCAATGCCATACATCAGCGGGGATGCGTGAAATTCATGAGTTCCACCTGGAAGAGGGCGAATTTGCCTTCCTGACGCCGCCAGAGCGCGACTTTATCAGTGAAGCCTCTGTACTGGTGTTGCATGAAAGCCAGTTGGAGCCTTTCGAGAGGCTGCTTGCTGAAAGCCTGCCGCTTTTCGGCCCGCCCTGAGCTGAGCTTGATCATAACGACAATAACGCCCCACCTGAGCGGGGCGTTATGCGTTTATCTAACAGCCACTCTTTCCCCCCGCCTTATTAACTGAGTGAAATCGTGCTATTGATGCCACTGGAAACGTTCTCAGGCTCAAACCAGCGGGCGGTGACCGTCTTGGTTTGTGTCCAGAAAGCAATGGCCTGCTTACCGTTGGGGCCTAGATCACCCAGCTTGGAACCACGTGAGCCGGTGAAGCTGAAGTAGGCAACCGGCACCGGGATCGGCACGTTGATGCCAATCTGGCCAACATCAATATCGGTCTCGAAGCGGCGGGCGACCCAGCCGGAATTGGTGAAGATAGACGTGCCATTACCGTTGGGGTTGGCATTGATGAACTCAATGGCGTCATCCAGGGTTTCAACGGATACCACGCACAGTACCGGGCCAAAGATCTCTTCGCGGTAGATGGTCATATCAGCGGTTACATCGGCAAACAGGGTCGGGCCGACAAAGTTGCCGTCCGGGTAACCTTCCACCGTGCAGCCGCGGCCATCGACCAGCAGCTTGGCGCCTTCTTTTTCACCTGCGGTAATCAGGCGCTCGACGCGCTCCTTGGCCTGGGGCGATACCAGGGGCCCGAGATCAGCGTCGCGCTGGGTGCCCGGCCCTATTTTCATACCCTTGGCACCGGCAACGATATCACCAAGCCATTCGCGCGCCTCGCCTACCAGCACCACCACGGAGTTGGCCATGCAGCGCTGGCCAGCCGCCCCAAAGGCCGAGCCCAAGAGGTTGTTGATCGCCTGGCTGCGGTTGGCATCCGGCATGACCACACAGTGGTTTTTGGCGCCCATCATGGCTTGCATGCGCTTGCCCGCGGCAGCGGAGCGGTTGTAGAGCAGCGAGCCCACGTGGCTGGAACCGATAAACGACAGCGCCTTGATATCCTGGTGATCGGCAATCTGGTTGGCGACGTCCGGCCCGCCGTGAACCACGTTCAGGACACCGGCAGGAATACCGGCTTCATGGGCCAGCTCTACCAGGCGCATGGTGGAGGTCGGGTCCTGCTCGGAAGGCTTGAGCACAAAGGTATTGCCGGTAGCAATTGCCAGCGGGAACATGAAGCACGGCAGCATGATCGGAAAGTTGAAGGCGGTAATGCCAGCGCCCACGCCCAGCGGCTGATGCATGGTGTAGACATCCACTTCACTGGCGGCATTCTCGGCCAGCTCGCCCAGTTGCAAAGAGGTAATCGAGCAGGCGTGCTCGACCACTTCCAGGCCACGGCCGACTTCGCCTTCGGCATCCGGCAGGGTCTTGCCATGCTCTTCGGTGATCAGCGCCGCCAGCTCAGCGGTGTTGTCACGAATCAGCGCCTGCAGCTTGAGCATGATGCGCATGCGCTTGCCCAGCGGCACCTTACGCCATGTCTTGAACGCTTCCTTGGCGCTGGCCACCGCACGCTCGACCTCTTCTGCGGTGCAGAAAGGCACCCGGGCAACCACTTCCTGAGTGGCCGGGTTGACGACATCGCGCCAGTCCTGACTTTGTGATTGTACCGGCTGGCCATCAATATACATGGGGATTTCGCGAATCGGCATTGCATCTCTCCAGTTGGCTGGCGCACTCCTTGGGGGGCGGCGCTCTTGTATTTATCGGGCGCGCCTGATGGCGCACCATTGGAAACAGGATGATTGCTACAGGGTCAATGGTATAGCAGGAAGTTAACGTAAGCGTCAACATTTAGGCAAGAACAGTTAGCACGACAAAAGGCCAATA
>JBNJGW010000100.1:0-7163 GCA_051748005.1 Pseudomonadota bacterium | reverse complement strand
TTATTCAATAAGTGAAAGTAACATGAACAATATCAATATCCTGTTGGTGGAAGACGATGCTGGGGACGCAGGGATTATTCAGCATAAACTGCGTTTCAGTGGTGTCCGATATAAGCTCGCCTGGGTGCAAAGCCTCAAGGAATTGACCGATTATTGTCGCGATCAGCCTCACACCATGGATGTAATCCTACTGGATTTAAATTTAACCGATGTGATGGGACTGGATACCATTAAGGCTTGCCGGAAGATGGCGCCACAGACGCCTGTTGTCGTGCTGACCGGCTACGATGATGCGAATTTTGCCCTTCATGCGCTGAAGGCCGGCGCATTAGATTATATCGTCAAAAGCCAGTTGGATATCGATAGCCTGTTACGGGCTTTGTACTTTGCTGTATCGCGCCATCGCCAGGACGACATAGAAGAGTACGCAGTGGGCCAGGCAAAAAGGACGCCCTGGCCGAACAGTGCCGAAAAAGTCAGTATTCTGGTGGTCGACGATGATCCGCTTTTTCGCAAATTGTTAACGTCGATACTCAAAAAGAATGGGTTTCGTGCTGTGATTGAGTTGTCTTCTGGCGAAGAAGCGGTGGATTACGCAGGTAACAATACCGTACACATTGTGTTTCTGGATATTGAAATGCCCAGCGAGATGAACGGCTACAAAACGCTGGATGCGTTAAAACAGCAGCAAGCCGGTCTGTCAGTCATTATGGTGAGCGCGTTCAGTACGTTGGAGAACGTCAATGTAGCCATTGAAAAAGGCGCGGAATATTTTCTGGTCAAGCCGGTAGAGCCTGGCAAAGTCATCAATATTGTGCGTGAGATCCATCGCCAACACTATTAAATTAATCGCTTTTTGCGTCGTTGTCGCTGGCACTGGTCAAGGGTAGCGCAAAGTGAAAGCGGCTGCCGTGCCCTTCACCTTGTGATTCGACGCCTATCGTTCCCTCATGATGTTCAACGATACGTTTGCACACGGCCAGGCCAATGCCGGTCCCATCAAATCGGCTACGTGGCTGCAGGCGTGAAAATATCCGAAACAGACGATTCTGCTGGTCTGGCGCAATGCCTATACCGTTGTCTTTGACGGCGACCTGCCAGTCATCTTCATTCAAATGGCCCGAAAGTAAGATATCAGGCGTTGTGTCTTCCTCTACATATTTCAGCGCATTGTGCAGCAGGTTCTGCAGCAGGCGCACCAGTTCATCACGGCTGACATACACCTCGGGCCAGTCACCGCGGACCTCAATGTGCCCCCCCGTCTCTTTTAGTAGTGGGCCAAGGTAGGCGAGTACTTCATCGACCACGTCACGGCTATCCACCCAGGCCAAGGGGGATGTCTTACGGCCTACACGTGAATAGTTGAGAATGCCGAGAATCATCGCATCCATGCGTTCGGCGCCTTCGCGGGCAAAGCCCATCATTTCTTTGGCATCACCGCTCAGGTCGTTGCCCAGCTCCTGAGTCAGCAGTTGCAGGTAGCTGTTGACCATGCGCAGCGGCTGGCGCAGGTCGTGGGAAACCGCATAGGCAAAGTGCTCAAGTTCCTCATTGGAGCGGGTCAGCTCCAGCTGGGTTTCCTTGAGCGTGTGAATATCCAGGTGTACGCCAATCAGTCGAGTAGGGCTATCCTCGGCATCACGCTCTACGATTTGACCACGCCCCTGAACCCATCGGTAGCCCTGGATCGTCTGATAACGGAATTCGATAATAAACTCATCACCCGCCTCAAGCTGGCTATGTACCGCGTGGCTGCAGCGCTCAAGGTCATCTGGATGCAGGCGCGCCTGCCAGTCGGCAAAGGTCAATGGGGTTTCAGAAGGTGTCAGCCCCAGCATTCGGTAGCAATGTGTATCCCATATGATCTCGTCACTCTGTGGGTACCAGTCCCAGATGCCAAAGCCGGAGGCTTGCTGAGCCAGGGAGTAGCGCGCCTCGTTTTCTTCGAGTTGCTTCTGGGCCGTGACTCTCCGCGTCACATCAATCCCCACCCCCTGAAAGTAAAGGAGATCACCGGCGTCATTAAAAAAAGCAGTATTGATCCACTCGACCCAACGTGGTTGGCCGTCGGCGCTTGTTGCCTGATTGCAAATACGGTGGCAAGGTGCGTCCGGCGTGAACTTAGGGTATAGCTCGATCCATTTATGATGCTCATCGCACGGGCAGGCATCCAGCCAGCGTTGGCCGACCATGGCCTCAGGCGTGGTGCCAAAAAAGGTCGCCATCGGGCGGTTGGCAAACACCAGAGTGGTATCTGGTAGAAAACGGTTGAGCATAAAGGGGTGGTGCTCAGCGAGTGCCTTATAGTCCACCTGCTGGGTGTCAGGGATCATAGTGTCTTGCCCGGTGTGATTCATTGGGGACGTTTGACCAGGGTCAGCCAGTAGTCTTCAACGTTCTGTATCGCCTGCAGAAACTGCACAAGGTCGACGGGTTTGGTCACAAAGCCGGCACAGCCAAGATTATAGGTATCGACAATATCCGATTCTGCTTCCGAGGTGGTGAGGACAATCGCCGGAATCCGCTTGAGGTCTTCGTCCTGTTTAAGGTGCTGCAGCAGGGTCTTGCCATTCATGCGTGGCATATTAAGGTCAAGCAGAATGATATCCGGGCGAGGCGCATCCTGGTAGGGGGCCTGTTGTCGCAGAAACGCCAGGGCCTCAACACCATCGCCGACATCGCACAGTTTGACCAGCAGCCGGCTCTTCTTGAAGGCCATTCGGGTCAAATGAACGTCAGCGGGTTCGTCTTCTACTAACAGCACCACAAAGTCACTCATAGTATCTTCCGATTGTGGGGAGATAGATGGGTTATAGGACTTATTCAAGGGTCACCTCGCGAGGGGTAAATCAAACAAGACGGCCGTGCCACCATCGATGCCATCTTGTATGTCGAGTTGGCTGTCCAGATTGCGTAACGCTTTCACCACCAGCGCCAGGCCCATGCCGGTGCCCGGGTAGCGCTCATTGTGAGGTACCAGTCGCGTAAACATCTCAAGTACCTGGGGGCGGTATTCCGGGCTGATCCCCATGCCGTTGTCTTCTACCCGGATCCTGACCTTGTCGCCGAGGGGCACCGCTGACAGCTTTACCTGAAGTGGCTTGTCCGGGTGGCGATACTGCCAGGCATTGTGCAACAGCACATGGAAAATCATCCTGAGTTGGCGCGCATCGGCCTTGACGGGGGGGAATGGCGTGACGATATTCAGGGCGCCGCTGTGTTTCAACGGCGCCAAGGCAGGCTCGGCGCAGACGTCTTCGATCAAGCCTGCGACATCAATGGTTTCGGGTTTAAGCGTCATTTCCAGGCTGAGATAACGCTGTATATCATTCACCAGCGCCCTGAGCTGACGGGCCTGATGATCAATAAAGCCGACGGCTGTCCGGGTGCTTTCCGCCTCCAGGGTGACGGTGTCCGAGTGTTGTTGAGAGCGTTGCTCAGAGAGCTGTTGGGACAGCTGCTGGGCAAAGCTGACCAGCCGACGGCTAGGTTCCTGAAAGTGGTGGGCCATTACCTGACTTAACCTTTCCAGTTCTCGGTTGCGAAACGATAGCTCTTTGATCAGACGTTTATTTTCTCGTTGCGCACGACGCAAGCGTAAGAGGAGAGCCACCAGGAGCGCAATGATACCTAACTGAACCGTAGTCCCTATGACCGCTATCCAGAAGGTACGTTGGCGGGCAGCCTGCAGCTCTGCGGTTTGCAGGTCAACCTGCTCCTCCACGCGCTGAATATAGTAACGCTCGGCAGAAGCTTCAAAGTCGCTGGTGTCATACAGGGAGGAAATCAGTACCTCGCGTCCATCGACCTCGAAGGGGTCGGTATAAACACCCATGACCTTGACGCTGCCATCGGCCAGGCGATGACGAAAGTACATATGGTTACGTGCGGCCTTAGCGGCGCGACGAATCTCATCGTTGAGTTGTTGTTGACTAAGCATATTGATTTGATTGATCGGCATGCCTTCCAGTTGCTCAAACCCGTAGAAGGTTTTAGCCGCCGGGTTGGCACGCTCGATAATGCCGGTCTCAACATCAATCATCCACATGGGGGTGGAGTGCTGGTTAAAAAACGCGTCGAAATCGGGCATGGCCCAACTGCTACCGGCCGCCAGCATAGTCAGTACCAAGGTGAGTGACTGATAGAACCGCCTATATACGCGCATTAACGATCATCCCTATCTGACGGTTGCTTTGGCAGCGTCAATATAAACCGGCTGCCCTGGTTTTCACCCTCGGATTCCACCCAGATCTCGCCGCCGTGGCGTTCCACAATCTTGCGGCAGATCGCCAGGCCAACCCCGGTGCCTTCATACTGCTCGCGGGTATGCAGACGCTGAAAGACCTTGAACAGGCGGTCTTGCTGTTCCGGGGCAATGCCAATGCCGTTATCGCTGACGGTCACCTGCCAAGTATGGGCATTGACGCTGTGCGCGACGTGTAGGCCAATGACAACGTTCTGATCAGGCGCGCGGTACTTCAACGCATTGCCGATCAGGTTCTGGAAAAGCCGGGTCATTTCATCGGGGCTGGCGTAGACCTGTGGCCACTCATCGTCAATATTAAAATGGGCACCGGCGTCCTGAATGGCAGGCGTTAAAAAATGCAGGGCTTCATCGATGGCCTCCTTGAGCGCCATCACCTGCATGGGCTGCCCCTTGCGGCCTACCCGGGAGTAATCAAGCAGTGAGAGCAGCATGCTGTCCATACGCTGGGCGCCATCACGCATATAATGCAGCATTGTACTGGTGTCTTCGTCCAGATCATCGCCTAGCTGGTGTTCCAGCAGTTGGGCATAGCTAGTGACCATGCGTAGCGGCTGGCGCAGGTCGTGGGAGGCGGCATAGGCAAAATGCTCTAGCTCTTTATTGGAACGCTCCAGCGACTCACGATACTGCTCCAGTTCTAGCCGAGTGGCATGTTCGTCCGTAATGTCCCGAATATAACCGTGCCACAGGGTGCTGCCGTCTTCGAGGCGTTCCGGGGTGGCAATGCCTTCCACCCAGAGCTGATGGCCGCGCGGGTGGTTAATACGATAGGCTGTGTGCCAAGTAGTCAGCTGTGCGGCGGAATATTGAATACTTTCTAATACCTGTTGCAGGTCTGCTTTATCAATTAGTGAAAAGGCCCTGCTGGCATCTTCACGCACCTCCTCTGGTGAGAGTCCAAAATTTTCTTTTATGCCTTTACCGGCGTAAGGGAAAGTGTAACGCCCATCCGGGTGTTGCCAGAACTGGTAGAGCATGCCAGGCAGCAGAGCTGAATGTCGGCGCATTTGATCAATGGCCGCTTGGGCCTGGGCTTCAGCCTCTTTGCGTGCGGTAATATCGCTATGGGTGCCGGCCATCCACAAGGGGTTGCCTTCGCTGTCCCAAGCAACGACTTGACCTCTACTTTGTATCCATATCCAGGAATCATCGCGATGACGCATGCGGACTTCCACATCGTAGGCGTCGCGTTTACCCGCAAGGTGATCATTTTGAACAGCCTCGGCATAGGGTAAGTCATCTGGGTGACAAAGCGCCACCCAAGTGTCGATAGAAGTCGGTGAAATTTCTGCCAACTGATAGCCCACCATCTCCGCCCAACGCTCATTGAAGCGGGTTTCGTCGGTCTGGACGTTCCATTCCCAGGTGCCGGCGCCAGTGCCCCAAATTATGTTTTTCAAAGCATTGCGTTCGGCTTCAAGCTCAGCATGCTCTTTCGCCTGCTGAGTGATGTTATGCAAGGCCACCAGGTAAGTGGGGGCACTCTCAAGTTTGTCCATCATCACGCTTGGGTTGAAGCGCAACAGGGTGGCTTCTGTCTGTATCGGCGCACCCTGGCTATCCAGATGCTGCCAGTAAAACTGTTGACGCTCACACGCAGCCCCTTCCATTAACGCATGGATGCGTTGCTCTGATAGTTGACCATCTGGCTGATGCTTCGGTGAAAGATCGAGGATCGTTTTTCCCATCAAAGCCTTAGGAGAGCGCACGCCAAAAAGACAGCTAGCCGCCAGATTGCTATCAGCAATGACCGGCTGACCGTGTTCATTAATATGTAACAACAGTTTGGCGCTGGGCGAATAATAAAAAAGCGCATTGAAGCGTTGAAAAAGACGGGCAGTACGTAGATAAAGCACGACCAGCAAGGGGACAGCCAACACGATGCCACCGATCAGGCCCAAGATAAGCCATACCCCTTTGCCAAAGCGCTGTTTTAATTGTTGCCAGAGGGTCATGTCTTCAGGTGCAAAGGGAGCAACGCCGAGTTCGCGGGCGGCCAGTTCCACCGGCAGGTAATCCTGGGGTGGGTCAAACGCCACTGAGTGACCATCTGCTGGCAGGACACCATGGAGCTGAAGCAGGGCATTACTGACTCGGCGAATGTCTTCCATGGGCACATGGGGCATGGCGGCCAGGGCCCATTCCGGATAAAGACGGGTGGAGTGAGCCAGCGGGAAGTCAGGGTCTGTCGGGTGCGCTTCAATCACGGATAGCTGACCCGGCTGCAGGCGCCCCTGAGCAAGCCAGTCTTCGACAATGCCGCTGCGCACAAACCCTGCCTCAACGTCGCCGCTGAGCAGGGCGCTGATCACCGCATCGTGACTGCCCAGTTCGCGGTAATCGGCAAAGGTGGTTGCGTCAAAACCGTGCTGATCAATTTCATAGGCCTGAGTCAGAAAACCGCCCAGGAAGCGCTTGCCGGGCACTCCAATGTCAGCCCCCTGTAGGTCTTCCAGCCCCTCAAACGTTGAGCGTTCAGGCACGAGAATGACGCCCGCCAGGGAGCTGACAGAGCGGCCACCCTGGTAATGTTTAAGGGTCGCCAACGCACCGCTGACCGCATGGTCCTGGCGCACCGCCAGAAAGTGACGCGGGTTGGTCAGGATAAAGTCCACGCGCCCTTCGGCAATGGCGGTATCAAGGGCCTCCAACGAGAGGGTCTCCATGCGGACGTCCTGGCCGGGCAAGGCCCACTGCATGGCGTCGGCCACAGGGGCAAAGCGGGTGTCGACCGTTGCCGCATCGCGGTAAGCAAACACGCCCAACGTGGTGGAGGGGGGCGTGGCCTGAGCCAGGAGAGGCAGCATCAGCAAGATAAACAGCGCGAGCGGAAATAAGCGGGCGGCATAACGTGGGTGGGGCATAAACGTCTCGGCGGGTTCTCTATCAGGCAGGC
>JBNJGW010000099.1:0-7163 GCA_051748005.1 Pseudomonadota bacterium | reverse complement strand
GGCTTTTAAAAGCCCTAGCTCAAGGCCGATGGTATAGAAGCTGGTAACGGAAAACGGGTGAATCTCGCGGGCAGTATGCGCTACCGTAATGCCGCCGCATAGCTGCTGGCAGGCAGCCTTGGTCACTTCCTGCAGCAGGGCGAAATCACGAAAGTAGCTTTTGAGCGGGGCCTTGCCCAAGGCCCTGCGCTGATGGTTTTTCTCACTAATGGCGCGGTCCACCCGGGCCTCAAGGCGCTGCAGAGTATCTGGCTGGTGGTGGTTCAGGATCTCGGCGAGCTGGGAATAGCGAACTTCCAGAATCACGTTGTTTCTGTCGGCATTGGGCGCGTGGTAGTCCGCTATCGCTTCATCCAGGCAGACAAGCCCGCGTGACGCGCTCAGCTCTGCGGCCACCAGCGGCGTAATGGCGGAGATACCCCGCTCTTCCAACGGGTCCCCCTGAATCACAATCAGCTTGGGCTTGTCAGTAGGCTTATTCTGCCAGTGCCTTCTCAGCCGCTGAGCAATGCTGGCGGCCACCGGCCGCGGGTCTCGGCTGTCAAAGCCGCCCATCCCTTCAATCACAACCGGGTGGTAGCGGCCGAGTGCCAAAAGGTGCTGCTGGTTCAATGCAATCAATCCTGTCGGTTAGCAGAGGTTTGGCGGCGGCGCTGCTGTGCAGACGCCATGGGAGGATCTTACGGCACCAGCCATTGCCCTGCCCAGCCATCAGCGCGAGTGAACAGGGCTCGACGGTGATCTGGCCCCAGGTGCAGGGCGTCTATGGCCTGAATATCCAGGCGCAACACAGCAAAAGCCGCCTGATCCGGGGTTTTGCTATAGGCCAGCGAATCGGCAATCGGCGTTCCCGGCGCTGGGCCGCTGCTGTAGGCAAGGCGCGAATGCTCGGGCAGGCGCTCCCATATGTCGCTGACGTCGTCGCCGGTCATCAGGGTGACGCTGGCGTCAATCCGCGTCTGAAGATGGGCCGAGGCATCCCAGATATGCAGCGCTGCCAACGGCGAGGTGCGCAGTTCCTCCACCTTGGCGGAATGCAGATCGGTATAGAACGTCAGCGTGGCTGCCGGCTTGTCAACACCGCGCAGTACCAGGGTGCGGGCCTGCGGAACCCCTTGCGCGCTGACAGTGGCCAGTACAGGGTGGCGTGCTGGGACGTGACGGTCATGCACGCCCCGAATCAAACGCGCCCAGAGGTGCTCATAAAGCAGCGGTAGTGTTTCTGCCCAGGGGTGGGGGTTGTCCATGCAACAGTTCCTCGCTGAAAAATACTCGCTTAGCGCGCCACCTTATCACTTGATCAATCACTTTGCCCTTGAACACCCCCCTCGCTCTCAATCAACGACTTCACACTGGGTGCGGCAGGTGAGGAGACTGGCGGCCAGTTCGCGCACCAGGCCATGCACTTGGTCAACGGCATCGTCTGGGCTGGCGGCGTGTTCAATACAATCCACCAGCGCCGAGCCGACCACAACGCCATCACTGTAGCGGCCAATAATGGCGGCCTGTTCGGCGGTGCGGATGCCAAAGCCAACGGCAATCGGGAGATCTGTCCTGGCGCGCAACGCCCCTACCGCGTTTTCCAGCCGCTCAGGCGTGGGGGCATTACCGCCGGTGACCCCCGCCACCGAGACATAGTAGATAAATCCGGAGGCATTCCCCAGCACCCTGGGCAGGCGCTTGGCATCGGTGGTGGGAGTGGCCAGGCGGATGAAATCAATGCCGTGGCGGGCAGCGGGCTGGCAGAGCTCTTCATCGTGTTCCGGCGGTAGATCGACCACGATCAGGCCATCAATACCCGCCTTGGCCGCATCGGCCAGGAAGCGCTCCACGCCGTAGCAGAAAATCGGGTTGTAGTAGCCCATCAGTACAATCGGCGTGGTGGTGTTTTCTTCCCGGAAGCGACGCACCATCTCCAGGGTCTTGGCTTGGGTCTGGCCGTTGTTCAGGGCTCGCAGGGCGGCTTTCTGGATGGCAGGGCCATCGGCCATGGGGTCGCTGAACGGCATACCCAATTCGATGATATCCACTCCAGCCGCCGGCAAGCCGTGAATCAGGCGGTGAGACGTCTCCGGGTCCGGGTCGCCGGCGGTCAGGTAGCTGACCAGCGCCGGGCGATCCTGCTGCTTGAGGGCGGCAAAGCATTGCTCAAGGCGTGATGTGGTTGGCATGGCAGGCTCCTGATTTATGGGGAAGTGGGTTTTACACCAAATTTTTCGCCCAGGTGCTGGGCAACGCTCATCATGTCCTTGTCGCCGCGTCCGCTGAGGTTGATGACCATCAGGTGCTCACGGGGAAGCGTGGGTGCCCGCTTGGTTACTTCAGCCAGAGCGTGGGCGGTTTCCAGGGCAGGAATGATGCCTTCCTGACGGCAGCAGAGCTGGAAGGCTTCCAGCGCTTCATCATCGGTGGCTGAGACATAGTCGACCCGCTTCTGCTCGTGCAACCAGGCATGTTCCGGGCCGATGCCGGGATAATCCAGCCCGGCAGAAATCGAGTGGGCGTCGGTAATCTGGCCATCCTCGTTCTGCAGCAGATAGGTGCGGTTGCCGTGCAGTACGCCGGGGGTACCGCCGTTCAGGCTGGCCGCATGCAGGCCGCTTTTGACGCCCTTGCCACCGGCTTCAACGCCAATCATCTGCACATCGGCATCGTCAATAAAGGGGTAGAAAAGCCCCAGGGCGTTGGAGCCGCCGCCGACGCAGGCAATCAGTGAATCCGGCAGGCGGCCATGTTTTTCCAGCATCTGGGTGCGGGTTTCGTGGCCAATCACCGCCTGAAAATCACGCACCATGGCCGGGTAAGGGTGCGGGCCCGCCACGGTGCCGATAATGTAGAAGGTGTCATCAACGTTAGTGACCCAGTCGCGCAGGGCTTCGTTCATGGCATCCTTAAGCGTGCCGGTGCCGGAGGTGACCGGAATAATCTCCGCCCCTAACAGCTTCATGCGGAACACATTGGTCTGCTGGCGCTCGATATCTGTTTCGCCCATATAGATCACGCAGGGCAGGCCAAAGCGCGCCGCTACCGTGGCGGTGGCCACGCCGTGCATGCCTGCGCCGGTCTCGGCGATAATACGCTTTTTACCCATCTGCTTGGCCAGCAGCACCTGCCCGATGCAGTTGTTGATCTTGTGGGCGCCCGTATGGTTAAGCTCTTCACGCTTGAAATACACGCTGGCGCCGCCCAGATGCTCGGTCAGCCGTTCGGCAAAATACAGCGGGCTGGGTCGGCCGATGTAGTCTCCCTGGAAGTAGGCCAGCTGACGCTGGAACTCAGGGTCGCTCTTGGCCGCGGTGTATTCCTCCTGCAGCTCCAGAATCAGCGGCATCAGGGTTTCAGCCACAAAGCGGCCACCAAAACTGCCAAACATACCGTTGATATCGGGCAGGCTGGTCGCCTGGGGTGTTGCTAAGCGGGATAGATCAATAGGCTTATTCATCACAACCTCTGGGTCAGACATCAGCCTGCTGGGTCAGCGGGCCGTGCGTTGAGTATGCGATGACATTAGCCCAGGCAGGCGTTGATAAAAATCGATAAGATATCACCAACCTGTGAGCTGGAGTCACACATTGATCAACCATACCCTTCCCCCGCTCGGCGCCCTGCGCGCTTTTGAAGCCACCGCCCGGCTGGGCAGCGTGACCGCCGCTGCCAACGAGCTGAGCGTGACCCATGGCGCCGTTAGCCGCCAGCTGAAAAGCCTGGATGAACATTTTGGCGTGGCGCTGTTGACCAAGGAAGGCCGTGGCCTGGTCTTGACGCCCCACGGGCAACGCTTGCAAAGCGGCGTGGGCGAGGCGTTTGCGCGACTGAGAGATAGTTGTGCAGCGCTCAAGGATGAGCTGCGTCAGGCGCCCTTCACCCTCGCCTGCCCCGGCAGCCTGCTGGCGCGCTGGCTGATCCCCCGGCTGGACCGCTTGCATGCGGCGCTGCCGGCGCTCAATTTACAGGTGGTGGTGAGTGATACGGAACAGCCTGACACCCACAGCGCCACCAGCGCTCACCTGGCCTTTTCCGAGCCGCCCTGGCCAGCGCAGGCAGAGGTGATCGAGCTGATGCCCGAGCAGATCTGCGCGGTGGCAAGCCCGGCGCTGGCCAGGCACTGTGACCCGAACCAGCCGGCCACCCTGCTGGCCAATACCTTGCTGTATACCGCCTCCCGCCCTCAGGCATGGCCGCAATGGGCCAGCGCCCAGGGGCTTGAACAGCCAGCGCTGGAAGCCGCCCTGCAAAAAGGCCAGGGGTTTGATCATCTGTTTTATCTGATTGAGGCCGCTGCGGCGGGTATGGGAGTGGCGATTGCGCCGACCCTGCTGGTCGAGGATGACTTGCGCAGCGGTCGCCTGATTGCCCCCTGGGGAAGCATAGAGACAACCGCCCGGCTATGCCTGTGGCTGCCCCCGGCATGGCAGGGCGGTCATCAGCCGCACGGTACCCGCCTGGCCAACTGGCTAAAGCAGGAGCTGAGCGGGCAGTAGCAGAACGCTTATTATGCGTTATTCGCCGAAGCTGATGCCCAGGCTCAAGCCTTTCAGGCTACCGAACGAGACCTTGAGTTCATCACCAAACAGCGGATGACCTTCCACGGCCAGCTCAAGGCCAGCGGAAGCGCCCCGATAGCGAACATTGGCGGATACCTCGGCGGACTGGCTGATCGGCGCCAGCCAGTCGTAGTCAAGACTATCCACCTCAACCGCCGTCATGCCGCGTTCATCCAACTGCTCATCAAGTACCTTTTCAACCGCCATTCCATAATAGGTATGCAGGCCGAAATACCCCAGCCCCAGCAATACCAGTAGTGAAAAAAACTTGCCCATAACATTCCTCTGTTTTGAAAAGACCGTTTTGAAAAGACCGTTTTGAACAGACTTTTGGAAAGACCGTTCAACTTATGGTTAAACAGCGAATGGCGATGATGACTGCTCACCGCAGGGTGAGCAAGCAGACAAAGATGAACCTCGTTTAATCCGGGCAACGTAATGTGGCTAAGCCCCTCCGTAGAGGTGGAAGTGTTGCGCCATGGTTCAGGATCGCAGGTTTTTGTTTGGTCATGACGCTTCACTGGACAAACAGAAAAGCGGACCCGAAGGTCCGCTTTTTTACAGCATCAAACATTCGTGATGATCAGATCATGCAGCGTCCATGCTAAACGGAGCTGTATCCACGCCTGTCAGCACGGCATCCTCACGTATATCCAGGTTCTGGATACGGGTGTCCTCGCTGGCCGGTGTTTCCGCTTCGCTAAAGGGCGTCTCACTGAAGAACTCACCCATGTACTCGGCGAAGGCATCCTGCTCAGTGCCTGTGTCGGCAAAGGTAAACAGACCATCGTCGAGGTCACTGTCGACCAAATCCACTCGATCAAGCACTGTGGTGTCATCAAACGGATAGCCATCGCCGCCATTGGCCAGAAAGCCCAAGGTAACGATTTTGAGCGTGTCAGTGGCACTACCCACTAACGCACCTTCTGCTACCAGCACGTCTGCCGCTTCCCCATCATCGTCCATGATAGCAGCGCTCTGGATGCGATTGCCCGCAGGCTTATCCCAGTCAAAGCTGTACTGAATACCGCCTACCTGAGCAAACTGCCCTGCGCTCATGCCTGGCCCTGAAGCCGCTACCGCATGTTCCAGTACCTCCACCAGCGTCTCGCGGGTAATGGTCAGAATTGCCAGGTCATTGTTGAAGCGCAGCGTCTGTGCCGCATCCAACTGCGATACACCACCCGCAGGCTTGCCGATAGTGGGGTCTGCTGCAGGCGCTTGAAAGCTCGGTTCGCTATCTTCGCCCTGCACCACCACCCGGCCGATCGGTTCACGAATGCCGCCACCGTTTTTCAGCGATACCATCACCTCTGCGTCTACCTGTTGTGCATACCACAGGTTAGCATCCGCGGTGAGATTCCCCAGATTGGTCTCTTCAGTGCGCACCGCACCACGTTCCCCCACCAGGTACGTATCGGTCAGGCCGAGGATATTGCCGTCCTGGTCGGCAACAAAGTCGGATACGGCGTTGACCAGATCACGCGCTATGGCGCCATCGCTGCCCTCGGCAAAGGCGCTGTCAGTATCACCCCACAAGGCGGAGACCTGGTCATCCGTTGCGGCATAGACACCGGATGTGGCCGGATCCAGCGATTCCGTCAGCAGGTTGCCGTCGGCATCAAATTCCACCACCAGCTGGCCCACATAGCGCCAGCCGCCATCGGTGTTGATAATGGCAACATCGTTACCAGCCGCGTCCTGGGTCAGCAACGGATAGGTGCCATAGGGCTCAGGTGCGCCTGGGAACAGACCGCGATCCACGTCTTCGCTATCGGCCAGCAGGCTGTTGGAGCCACCCGCCATAATGATATCGACACCTTCCAGCAGCGTGGCCAGCTCTTCCTCGAACTGGATCTGTTGCAGATGCGAGGCCAGCACAATCTTGTTGACACCCTGCTCGGTCAAATCATCAATGATCGGTTGAACGATATCAGCCAGTGCCTGCATGTCGTTGCTGCCACCGCCCAGCACCTGGGTATCCCCGGGCGAAGAAATACTTTCCAGAATCTGCGTGGTCAGGCCGATCACGCCCACCTTCTCACCACCCACTTCCTGGATCATCGCTGGTGCCAGCTTCGGCGGACGGGCCCCGTCTGCCACAGCCTGAGGTCCGGCAAGAAACGCCTCACGCTCGAGAATCTCTTCGGTTGCCAGACCTGACAGATTGCCATCTGCTGAAAAATCCAGATTGGCCGACAGGTATGGGAACTGTGAACCTACCCAGTCGATATCACTTAAGGTGCCACCCTCGTTGACCGAGGGCGCGATCATGTCCGCAATCAGCCCGGTGCCTTGATCAAACTCGTGGTTGCCCAGCGTTACGGCTGATACTCCCATCAGGTCGGCCAACAGCGTTTCCACGCGCCCTGCCTCAGCGCCTATGCCCGACAGTGAACCGGCATCCAGGCCGTAGATTGCTTCAGCTGCGGCCTGGAGGGCTGGCTGCAGGCTGCCGTCAGCCGCCGCGGTCAGGTAGGGTCCCGGTAATACAAGGTCTCCCGAGCTCACCGTCAGCGTATTGGCATACTGGTCTTCCAGATAATCCACGATGGCCACGAAGTTGGGAGCATTGAGCAGGTCACTGCCACCGCCTTCCATATCTGCAGCGTGCAGCAG
>JBNJGW010000098.1:0-7196 GCA_051748005.1 Pseudomonadota bacterium | reverse complement strand
ATATGGCCGCGCGGGCTTCCACTTTTCGTATTGCCATCAACGGCTATGGCCGCATTGGCCAGTGCGTTTTGCGTGCCTTGGTAGAGCGTCAGTCGGCAGATATCCAGATCGTGGCGATCAACGAGCTCTCCGACCTGGCGACCATCACCTACCTGACCCGATTCGATACCACTCACGGGCGCTTTCCTGTTCAGGTGGAAAGTCATGACGACCACCTGGTGATCAATGGTCAATACATTCGGGTTCTGAACGAACCTGACCCGGAAAAGCTTCCCTGGGCGGCTCTTGATATCGATCTGGTGCTTGAGTGCTCGGGCAGCTTCAAGGATCGCGCCACTGCCGAGAGACATCTGGCCGCAGGTGCCAAACGTCTGCTGTTCTCTCAGCCGGCTGAAAATGATCTGGATGCGACCATTGTATGGGGCATCAATCAGAACATGATGTCAGCTGAACAACATATCCTGTCGGCGGCATCCTGTACCACTAACTGCCTGCTGCCACTGTTAACCGTACTGGATGAGGCGCTAGGTGTTGAGCACGGCGTTACCACCACGGTTCATTCTGCCATGAATGATCAACCTGTCATTGATGCCTATCATCAGACGGATTTACGACTGACACGCTCCGCCATGCATTCGATTGTCCCGGTAGATACCGGCCTGGCTCGCGGCATCAGCCGTTTGATGCCCAAACTGACCGGGCGTTTCGAGTGTTTGCACCTGCGTGTTCCGACCATTAATGTTTCGGTAATGGATCTTGCCATCACGGTTGCCCGGGATACCCACGTAGAGGAAGTCAATCAGCTATTAAAGACGGCAAGCCAGCGCCATCTGCAGGGTATTCTGGGATACACCGAAACGCCCATGGCCTCAGTGGATTTCAACCATGATCCGCACTCCGGCATCCTGGACGCCACCCAGACCCGGGTAGCCGGCACGCGGCTGATCAAACTGCTTTGCTGGTTTGATAACGAATGGGGATTTGCCAACCGCATGCTGGATATCAGCCAGCGCCTGGCACGACTGACACAACCCCGCCCCGATTTCTTACCATCTGACTCACACGAGGACAGCTGCACATGAACGTAAAAAAGATGACCGACCTGCCGCTCCAGGGCCAACGCGTCCTGATTCGTGAAGATCTGAACGTACCTATCAAGAATGCCAGCGTTTCCAGTGACGCCCGCCTGCGTGCAGCTCTGCCCACCATTCAGGCTGCTGCCGATGCAGGTGCCAAGGTGATGCTGATGAGCCACCTTGGCCGGCCAACAGAGGGCGAACCAGCGGAAGAGTTTTCCCTTGCCCCGGTAGCCGCTCATCTTGGCCAGCTGTTAGACCGCCCTGTCACATTGGTCAAGGACTATCTGGAGGGCGGCCTCGAGCTGAGCGATGGCGATATAGTGCTGCTTGAAAACGTACGCTTCAATGCAGGCGAGAAAAAGGATGATGAAGCGCTGTCCAAGCAGTACGCCGCGCTGTGCGACATTTTTGTGATGGATGCGTTTGGCACTGCTCATCGCGCCCAGTCATCAACCCACGGTGTCGCCCGCTTTGCACCCACCGCATGTGCCGGGCCGCTACTGGCCAACGAACTTGAAGCGTTGGAAAAAGCCCTTGCCCATCCCAGGCGGCCGATGACGGCTATTGTAGGTGGCTCAAAGGTATCCACCAAGCTGGATGTGCTCAACGCACTGTCTGAAAAATGCGACCAACTGATTGTCGGTGGCGGTATTGCCAACACCTTTATTGCCGCAGCAGGCTATAATGTAGGCAAATCACTTCATGAGGCAGATCTGATCGATCAGGCCAAGACTTTGATGGAGAAAGTGGCTATTCCGATGCCAACCGACGTCGTCGTTGCAACAGAGTTTTCAGAGTCGGCGGAAGCTATTGTCAAACCTGTGGACCAGGTGGCTGATAATGAAATGATTCTGGATATTGGCCCGGATACTGCAGCCCGCTTGGCAGGCCTGCTGAAAGATGCAGGCACTATTCTTTGGAACGGCCCGGTTGGGGTCTTTGAAATTGATCAGTTCGGCAAAGGTACTGAAGTCATTGCCCATGCGATTGCTGAAAGCCCGGCATTCTCGATTGCCGGTGGAGGCGATACCCTGGCCGCTATCGACAAGTACGCGATTGCCGAGCGTGTTTCCTATATCTCGACGGGGGGCGGGGCATTCCTTGAATACGTCGAAGGCAAGACATTACCGGCTGTCGCTGCTCTGGAGGCTGCGGCATCAGGCGCCTAGACGCCAAGTAATCCATTTTGATCAGACTCGACCCACACACGATAACGATTTATTTTATATAAGGTGACTTTATGGCTCTTATTAGCATGCGTCAGATGCTGGATCATGCCGCTGAATACGGTTACGGCATTCCCGCTTTTAACGTCAACAACCTCGAACAGATGCGCGCTATCATGGAAGCGGCGGATAAAACCGACTCTCCAGTGATCGTCCAGGCGTCTGCTGGCGCACGCAAATATGCGGGCGCGCCTTTCCTGCGCCATCTGATCCTGGCCGCCGTTGAAGAATTCCCGCATATTCCTGTGGCCATGCACCAGGATCACGGCACCAGTCCTGCGGTCTGCCAACGCTCCATTCAGCTGGGCTTCTCCTCGGTGATGATGGATGGTTCCCTGGGTGAAGACGGCAAGACGCCCATGGATTACGACTATAACGTTGACGTGACCCGCCGTACTGTTGAAATGGCGCATGCGTGTGGCGTTTCAGTGGAAGGTGAGCTGGGTTGCCTGGGCAGCCTGGAAACTGGCATGGCTGGCGAGGAAGACGGTATCGGGGCAGAAGGCAAGCTGGATATGGAACAGCTGCTGACCGATCCTGAAGAAGCCGCAGAGTTCGTCAAGGCAACCCAGGTGGATGCCCTGGCCATTGCCATCGGCACCAGTCACGGTGCTTACAAGTTTACCCGTCCGCCGACGGGCGATACCCTGTCGATTCAGCGTATCAAGGAAATTCATGCGCGCATTCCAGATACCCACCTGGTCATGCACGGCTCTTCTTCCGTACCCCAGGAATGGCTGGAAGTCATCAATCGCTATGGCGGCGAGATTCCTGAAACCTACGGCGTTCCTGTAGAAGAAATCATTCAGGGCATCAAGCACGGTGTGCGCAAGGTAAACATTGATACTGATCTGCGTCTGGCTTCCACAGGTGCGGTACGTCGTTTTCTGGCTGAGAACCCGTCTGAATTTGATCCGCGCAAATTCCTCAAGGAAACCGTCAGTGCCATGCGCGATCTGTGTATCGCCCGCTATGAAGCTTTTGGCACCGCAGGCAATGCCAGCAAAATCAAGCCAATCAATCTGGAAGAGATGTTCAAGCGCTACGAAAGCGGCGAACTGGCTCCCAAGGTCAAATAATTTCTTGAAACGCTGATCAAGAAGGCAGCCTTATGGGCTGCCTTTTTCAGTAGGTCTGAGCAGAACCACACGAAAGTGATAGAACAGTGTTCGCTAACATCGTAGAATCATTCTATTATAATGTCATGGTCCATGTGTCAGGTAGCCGCGCTTTGAACGGTGCAAGGATTACTCATGTTTTTGCCTCTTCTGCTATTTGATTGCGACGGTACTCTGGTCGATAGCGAGCCACTTCTGGCAGAAGAGATGGCAATCGGTCTCAATGCAGTAGGCCTTCCCTTTGTCGTTTCCGACTACATGGGTGAGTTCCGCGGTGCACGTTTTCGCCGTATTGTGGCCGAGTTGCAAAAACGCTACGGCGCAGTTTCCCCTGATCAGCTGGAAATCATGGAAAGTGCCATGCGTGCCAATCTGGCCACCCGCCTCAGCAATGAGCTCACCACTATCGACGGTGCTCGCGAAGCTCTGCAGCAGTTGAGCGACTACCCCAGAGCGGTGGTTTCCAATGGGCCAGAAAAAAAGATCCTCAACGCCCTGGCAACCACCGCGTTGGATGGCTACTTCAATGGCCAGCTGTTCAGCGGCTATGCGGCCAACTGTTGGAAGCCAGAGCCTGGTTTACACCTCCATGCAGCACACACCATGGGATTTGACGCTGCTGACTGCATTGCAATTGATGATGCACTGGTCGGTGTCAAGGCAGCACTGGATGCCGGGATGACAGTGGTTCATCTGAACCGTTTTCCTGATGCCGAAAAAACACCCCAGAACGCTGTCATGATCAACAGCATGTATCAACTACCCGCTACCATCTACCAGTTGACACGTGAACAATGGGGTAATAGCACCACCCTCAAACGTTATAAAGGAGCTTAAGCATGGCGTCATTACGTGATCAGCTCGGCGGGCTTGTCTATTCTACAGAGCAGGGCGATATCTGCCCGGACTGCCGCCAGGCGCTGGAAAGCTGCTGCTGTGATGAACAGGCGGAGCAGGCACGCATTGCATCACTTGATGGTATCGTGCGCATTCGCCGCGAAACCAGTGGCCGCAAAGGTAAGGGTGTCACTACACTGTCAGGTATCCCTTTACCTGAAAAGGAACTTAAAGTACTAGCCAAGCAACTGAAGAAACGTTGTGGCACTGGCGGTGCAGTCAAGGAGGGAGTCATTGAAATCCAGGGTGATCATCGTAAAACGCTCAAGCAAGCACTCGCTGAGCATGGTTACCAGGCTAAACTTGCCGGTGGTTGAACCAAACTGAATCGACCATCGGCTTACCAAGGCATTCGTTATGGTTTGGCTGGAATACCTGCTACCACTGATTTTTCTATTTCCGATGGCCGCTATGGCAGCCATCGTCCTTGCTTTGCGTAGCCTTTATGATGCCCGCGTTAATTCACCCTTTGACGCTCACCCATTGCGCACGCCTGGCCAGGCCTTGCGTAATCGCCTTGACCAGGCATTTTCCAGCCTTTTTCTTAATGGCACCCTGGGACCGCTGATCAGCCTATCACCCTTGGTTTATGGCATGGGCAGGATGTTGTTTGTCGATCGCCAGGACTGGGTGGAGTGGGCGCTTTATGGGCTGCTGAGCACGGTTCTGGTGCTGGTTTTTTCACTGTTGCTGGTACGCGATTACCAGCGTATCCGACGCCTTAAGCTTGGGCTGGCCTGTGAACTCGCTGTCGGCCAGGAGCTGGAAAGATTGATCCGGCCTGACGCACATCCTTACTATATCTTTCATGATGTGCCTACAGACAGCTTTACCATTGACCATGTGGTGGTCACCCCACACGGAGTCTTTGTGGTGGAAACCCGGGCGCGTTCCAAAGCGCTGGGAAGCAATGGCAAAGAGCTGACTCAGGTATTTGTAGAGCATGAGCGTCTGCGCTTCCCGCATTGGCAGGAGCGCCGCCCCTTGTACAAGACACGGCAGGCGGCTCAATGGGCCGCTCAGTGGCTGGAAAAGAACTGCGGCATCAGCGTTCCTGTTCGCGGTGTTCTGGTCTTGCCCGGCTGGGACATTGACACCTCCGAAGCCGCTGATGATATTCTCGTTGTAAGTGGTGACGACCTGGCTCGAAAGCTTTCAGAACTTAGCCTGGGTGATCTTGACACTGGCCTGCATGACAAGATTATCTATCTGCTGCTTGAACGCGCCCACCTGATGGAAGGCAAACCGCTTCGACAACCTTCCGTTTGAACGCGTCTTACCTTTTTAACTGCTGCCTTTAAGCTTGCCGCCCATTTCCTGTGCCAGATCAACGGCAAAGTGATCTGTCATACCACCAATGAAGTCCAGCATACGGCGATAACTGGCGTACAGTGTCCAGTCACGCTGTGGCGTGTTTTCGCCTATCAGGGCCAGCACCCTTTGATGCTTGAAGGACAGGCGCCCGGTATGATGCAACTCATGGGCAGCACCTATAAAGGCTTCCAGCAGGATGCCCAGCGTAGTGTAAGCACCAATCTCAAGTTTTGCCTTTCTTTCGTTCTGGAATATCCTTTCCCGTGCCAGCTGCTTGGCCGCACGTACTCCCCAACCCAAGTCAGGGTGACAAAGTTCCAGCAGGTCATCTTCCAGACGGCCCGCTAACAGTGCCTGCTCATGCTGGACAAAGACTGCGCTAACCTCATTCACCGCTCGCTCCATCGCCGAACCGCGCAGAAGCGCAATACGTCGTCGCTGAGAGACTCCGCGCTTTTGCATTTCAAGATACTCAGCGGGCACCTCTCCGGCAATGTGCTTGAGAATGTCGCTCACCTCACTGTAGTGCAGAATGCCCATTTCCAGCCCATCTTCCAGATCCAAAAGGGCATAGCAAATATCATCGGCCGCCTCTACCAACCAGGCCAACGGGTGGCGACACCAGCGATTTTCTCCCTGCGATAAAAGTCCGAGAGCTTCGGCCACTTCACGCAATATGTCCAGTTCCGACTGATAAGCGCCAAATTTACCTTCCTGGGTTCGATGCTCAACGCTCCAGGGATATTTCAACAAGGTGCCCAAAGTTGCTGCTGTCATGCGCATGCCACCCTGAAACTGATTGTACTCAATCTGAGTGATGACGCGAAATCCTTGGGCATTACCTTCATAGGTAAGCAGGTCATCCCGCTCAGGTGTCGATAAGTCATCCAGCAGGCCACTGCTCTCAGCGCGCTGAAACCAGTCACGGATAGCATACTCACCGGCATGGCCAAAAGGGGGATTACCAATATCATGGCCAAGGCAGGCCGTCTGGATGATGACGCCCAAATCAGCAGGCGATATCCAGCTAGGTAAACGGCTTCCCAGTAGTTCACCCACGCTCATACCCAAGGAGCGGCCAACACAACCAACTTCCAATGAATGCGTCAAACGGGTATGGATATGGTCATTCTCGGTTAAAGGGTGTACCTGTGTCTTACGCCCCAGTCGGCGAAACGATCCTGAGAAAATAATACGGTCATGATCTTTATGGAAAGGGCTACGGCCAATCTCACGGCCACCACTCAGGCGCTTGTCATGCAAACGTTGTGGTGAAAGCAGTTGCTCCCAGCGCATTGATGTCATCAGGCTCCTCCTTAGATGCTGCATTCTGACATAAATAGCTGCAACAATTCTCCTCACGCCTTACGCCAAAATTTCCACGCATAAAAAAATCCCCCAGAGCCGTCAGCTCTGGGGGGTTTTTAGTATAAGTACCTGACGATAGGAACTGGGCGGCGCGCCGTGAATCGTGAATCGTGAATCGTGAATCGTGAATCGTGAATCGTGAATCGTGAATCGTGAATCGTGAATCGTGAATCGTGAATCGTGAATCGTGAATC
>JBNJGW010000097.1:3662-7321 GCA_051748005.1 Pseudomonadota bacterium | reverse complement strand
TTTCAGGCTAGCGCGCCCTTATCAAGGGGTCAAGCCGCGACGCTATGATTATCCAGGCACTGTCGATAGCAGGCGAAGATATATTTTCATCACCGCTTATATTGCCTAACTGTGGACAAGTAACGCTTAACTTCAGCCATTTAGCAAGCATTTGTATCGATCGCACTGGTTTTGAAAGCCCTCTTATTGCCTGTTCATGCCATTGCCCCCATGCCTGCCAGCGTTGAAGGTTTTCACGCTCGGCCAGCAACTCTGCCTTTTTGATTGCACTGCGCAGTTCCGCCACGCCGGAATCCGCGCCAGCCCTTACGGCATCATGCTTTAACGCCTGACGAAGTTGGCGCAGCACAGCAGTGATATCTGTTTGCCAGCGGCTTCTTTCACGCCGCTCAATGGCTAATGCCTGAGGATTGGCTTCAAGGCCATAAATAAATAGCCAGCTATGAAATAATACTTCACACACATCCACACCCTCTTCATCCTGCAGGCACAGAAAAGCGGCCTCGACATCCGGCAAAGCATAAAAACGCAGAGCAAAGGCCCACAGGGAATCCTGCTGAAGCGCTGTCAATCGGGTAGAATTGTCCATCAATCGCTAACCTCTTTTCGGGAGAACGCATGATCGCACTGCGCCAGGTCGCGCTACAACGCGGCACACAACGGCTACTCGATAACGCTGACCTTACTCTCAACGATGGCGTTAAAGCCGGCATTATCGGCGCCAATGGCGCGGGCAAATCCAGCCTGTTCAAGCTCTTGCTGGGCGAACTGAGCGTGGACCAGGGCGAGATTGAAATGAGTGGCAATCAGCGCATTGCCCATATGGCCCAGGAAGTGGATGCCCTTGACCGCGCCATTATCGATTATGTCCTGGACGGTGACATCGCCTTACGCCAGGCACAAGCCGATCTGGAGACGGCCCAGGCCTCAGGGGCCGCCCACCGCGAAGCGGAGCTGCATGGCCTGATTGAAACCCTGGACGGCTACCGCGCAGAATCACGCGCCGCTCAGCTACTGGTCGGCCTGGGGTTTGTACAGGCGGATCTGCAGCGTCCGCTGTCCGATTTTTCCGGCGGTTGGCGCATGCGCGTCAACCTGGCCCGCACCCTGTTCATGCCATCTGATCTTCTGCTACTCGATGAGCCCACCAACCACCTGGATCTTGATGCTCTGCTGTGGCTGGAACAGTGGCTGACCCGCTACCCGGGCACCTTGCTACTGATTTCCCACGACCGTGATTTTCTCGACGCCGTCTGTGACCATATTGTGCATATGCACCAGCAAAGCGTGGAGCTCTACCGGGGCAACTACTCGCGCTTTGAGCGCACTCGGGCTGAAAAGCTCGCCTTGCAGCGCGCAGAAGCTGCCAAGCAGCAGGCTAGGCGCGAAGAGATCGAGCGATTTATCAACCGCTTCAAGGCTCAGGCCACCAAGGCCCGCCAGGCCCAAAGCCGGGTCAAGATGCTTGAGCGCATGGGTGATATTGCCATTGCCCATGTGGATTCGCCTTTCCACTTTCGCCTGCCTGCCGCCGATAAAACCTCGCACCCCTTATTGGTGCTGGATCAGGCCCAGCTGGGTTACCAAAGTAAAGAGGGTAATATCGTCCAGCTGGATAAGATCAACGTCACGCTACTACCTGGTAGCCGAATCGGCCTACTGGGCCCAAACGGGGCGGGTAAATCCACTCTGATCAAAAGCCTGATTGGCCAACTGCCTCTGCTGACAGGCAAGCGCGTTCCCGGCGAGCACCTGAAGATTGGGTACTTTGCCCAACATCAGCTGGAAAGCCTGGATATCACCGCGACCCCTTTCATGCACGTTCAGCGCCTGTCGCCCACCGCCAGCGACCAGGACATCCGTAACTTCCTCGGTGGTTTTGGCTTTGCCGGAGACGATGCCTTTGGCGAGGTAGCCACTTTCTCCGGCGGCGAAAAGGCCCGCCTGGCACTGGCGCTGGTAGCCTGGCAGAAACCTAACCTGCTGCTGCTTGACGAGCCTACCAACCACCTGGACCTGGAAATGCGCGAAGCGCTGACCGAGGCGCTGGCCAGCTTCGAAGGCACCGTTATTCTGGTCTCCCACGACCGCCATCTGCTGCGCGCCAGCGTAGATGAATTCTGGCGGGTGGCCGATCACAGGGTTGAGCCCTTTGATGGCGATCTGGACGACTACCGTCAATGGCTGAAAGAGCGCCTTGAATCACAACGCCGCGATGCCCGCAGTGACAAGAGTGAGCGCCAGGATCAACAAGCCAGCGGAGACAGCCGCGAAGCGCGCAAGGCGGCGCGTAAAGCCGCTGCCGAGATGCGCGAAAAACTCAGACCGATCAAAAAGGTGCGTGACCAGGCCGAAAAAACCATGGAAAAGGAACAGAATGCCCTGACGACACTGGAAGAACAGCTGGCTGACCCGGCGCTCTACACCGATGCCAGCCGCAAAGCGGAGCTGACTAACGCACTGGCCAAGCAGGCAGACATTAAAGCCCGCCTGGATGACGCCGAACAGCGCTGGCTAGCCGCCGAGGAAGAACTTGAAGCCGCTGAGACGGACTTACTGGAAGCTGAAAAGGGTTAAGACAGTCGTCAGCTTTCAAGCATAAAGGTAACGGGGCCATCGTTAACCAGGGCGACCTGCATATTGGCGCCGAACTCTCCGGTGGCCACCGGCACACGCCCTGATTGCGCCTTGGCCACCAGATAATTGAACAGTCGCTCGCCTTCCTCCGGCGGGGCGGCGCTGGAAAAACTCGGCCGCAGGCCTTTGCGGGTGCTGGCGGCCAGGGTGAACTGGGAAACCAGTAGCAAGCTACCGCCTGCCTGCTGAACATTGAGGTTCATCTTACCTTGTGCATCGCTGAACACGCGGTAGTTCAAAAGCTTATGCAGCAGGTTATCGGCATGGGCTTGGTCATCGCCTTTTTCCACTCCCACCAGCACCAGCAGCCCTTGGTCAATCTGGCCTACAGTCCTGCCCTCAACCTCAACGCTGGCTCGCGTCACTCGCTGTATCAATGCTTTCATACTACCCCTAAGAGTTCATCTAGATAGCCGGGCTATTGGCGTGCCAGCAGTTCATCACGAAAATCTTCACCAAGTGGCGTTTCACCCAACCAGATGCCAAACATGGCGCTGGCCGCATCCGCATCGCCGCCTTCAAACAACACCTCACCGTTCAAGGCCAGCCGCAGCTGCTCACCATCCCAGCTGAGTACATAGCGGTCGCCCTCTTCCACACTGCGATAGCGGGCGTTCAGGGCTTCGATATCGTCTTTGACCTGATTGAATTCATACAACGTCAGGTTTTTCTGGATAGTTTCCAGCGTGGCTTCGGCGAAATCCTCAGCGTCAATATCATGAAAATAGGCCAGCTCCAGGCGCCTTGGCACCTCGCTCAGCGGCTGAGGGTCTGTAACACCTTCACCCTGGTAGTAGGCCCCGGCATAGGCCGTCCAGATCATGTACTTGAACACACCGCTGCCTAACAGCTCATAACGCTGGCCATTTTCTTCTACCGTGCGGCTGAAAGACTCGCCGTTCTCAGTGACGCTTTCCGCCTGCGCCATTGCGGTTGTGACCAAGAGCAGCCCAGCTATCAACCAAGCTGTAAGACGTTTATGAATCCACATAAAACCTCCACTGACGGTAATTAAAGACTCT
>JBNJGW010000097.1:0-3562 GCA_051748005.1 Pseudomonadota bacterium | reverse complement strand
AGCATCACATAAGGCGCCCCCAGACGACGCAGCGCGGGCATGGCGGCTTCCATCTCAGCGGTTGATTCCGGCGTGGCACCACCCAGCAATACCGCGGCTTCTGGCAGGTTGGGGGTAATTACATCAGCCAGCGGTATCAGGATGTCGCGCACCGCCTGGATGCCCGCATCATCCACCAGCACATCGCCGCTTTTCGCTACCATGACCGGGTCCAGTACCACCCAGCGCGGGCGCCGGCGCCCAATACAGTCGGCAATCACTTCCGCCACGTCGCGGCTGGCGACCATACCGATTTTCACCGCATCCAGCGCCACGTCATCCAGCAAGGTTTCCAGTTGTTCGGCAATGAATGGTGCCGGCACAGGAAAGACACCGTGCACACCCTGGGTATTTTGCGCCGTCAGCGCGGTAATCACACTGGTACCGTAGGTGCCCAGGGCCGAAAAGGTCTTCAGGTCTGCTTGAATGCCTGCCCCACCGGAAGGGTCAGAGCCCGCAATGGTCAAGACATTGTTGATTGATGACGCACCCGAAGATACCCGTTGAGTTGTCATAAAAGATCCTTGTTCACCATCCAGTTGAAGGCCAGCCTATATAAGCAGGCGGCACATGATAAACGGAATAACAAATAGATAGAGATAAAAGTAGCCAGATAAAAAAAACGGCCGCCCGCAGGCAGCCGTCCTAATTACCGCCGAAAGACTTATTCGGTGGTATCGCCTTCCGGGTTGCGGGCGTTGTAATACGCCTGCTCGGAAATGGCATGGTAGTTGACAACCTTGTCCTGGAAGGTGCTGTAGGACTCATGGATACGTGTGGCCAGATCGCTGGATTCCGCCAGCTCAGCAACCACTTCCTGGGAATGTTCGCGGGCCTGAGCCAGAACATCATCAGGAATGCGCCGCAATTCAACCTCATGCTCGTTGACCAGGGTTTCCAGCGCATCGTTGTTACGGGCGGTATATTCATCCAGCACGTTGGCGTTGATATCACGCACCGCCGTGGTCAGGATCGCCTGCAGGTCAGCGGGCAGTTCGGCTAGCGCCTCTTCGTTGACGATGGTTTCAAACATCACGGTCGGCTCGTGCCAACCCGGATAGTAGTAATAATCAGCTGCCTGATGGAGGCCAAATGCCAGATCGTTGTAGGGGCCAATCCACTCGGTAGCATCAATGGCACCGGACTGCAGCGAGGTGAAAATCTCACCGCCCGGCATGTTGACGATCGCCACGCCCATACGGCTCATGACTTCGCCGCCCAGGCCTGGCATACGCATTTTCAGGCCATCAAGATCATCAAGGGAATTGATTTCCTTGTTGTACCAGCCGCCCATCTGCACGCCGGAAGCACCCGCCACCATGACATCAACACCAAAGGGCTCATAGACTTCGTTCCATAACTCCATGCCGCCGCCGAAGTGCAGCCAGGCGTTCATTTCCTGGGCGTTCATGCCAAACGGCACTGCAGCAAAGAACTGGGCTTCAGGAGCCTTGCCTTTCCAGTAGTAGGACGCGGAGTGGCCCAGCTCTGCGGTGCCATCGGAGACGGCATCAAACACTTCAAAGCCCGGCACCAGCTGGCCAGCCCCGAAGACTTCGATGGTCAAACGGCCATCTGACATTTCATCAACCAATTCTGCCAGGCGCTCTGGCCCTTGACCCACGCCCGGAAAGTTTTTCGGCCAAGAGGTCACCATCTTCCAGCTGAAGGTTTCCTGGGCCTGAGCCTGATTATCCAGACTGGAGACTACCATCAGGCCTGCAGACATGGCGGTGGTCATGGCCACGGCGGCGGTCAGTGTTTTAACTTGCATATAAACCCCTTGTTATGACTTTTGTGGGTAGCATGCATGCGGCCCGATGGTCACATGCACTGGCGTGCAATCGTTGCTACCTGCTGCATGCAGGTGCAGCAGGCACTTGAACAAAAGAGAACTGCACCACACTGTAACCTGCTCAGCTTGCCATGGGGCAGCGTTGATAGCAGCCCCTACTTTCAACTCAGACCAACGAGCTCTCTACTTGGCACTTTAATATTCAATCCAAGACGATCTAGCCAAACTGGCTGGGCAACCAGGTCGCCAGCTCAGGATAGAACGACAGCATCAGCAGCATCCCCAACTGAATCAGGATGAAAGGAATCACGCCACGGTAGATCGCCGATGTGGGCACTGATGGCGGTGCAACACCGCGCAGGTAAAACAGCGCAAAGCCAAAAGGCGGTGTCAAAAATGAGGTTTGCAGGTTGATCGCAATCATGATGCCCAGCCAGATCGGGTCCAGCCCCATCGCCAGCAGAATAGGCCCGACAATTGGCACCACCACAAAAGTGATCTCAATAAAATCAAGGATAAAGCCCAGCAGGAAGATCACCAGCATCACGATGATGGTTGCCCCGACCACACCACCCGGCATACCTTCAAACAGCTCGGTGACCATGTGCTCGCCGCCATAGGCACGAAAAACCAGCGAAAACAGCGCGGCACCAATCAGGATCATGAACACCATGGTAGTGACGTGGGTCGTGGAGCGCAGGACGTCTTTCAGCGTGGCAATATCAAGCTGACGGTAGGCCAAGGCCAGCACCAGGGCACCAAAGGCGCCCACCGCAGAAGCTTCTGTGGGGGTGGCAAAACCGCTCAGGATGGAACCCAGCACGGCAACAATCAGCACCACAGGCGGCACCAGTCCCTTGAGCAGCAGCCAGCCGATGCCGGAGGTATGGCCAAGCTCATCCATCAGTTCCTGACGATCCGCAGGCGGTGCCGTATGCGGGCGCAGCCAGGCGGTCGCTGCGATATAAAGCATATACAGCACCACCAGAATCAGGCCAGGCACCAGGGCGCCCATGAACAGATCGCCTACTGAAACAGTCTTGGGGCTGAAGATCCCCATATCCAGCTGGGCTTGTTGATAGGCGGAGGACAGGACATCACCCAGCAGTACCAGGGCAATGGATGGCGGAATAATCTGGCCAAGGGTTCCCGTGGCACAGATGGTGCCGGTAGCCAGCGACATGGAGTAATTGCGCTTGAGCATGGTCGGCAGCGACATCAACCCCATGGTCACCACGGTCGCGCCGACAATACCGGTTGATGCGGCCATCAGCATTCCAACCAGGGTAACCGAGATACCCAGGCCACCGCGCAGGGAACCAAACAGCAGTGCCATGGCATCCAGGAGCGTTTCAGCGACCTTGGATTTTTCCAGCAGCACTCCCATCAGCACGAACAGCGGCACTGCCAGTAGGGTAGTGTTGGTCATGATGCCGTATAGCCGGTTGGGCAGCGCGGCAAGATAACCGCCGTCAAAGTTGGCATCCACGCCCATGGCTTCAAGCCCGAGACCGAGGCCTGCAAATACCAGAGCAGTGCCCGATAGCGAAAACGCAACCGGGAAGCCAAACATCAGGACAATACAGATGACGGCAAACAGAATGAGCGGCATGAATTCCAGCATCAGATGCGCTCCTCCAGATGCTCGTCACCTGTCGATGGCGGTACAATCCGGCCCGTCAGGATGTAGGCATTGCGCACCAGCTCAACGGCGCCCTGTATGAGCAT
>JBNJGW010000096.1:0-7409 GCA_051748005.1 Pseudomonadota bacterium | reverse complement strand
GCTTCAATCAGCTTGCCAATCCCGATGCCGGGCTCGTTGGCATCGTTTTTGATCAGCGTCAGGTTGCCCTGGCCGGATGCCAGTAGGGCATCAAGCAGCGCAAAGGGCGTGCCCGGCGAGCCAAAGCCACCGACCATGATGGTGGCGCCATCGGGAATTTCGGCAATGGCCGCGTCAATCTCACAGACCTTGTGGTTAAGCAGCGTCATGGTGCTCAGCTCTCCCTGGCGGGTTGTGCGTTCAGCCCGGGCGACGGGGTAAGCGCTTGGTCAAAACGCGCCATGGCCCGTGCCAGACGTTCCAGCAGGGTGTCCACTTCCTCGGCTTGAATGGTCAGCGGCGGGCAGACCAGGAAATGATCACCGGCCAGGCCATCGAGGCTGCGGCGTGGGTAGATCAGCAGGCCTTCCTGCCTGGCCAAGGCGGTAATCTGGGCAAAGCGGTTCTGCTCTGCGGGGAAGGGCTTGCGCGATGCGCCATCGGCGACCAGTTCGACGCCCCATAGTAGACCCGCGCCGCGCACATGGCCGATCCACTCATAGCGCCTTGCAAGCGCTCGCAGCCCGGCTTCCAGCTGCGCGCCGCGGGTCCGGGTGTTGTCCAGCAGGTTTTCGCGTTTGATGGCGTCGATGACGGCCAGGCCAGTGGCACAGGACAGCGGGTTGCCCGCATAGGTGTGGCCGTGCTGGAAGCCGCCGCTGGCCATCACCGTTTCGACGATGTCAGTGCGGGCGAGCATGGCGCCAATCGGGTAGTAGCCCGCGCCCAGACCTTTGGCGGTGACCAGAATATCCGGTACCACGTCATAATGCTGGCAGGCAAACCAGGTGCCGGTACGGCCCACCCCGGTGAGGACTTCATCGGCAATCAGCAGGCAACCGAACTCATCGCACAGGGCGCGAATGCCTTGCAGATAACGCTTGCCCAATAGCCGTGCGCCGGTGCTGGCACCGCCTATTGGTTCGAGAATAAAGCCAATCAGTGACTCTGGCCCAGCGATTTGCATGGCGGCGCGAGCCTCTGCCAGTAGACGGTCAACATGGGTGTCGTCGTCATGCTCCTGGTGGCGGAAAAAATCCGGCCCTGGCACCTTGATGGAGGCATGGGTCATGCTGGTGAAAGGGGCTTCCAGCGGTTGATAGCCGGTCATGCCAAGTGCCCCCATGGTGCTGCCATGATAGGAAGGGCGCAGCGAGACAAAGCGCTGGCGCTGGGGCTGGCCGAGTGCAAAGAAGTATTGGCGTGCCAGCTTGAGGGCAGACTCCACCGCCTCGGAACCACTGGAAACAAAGAACACCTTGCCCAGCTCGCCGTCAAACAGTTCAACCAGCTGTTGGCCAAGGGCTTCTGCGGGTGCGCTTTCAAACTGGGTGCGGTAAGTAAAGGCCACCTTGTCCATCTGGGCGAGCATGGCATCACGAATGTCCTGGCGTCCGTGGCCAAGGTTGCAGGAAATGGCTCCGGAGCAGCCGTCCAGATAATCCTTGCCCTGAGTGTCCCAGAGCATGACGCCATCAGCGTGGCTGACTTCCGGCAGGACAGGGCCTGTCTGGTAGAACAGCGGAGAGTTGGTCATCAGGGTGTCCGTTTATCGTTGTGGTCATTGTCTGCTGCTTGCAGTACTAACGTGAAAATAACGTTGTGCTTGCAGTCTAGGTAGTCTTGGCAGAATATTTCAATATATGATCGTTTTTTAATTTTCAATGAGTAAAAGTCATGCCTGAAGTTACTATTAACTCTTTGAAAGCATTGGCAACCTTCAAGACGCTGTTTGAGGTGGGAAGCGCCTCGGGGACCGCTCGGCTGTTGGGCATCACCCAGTCTGGGGTTAGCCGCTCGCTGGGCCAGCTGGAGGAAAATCTTGGTATTCAGCTCTTTCTGCGCGAAAAGAATCGTCTGGTTGCCACGCCGGAAGCGCGGGAGCTGTACGACGAAATCCTGCGTTTGATGGGCAATATTGAAGAGCTGCGCCACAGCGTACTGGCGCTGAAGGAGTTTGGTACCTCGCGTTTACGGATTGCGGCGATTCCCGGGCTCAGCTTTGGTTTTGTGCCGCGACTGGTAGCCATGCTGCTGGCGGAAAACAGCCATGTCAGCGTCAGCCTGGATATGATGTCCAGTCATGATGTGCAAAGTGCTGTGGAATCGAGTCATGCGGATATCGGTTTTATTACCCTGCCGGCGACCTCGCCACAGCTTTATAGCGAAACGCTGCTGACCACTGAGGCCGTTTGCCTGGTACCGGAGACGCATCTGCTTGCAAAAAGACAGGTAGTGGATGTCAATGAACTGCGCGACCAGCATCTGGTCATCAGCAACCAGCCCAGTATCAGCACCAACCCGCTGCTGGAACTGGTGACCGCACACGGGGTGAGGATTGCTGGTAAGACCGAAGCCAATATCGGCACCATTGCCTCTCTGGTGGCCAACAATGTGGGCATTGCCGTGATCAACCCGATCACTGCCAATGACCAGTTAAACCACCAGGATAAAGTCATTATCCTGCCGTTTACGCCGCGTATCTCATTCAGCTTTGGTCTGGTGTACCGTGCTGAATGGCAGCAGTCCAAGGTGCTGGCTTTTTTGCGCGAGAGTGCTGAAATCCTGCTGGCAGACGGCTATGCAGTAAAGCCTGGCACCTGAGTTTGCTCTTTGCCAGCCTGATGTGGTGGCCATGTAACAGGCCTTGCAGGTGTCAGGCAGGCGTTTTATGGCTAAATACGTTACGATATCGGCATTAACATTTTACACTGGCTTGGGTGTGGTCTTGTGGCCTGATTTCTGGCACGGGTGAAATGGGATTTTATGGCTAGGTATTCAAGGGAGGGTAGAGGTGGCTGTTTACGGCGGCATACAGGCGCGGGAGCTGGGTTACTGGCTTAATGCGCTTATCAATGCAGCGTATGATCGACGCTACCCGCTGGCCAATGTACATGGCAGTCAACCGCGTGCCCGTACGGCCCGCCAGGACCTCCTGGATATGGCCAACAGTTACCACACCAATCGTCAGGGTAGCGAAGCAACGGCCATAGCGCTGGGCCGCTGGTGTCAGACCTACCTGACTGAAGAAGAATGGTATCAGCTCACCGGTGCTCGCCTGAGTGACAGCGATACACCGGCAGACTGGCTGATGCGCCATCATGCTGGCTGAGATCGCATAGAGTCATCAAGACCCTGTCAGGCCCCAGCTGATCTAAACTGAATTTTTGTCGTTAAACGGCGGCAGTTATTACGAGAAGGAGACTATCCGCCATGCGCTTTGTTCCTCAGTTCACTGATGGCCAGACGTTTCCCCACCCATTGGGTAAGATTGTCTGTGTAGGTCGCAACTATGCAGATCATGTCAAGGAGCTTGAAAACCCGGTACCTTCCGAGCCGCTGCTGTTTATCAAGCCATCGACCAGTGCGTTAGGCTTTGATGCGCCGCTGGCGCCGCCTTTCGCGCGTGGCGAGGTGCATTATGAGATTGAGCTTGCCCTGCTGATCGGTGAAACGCTGACCGACGCCACCCAGGATGAAGCCGAACGTGCGATTGTCGGCATTGGCCTGGCACTCGATCTGACCCTGCGCGATGTGCAAAGCCGGTTGAAGGAAAGTGGCCACCCCTGGGAAATTTCCAAGGCCTTCGACGGTGCCTGCCCGCTTTCTGCCTTTCTGCCGCTGACCCGGGTACCCAACTGGAATGCACTGGCGTTCACTCTGGAAATTGACGGTGAGGAGCGCCAGTACGGTGAGGGAGCGGATATGCTGTTTCCGATCCCTACTTTGGTGTCTGAAATGAGCCGCCATTTCACTCTTGAAGCGGGCGACGTCGTCCTGACCGGGACACCCGCAGGCGTGGGGGAGCTGCCGCGTGGAGCGCAGCTGCGAATGACGCTGACCGGTGGCCTGGAGGTCACCGCCAGCGTCATTGAGTAAGTGGGTGTGTATTATTGCAGACAGTCATTGTAGAAAGTCATTGCAGATAGGTATACCCATTCAGGCCGTCACGCAGGCTGTCAGCAAACTGGGCCTGATCCTGGGGCGTTAGCTGGCTGGCAGCCAGCTGCGCCATCAGGCGCTGTTGCAGCTTGTCAGCATCAAAGTTGACGTAGGCCAGCACATCGGCCACCCGGTCACCCGCCAAGGGGTTGGACAGCACCCAGTTGCCCTGGGCATCCAGGGCCGCATCAACCGAGTCTGTATCGCCGAACAGGTTGTGCAAATCACCGAGAATTTCCTGATAGGCCCCCACCAGGAAGAAACCTAGCCAGCGCTGGTCCTCATTGGCCCATTCCGGCAATGGCAGGGTGCTTTCTACTCCCTGCCCATCGACGTAACTGTCAATGCGCCCGTCGGAGTCGCAGGTGATATCCTGAATCACCGCGCGCCGCGTGGGCATCTGCTCCAGCCCGGAAAGCGGCAGTACCGGAAAGATCTGTTCGATTCCCCATACATCCGGTACCGACTGGAACAGCGAAAAGTTGACGAACAGCTTGTCGGCAAGCTTTTCTGCCAGCTCATCCTGGATTTCACGGTGGGCCCGGTTGCGACCATCAAGCTGCGCGCGCAGGCGATGACAGGCAGCCGTGTAGACGCGTTCGCCTTCAGCCCGCACACCCATGTCACACAGGCCAAGTACAAAACGGTCCTGCAGTTCGCTGACGGCCTGTAGCAGATCGTGCCAGGCCTCGACCAGGATGCGGGGCTCCTGATCGGTTTCCAGCTGGTCGAGTACCCGCCACAGGGCTTCCAGTTGCGGGTCTGGTGTCTCCGGGCGAGGCGGTGGGGCCGTGTCGATGCGTTCCTCATCAATCACATTGGTAATCAGCACCGCATGGTGAGCGGTCAGGGCGCGGCCTGACTCGCTGATCAGGTGGGGCTGGGGCAGCCCCGTTTCCTGGCATAGCTGGGCAAAGGCGTTGACGACATTGCGGGCATATTCGGCCATGGAGTAGTTGGCCGAGCAGAAGCTGCGTGAGCGGGTACCCTCGTAGTCGACTCCCAGGCCACCGCCCACATCCACGCAGTCAATCGGGGCGCCCAGCTCCACCAGGCTCTGGTAGAAGCGCGCGCATTCGCGCAGGCCGCGCTGGATATCGCGGATATTGGCAATCTGTGAGCCGAGGTGAAAGTGCACCAGCTGCAGGCTGGCCAAGGCATCATGCTCGCGCAGGGTGTCAACGACCTGCAGAATCTGGCTGGCAGTGAGGCCGAACTTGGATTTTTCACCGCCGGTATTCTGCCATTTGCCCTTGCCGATCGAGGCCAGCCTGGCGCGCAGGCCGATGCGTGGCTGAACGTTCAGCGCACGGGCCTCCTCCAGCACCTGGGTCAGTTCGGAAAGTTTTTCCACCACCAGATAGACGCGATGGCCGAGTTTTTCTCCCAGCAGTGCCAGGCGGATATACTCGCGGTCCTTGTAGCCGTTACACACGATCAGCGATGAATCCCGGTCAGACAGGGCCAGCACGGCGAGCAGTTCCGGTTTGCTGCCGGCTTCCAGGCCCACCCGACCATTGCCGCGCTCGGCGGTGGCGAGGATCTCTTCCACTACGCGGCGCTGCTGATTGACCTTGATTGGATAGACCGCCGTATAGCCTGCCTGGTAATGAGCGTCCTGCATGGCCTGATCAAAGGCGCCGCACAGCTGTTCCACCCGGTCATGCAGAATATCGCTGAAACGTACCAGCACCGGCAGGCGCAGCCCGCTGGCCAGCAGCTGTTGCACCAGGCCGTTAAGCGGCAGGGCAGGGCCGGGCGTGGCGGAGCCGAGCGGGCGTACCAGGGTGTGGCCCTGGTCATCGACATCAAAGTAGCCGCTGCCCCACTGGTCAATGTTCCAGGTGCGCCGGGCGCGCATGGCAGGCGTGCTGGCAAGACTGTTGGCGGATGCCATATGACTCATTGGGTTGCCTCGGGCAATGGCAGCGCCCCCTGGGCAATCCTTGCCTTCAGAATGGTTTCAAAGCGCTGCGGGTCGTGGGGCGTCAGGTCGTGGGCGGGCGGGTCAACGTAGACCACCAGCAGCCGTGACAGCCAGTAGCGCAGGGCGGTCATACGCAGCATCACCGGCCAGACGGCCTGTTCATCGCTATTTAGCGGGCGGCGTGCCTGATAGGCGTTGAGAATGGCGTCGTAACGCTCACGATCAAAGTAGCCATTGTCATCAGAAGCCCAGTCATTGATCACGATCGCCAGATCAAACAGCAGGTCGCCGGTGCAGCCATTGTAGAAATCAATGATGCCGCCCAACTGGTCGCCGTCAAACAGGGTATTGTCGCGGAACAGATCGCCATGCAGAGCCCCTTGGGGCAGTTCGCCATATTGGCTGAAGACACTTTCAAACTCGTCGATCTCGTCTTTCATCAGCGTCTGGTCGGCCGGGCTGATATAGGCCAGCACCTTATGATGCATGGCCTGCAACCAGTGCAGGTCGCGCGGGTTGGGGCGACGGCCGGGAAAGTGCTGGGAGATGGCATGCATATGCCCGAGTGTGTCGCCCAATACCTGGCACTGCGTGAGGTTGGGAGCTTCAGGGTGCTGCCCCGGCAAACGCGGAAACAGCAAGGCAGGCTTGTCTGCCAGGCTATGCAGCGCAATGCCATCACGGTCATGCACCGGCCCGGGCACTGGCAGGCGGTGTTCATCGAGGTAATCCAGCAGGTCGACGAAGAACGGCAGTTCTTCGTGCTCGCCCTGCTCGAACAGGGTCAGCACCAGCTGGCGCTGCTCGGTGGTCACAAAAAATGTCGAATTTTCAGTGCCGGCCGCTACCCCTTTCAGGGTTTGCAGCTGGCCAACATCAAATTTTTCCAGAAACGCTGCGACCTGTGCGTCGCTAAGCGGAGTAAATACAGCCATGAGAGTCTCGCCCAGGTTGCCAAGGCCAACATTGTAGCGGTTTGGGGGATAACTTGGCAGCATTCACGCATTAACAGTAAAAGGCGTTGTTTCCATTCGGCACTGACTGCCGGGCGCGTTATCATGATGTGCATTATTCTCGGCAGATGGATTTCTGGTTATGGCGCGCGCTCCGATTGTGCTGGTGGATGGCTCTTCCTATTTGTATCGTGCATTTCACGCTTTACCGCCCTTGACCACTTCCCAGGGACAGCCCACGGGAGCGGTCAAAGGGGTGCTGAACATGCTCAAACGGCTGATCAAGGATTATCCGGATAGCCCCATGGCCGTGGTGTTTGATGCGCCGGGCAAGACCTTCCGCGATGACCTCTATAGCGACTATAAATCCCATCGCCCACCCATGCCTGATGACCTGCGCAGCCAGATCAAGCCCTTGCATGCCTGCGTGAAAGCGCTGGGGTTGCCGTTGTTGTGCGTTGAAGGCGTGGAAGCCGATGATGTGATAGGAACCCTGGCCTATCACGCCACCCAGGCCGGTCGTGATGCGGTGATTTCGACCGGCGACA
>JBNJGW010000095.1:5432-7486 GCA_051748005.1 Pseudomonadota bacterium | reverse complement strand
ACCTTTAGCGATTAGGCGCAGGATGGTGTTCAGCCCAGTGACGGGCAATATCTACACGACGGGCAACCCAGACATGGTCATGGGCTTCGATGTAATCCAGAAAACGCTGCAATGCGCGAAAACGCCCAGGGCGCCCGAGCAGGCGGCAGTGCATGCCTATCGAGAGCATTTTGGGCGACTCGCCACCTTCGGCATAGAGCACATCAAAAGCATCGCGCAGGTAAGTAAAAAAGTGCTCGGCGGTATTAAATCCCTGGGGGGCTGCAAAGCGCATATCGTTGGTATCCAGGGTGTAGGGCACAATCAGATGGTCATGCTCGCGCCCCTGGCTATCTGTCACCTGCGTCCAGAATGGCAGGTCGTCACCGTAATAATCGCTATCGTAGAGAAAGCCGCCTTCATCAACAATCAAGCGGCGGGTATTCGGGCTATCCCGTCCGGTATACCAGCCCTGGGGCTTTTCGCCATAGAGCTTTTGGAAGATGGCCATTGCCTTATGCAGATGATCCCGTTCAACCGCCTCAGGCACTTCCTGATAGTGAATCCAGCGATAGCCGTGGCAGGCAATTTCATGCCCCAGCTCCTTGAACGCCATGGCCACGTCGGGATGACGCTCCAGCGCCATGGCAACGCCAAACACGGTGAGCGGCAGATCACGTTTTTCAAACTCGCGCAGAATCCGCCACACGCCTGCCCGCGAACCATACTCGTAGATGGACTCCATACTCAGGTGACGGTCAGGATAACTCTGCGCACCAATAATCTCGGAAAGAAACTGCTCTGACCCCGCGTCGCCGTGCAGCACGCAGTTTTCACCGCCTTCCTCATAGTTGAGCACAAACTGAACAGCAATACGGGCCTTGCCGGGCCAGTTGGCCTGAGGTGGCTGACGACCGTAGCCGATAAGATCACGCGGGTATTCCGACAGGGTATCCACAGGCATAAAACACTCTCACAAATGGGTTGCAGGACATGACAACTTCGCAAGGGAAGATATCACCAAGCTGAGTAAACTCAGATCAATATAGCAGCTAATTTGTATACAAATTAAGGCCACAAGTATTCAAACACTGTTTTATAATATTTTGATACCAAGGTCTAGCCATCCAGTAAAACCTTTATATATATACAAAATTCCTCTTCTTCCGCCGTTTTATCCGCTCTTCAGCTGAAAAATGTACCTCCTTACATCCTGCTACTCCCTTGCACTGCCCATAAAAGAAACCTATTTTGTATACAAGATTACCTTTTATCGTTCTGGATGATTCATGAAGCTACGCATCATTAACCCCAATACCACTCACGGTATGACGCAAACCATTGGCGAGGCCGCTCAAAGGGTGGCAGCGCCGGGGACGCATATAGTGGCGACGCAACCTGATGCCGGGCCGGTCTCGATTGAAAGCCATTTTGACGAAGCCATCAGCGCCGTCGGCGTGGCCGAAGAAATCATCAAGGGGGAACGTGACGGCAGCGATGCCTATGTGATTGCCTGCTTTGGCGACCCGGGCCTGCTGGCCGCACGCGAGCTTACCCGCGCTCCGGTGGTGGGTATTGCCGAAGCGGCCTTTCATATGGCCACCCTGATCAGCACGCGTTTTTCAATTGTCACCACTCTGGGGCGCACCGGCATCATTGCTGAACACCTGCTTGAGCAGTACGGGTTTTCCCAGCACTGCCGGCGGGTGCGCGCGGCGGAAATTCCTGTGCTGGATCTGGAAGAAAATAGCGATGCAGCACTTGAGCGCATCATTGCCGAGTGCCAGCGCGCCCGGGATGAAGACAATATCGGCGCCATTGTACTGGGTTGCGGCGGCATGGCAGATCTGACCGAGACGATTTCCCGTGAGGTAGGCCTTCCCGTTCTGGAGGGCGTGACCGCAGCGGTCAAGCTCGCCGAAGCGCTGGTCGGCCTGGGACTGGGCACCAGCAAGTTTGGCGATCTCGCCTTTCCGCGCCCCAAACGCTTTACCGGCCAGTTTGAGCATTTTTCAGACTGGCAGCCAACACGCTAACTGGCACCCCACTTGCTTGATTGCACTAACAACAATAGT
>JBNJGW010000095.1:3890-5332 GCA_051748005.1 Pseudomonadota bacterium | reverse complement strand
ACTAACAACAATAGTTGACGCCATTAAAGGCACGCCAGCCGCAAGCCTTCCCGGTCAGGCAGACCGGAAGACAACCATAATTTCTTGCGAGGAAACACATCATGACCCAATCAACACCCTCTGACCTGGCAGCGGGCACGGCCAAGCCAAATACCTCCCCGGGCAAGGCGCCCGGCGAAGAGTCACTAGCCCCCCAGCAGACCCGGATCATGGGCAGGGCCTCCTATTTTCTGGCCTGGTTTGGTGGCTGTGTTTCCATTGGCACCTTTGCCATGGGTTCAAGCGTGGTAGGAACGCTCAATCTCCTCCAGGCGACTCTGGCGATTGCCATTGGCTGTTTTGTGATCGGTATCGCCCTGGCTCTTAACGGTGCTGCGGGCTACAAGTACGGCATCCCCTTTATGGTGCAGGCGCGCAGTGCGTTTGGCTTTGCCGGTACGCGTTTGCCGGGGCTTGTGCGCGCCGTTCCTGCGATTGTCTGGTATGGCTTTCAAAGCTGGATTGGCGCAGGCGCGCTTAACATGGTCTCCGCCACCCTGTTTGGCTTTGATAACCTGGTGTTCTACTTCATTACCTTCCAGTTCCTGCAGATCGGCCTATCCGTGATGGGTTTCCAGGGCATCAAGTGGCTGGAAAATATCGGCAGCGCCTTTATTCTGCTGTCCTTGATGTACATGTTCTATGCCACCGTGCAGCGCTACGGTGATGAGCTGTCCGCCAGCCTGCTGACCATGGAAGGCTCCTGGGGAATGCCGTTCTGGGGCGCCACCATGCTGTTTCTGGGCATTTACAGCACCATGATGCTGAACGTTAGTGATTACTCACGCGAGCATGAAAAAGGCACTGCCCAGAGCCTGTTGACCACTATCTATGCCATGTCGATTCTGCCCTGCACCCTGTTTATGGGGCTGATCGGCTATATGGTATCGGAAGCTACCGGCACCGCTGACCCGATTCAGGTATTTGCCAACGCCGTGGATAACACGCCGCTGCTGATGACCACCTTGCTGTTCATCGCCTTTGCCCAGGTCACGACCAATGTACTGAACAACGTCGTACCGCCGACCTATGTGTTGATGGATGTGTTCAAGCTTAAATTCACCACCTCAACCGTCATTGTTGGTTTGCTGGCCTTTGCCACCTTCCCCTGGAAACTGGTTCAGCCGGATTCTGCGGCCGGTTTGCAGCTGTTTGTTCAGACCTACTCAGCCTTCCTGGGGCCTATCTTTGCGATTCTGGTGGTGGATTACTACCTGATCCGCAAGCGCACGCTTGATCTTGACAAGCTCTATGACGAACAGGGCCCTTATAAAGGCGTCAATGCGGCTGCCCTTATCGCCACGGCGGTGGGCATCATCGCGGCCCTTACCTTCTCGGCGGTTTCCTGGTATGCCAGCCTGATCCCGGCCGGTGTGACCTATTACCTGCTGATGAAGTCATGG
>JBNJGW010000095.1:0-3790 GCA_051748005.1 Pseudomonadota bacterium | reverse complement strand
GGCATTTTCTGGTACGGCGTGCAGACCTACTTTGCCTCAACCGCCGTGGCCCTGCTGATCACTGCCCTGTTTGGCGCAGGAGATGGCAGCACCTTCCTGGGACTTTCCGGCGTTGCCTGGCTATCCTTTGTGATTGTCTGGCTGTTTCAGATTGCGATCTTCTGGCAAGGCATTGAGCGCATCAAGCACTTCCTTAACTGGGCAGGCCCGCTGGTCTACGTGGTCATGGTCGCCTTGATGCTGGTCGTCTGGTTTCAGGCCGGGAGTGAGCTGCTGCCTGCCATCGGTAGCATCTTCAGTGGCAACGCGGCGGAAGGTAGCAGTGGTATCGGTGCCTTTATGGCGATTGTAGGCACCATGGTGGCCTATTTCGCGGCCGTTGTGATCAACTTTGGTGACTTCACCCGCTTTGTCAAAACCGAGCGCCAGATGAAGCTTGGCAACCTTCTCGGCCTGCCGCTCAATGTGGCGTTTTTCTCGTTTATCGCCCTGATCATCACAGCAGGCACTCTGGTGCTGTTCGGCGATGCCCTGACCAACCCGGCTGACATCGTTGAGCGCGTTGATTCGCTACCGCTGACCATAGTGGCTGCTCTGACCTTCTTCGCCGCTACGGTAGGCATTAATCTGGTCGCCAACTTTATTCCCCCTGCCTACGATCTGGCTAACCTCTTTCCCAGCAAGATCAGCTTCAAGACAGGCGGCCTGATTACGGCTGTGATTGCCTTCTTTGTCGGGGCGCTATGGATTTCGGTGATCAGCCAGATTGGGGTACCAGGCTTCGTCAATGCACTAGGGGCGATTGTCGCGCCCTTCTACGGCATCATTGTGGTCGATTATTACCTGATCAAACGCCAACAGCTTGATATGCAGGACCTGTTCTCGTCAGACCCCAGCGGTGCCTATTACTATGTTAACGGCTGGAATACCCGGGCCATGATGGCCTTTGGCGGTGCGGCGCTATTCTCGCTGTCCACCGTCTTAGTGCCGGCATTTTCAAGCCTGGGTGGTTTTGGCTGGATGATTGGCGCGGGCCTGGGCGGCGTCTTCTATTTTATGCTGATGCGCCAGTTCAAAGCAGCACCTGCGCTTGCCAGCTAAGCCTGAGTGACTGCATGACCATCCCGCAACGCTAACACTTACCTACCTGTATCAATAGAAACGCCCGGTTTAGCCGGGCATTTTTAATGGCACCCCTGGTTGTCATACCTATTTGTCACACACCCAAGGTTAAACGCCAAATACCTGACGCAGGTCGGGGGCGCTGTTGTCTTCTTCAATGATCGAAAGCGACGATTCGATGGTTTTAAGATGGCGGCTCATAAAGGCTTTGGCGCGCTCTCCATCGCCTTCCTCCAGAAAGCGGATCAGCTCATCATGATCGTGGGACTCACATCCCAGATGGCCCGGATTGCCATAGACGGCCAGAATCAAGGATGACCGTGAACATAGCCGTTCCACAAAATCCGCCAGCACCTCATTGCCAGACAGCTGTGCCAGGCGGACATGAAAATCAGCCGACAGGCGAATGGCTGTACTCTGCTGCCCTTCCCGCAGTGCCTGTCGCTCCTGGTTCGCCATCTCGCGCAACTCAGCCGCCTCAGCGGCGCGCATGTTACGCGCCACATCCGGCATCAGGCCGCATTCAACCAGCTGGCGGGCATCAAACACATCCTTGGCATCATTGGCACTGGGCCGCGTAACACTGGCACCGCGATGAGGAGCAATAGTCACCAGCTGTTCCAGCGCCAGACGTTGCAGGATCTTGCGGATTCCGGTACGACTGATACAGAACACATCTGCCAATGCATCTTCTCGCAGACGCGCGCCTGGCTTCAGGCGGTGCTCGATAATGGCATCACTGATTGACCGATAAATCTCTTCATGGCGATGTTTGCCTTGCTTGCCGGTGGTCTGCGATTGCTGAACGCCCTGCATATCAATCTCCTTTGCAAGGTCGTTATGTTACCCGCCAGAGGCTGATAATGGCCATCTCCACTAATGCCTGGACAAAAAAAACCCGTTGGCAGCTCGGGCTGCTCAACGGGGTTTGGCGGTCGATCAGTATTAGCTGGCGGCTTTCTGGGTGGCCTCAGTCACGCTTTTCAGGCTATCTTCAGCCAGTTTCTGGCTGTCCTGAAAGAAACTCTGGCTAAGGGCATTCATTTTTTCTGCGTCGCCCTTGAAGCGTTCCATCAGGTCCGTCGCTGCTTTTTGCTGACTCTCAGCGGCTTTCTTCATGCTGTCGGCATCTTTCACATCCAGCCAGGTGCGCATCTGGGCAACAGAAAAGTCGCTGTAGGCGCGTGCTGCATCAACCTGGGCGCTTAACATCTGATCGCAATAATCAAGCGTCTTGGCAGCGTAGGCGCGCATTGGTGCAGCCACGATGGATTCCAACTGCTGGGTGGTCTTTTCGGTAGCTTTATTCATACTTCCTCCGCAACGTTTTGGATCGTTCGTCTAAAACGTTATGACAATAAATAGGCAATGAATGAGCAGCGATGAGCAACAACCCTCTGGTCATAATCAATCTCTACGCTGCAAGGTTCATGCAGTGGCCTCTGCTATCCATCAAGCTAGCAGGCATTTTTGTGCAGTGCAACATAATTTACCCGGAGATTTATCGTGCCGGCTGTTCGTCGCCCAGGTCACGTACGGTAAGTGCTTGATCACCCAGCCCGTTATGGGCAGCACATAGCCGTTTGAACCAGTCGCCAACCACAGGCTCTTCAATCACCGGCGCCTGTCGGGAGACGATATTCGCCCACATGACGCTACCAAACAGCAGGTAATCAGCACCGCTGGGAGTCTCGCCATCCAGAAATGGGCTGGTGCGTAATACTTCCCTTACCGGCGCCAGGGCTTTATGTAGTAATGCCTGACCCTGTTCGGGTGAGTGAAACTCTTCCAGCGTGCAACCAAAACGAGCCTCACGGGTGGCACGGAAATAATCCCGGTCATCCGGGTGAATCGCCGCCAGCAGATCCAGAGCGACAATACGCAACAGCGCTGGCGAAACCTGGCGATCGACATAATGACTAAACAGTAGCGCGCGCTGATAGCTGATGCCGCTGCCCAACACAGCCGGCGTATCCGGGTAGGCATCGTCAAGATACTTCATGATCGCGAAGCTATCGGCAACAACCTGGTCGCCATCACACAGCACCGGCACCTTATCGGTGTTGGCAAAGGCAATGGCGTCTTTTTGCTGAAAACGCCAGGGCTTCAGCTCGACGTCCAGTCCCTTATGGGCCAGCGCCATCCGTACGCGCCAGCAATAGGGTGAAAAACGCAGCTGCTCATCACAGCCGTAAAGGTCATACAGGACGCGTGCCATTGTTGATTCCTTATGTTGGATCATGGAAGTGCTGGATATCTAAAAATTGTCTATTAGTCTAATAAACCTGGACTGCCTTCATCCTGAAACTTGCACATATTCCATTTATAAACAATATTTTAGTCTTAAGCTGGTGCCTTGCAGGCGAACATGAGCCACTTGGATATTGGTATGACCAATTACCCAACAATAGCCATTCGCCGGCTGACTACGTATCTTTGCAGCCGTTACGATGACTGCTTATGCAGTTGATCAATAGCGGAGCATATCATTATTAATAACAGGGGAAATGCCTCCCATGAATGACACAATACTCGCATTACTTGCCTTCGTGCCCTTGGTGCTGGCAGGTGTGCTGTTGATCGGATTACGAATGGCGGCCAAAACGGCCATGCCAATTGTTTTTGTGGTCACGGCACTGATCGGCCTGCTCGCCTGGGATATGACGTT
>JBNJGW010000094.1:0-7502 GCA_051748005.1 Pseudomonadota bacterium | reverse complement strand
GTATTGATCAGCATCACACCGGGTTTCATCCGCGCAATTGCTTCGCCATCAATCAGATGATCGGTTTCAGGGGTCAGCGGGCAATGTAGCGAGATGATATCCGCTTCGGCGTAGAGGGTTTCCAGCGCTACGTATTCCACAAAGTCCTTGGCATCCGGGTTTATGAAGGGGTCACTCGCCAGAATACGGCAGCCAAAACCGTGCATGATATCGGCAAAAATCAGCCCGATTTGCCCAGTGCCCACGACCCCCACGGTTTTACCGTACAGGTCAAAGCCCAATAGGCCATCGAGTGAAAAGTTACCATCGCGCACCCGGCTGTGGGCCCTGAAGGTCATCCGGTTGAGGCTCAGAATCAGCGCCACCGCATGCTCTGCCACCGCGTGGGGCGAATAGGCAGGCACCCGAGCGACAGTGATGCCAAGACGCTCTGCTGCTGCCAGGTCAACGTGGTTGAAACCCGCCGAACGTAACGCCACCAAACGCGTTCCCCCTTGATGCAGGAGTGAGAGCACGTCAGCGTCCAGGTGGTCGTTAACGAACGCACATACGCCATCAAAGCCTTGCGCCAGCGCCGCAGTGTCGACATTCAACCGGGCATCAAAAAAGCTCAGATCATGATTTCTGGTGGCATTGGCACGCTTCAGAAATGTCTCGTCGTAAGGTTTGGCGCTGAATACCGCAATACGCATAAGGTTCTCTCCACCGTCGTTGATGTCGTCAACCAGAGTGCCCTGCCACCCGTACACTAGGCAAGGCTAAATGGAGTGAGCGTGAGGAAAGTATGGAAAAAAGAAAGCCGCCCCAATAGAGGCGGCAAAAAGACCGTGACTAGCAATGAGAGGGAGAAACCACGACAGGTAATAAGGTGATGGTACGTTACCTAGTGGATGTCATGGTGTCAGCGACTCATCAAACGCTGACAATCACAATATAATCATTCTCATTTACCGCGTCAACATTAATACGAATCTTTTTTATTTACTTTCTTGCAGAGCCCCCTTAGCCCATTAACAGCTGGAGCCATAGTGGCAACGTCAGCATTGCCAGTAGCGTCTGACCGGTAATGATGGCTGCCATCAGTTCACCATCGCCCCCCAACTGGCGCGCCAGAATATAGGCAGACGTGGCCGTGGGCAGTGCCGCGAAAAGCAGGGCAACATCGCGGGTAACATGATCCAGCCCAAGCAGCCAGGCCATGGCAAGCACCAGTGCCGGTAACAGCAACAGCTTGACACTATTGCTGACCACTACCCCTCTATCCAGGCGCAACAATGCTGCTGGGCGCAGCGCCACCCCGACAGCCACCAGGCCCAGAGGCAGGGCCGCGCGCCCCAGCAAAGTCACCGTGTCCTGGCTCCAGCCAGGCAGACCGATGCCGCTGAGATTCAACCCGATGCCCACCAGGCAGGCCAGGATCAAGGGGTTTTGTGCCAGGGCAGCAATACTCTTGCGCATGCTGGCCTTGCCCAGCGTGCCTGCCGCTACAAAGCTGGCCACGCACATGACGTTGATCACCGGCACCATCAAGGCGACTGCCACCGCTGCCGTGGTCGCACCGGCACTGCCGTGCAGGGCCGCAGCCCCCGCCACCCCCACATAGGTGTTGAAGCGCAAGGCGCCCTGAAATACCGAGGTAAATGCCGCTGCATCCAGGTGTAACCAACCGCGCATGACCCACAGCAATAACGCCAACACGCCCAAGGTGCCTAGCAGGGTGAGTGCCAAGCGGCCAATCGGTACAGAAGCCACATCGGCGGTGGCCAGGGTGCTGACCAGCATGGCAGGAAACAGGACGAAATAGATCACCTTTTCCAGCTGTGGCCAGAAGTCAACGCCTGGCCAGCGCCGGTAGCCAAACAAGGCACCCAGCAAGATGAGAAGAAACAAAGGCCCCAGTGCCCCGACAATACTTCCACCCTCTGCCATGACTCTCTCCTAACCTGCGACATCCCAGCACAGTGATATCGTGCCAATTGCTGTTACTATCCTTATCAAGACAACCCTTTTCGTGATGGCTTCGCATTGTGTGCCATTTATGCAGGCCAACCACTTGTTTCCGGCTTACGTCACCATGGTTCTGTCATGAACACTTCCACCCAAACGGCTCGTGCTGGACGTTTTCCAGTGCTTCAGGTGCTTATCCTGGTCACCGGTATCGCCTTGGCAGCCCTCAGCTGGTACGGTTTTTCTTACTGGTTACGCAGCGATGGCGACGTTACCTGGTATCCGCCCTCCGACACCTGCGATCTGCATACCGAGACCTGCTCAGCCAAACTGGGAGACAAGGGCTCACTCACGCTTGCGGTAGATGCCGACGGGCGCATCGAGTCACTGGAAATTCTTCCTTTGACCGTTACTACTCAGGGGATGGACGTCAGCGCTGCTGAAGTCGATTTTATCGGCCGTAACATGGACATGGGCATTAACCGCTTTCCATTATCTGCCACCCAGAATGGCGATTTTCACGGCCAGGGGCAATTGAGTGTGTGTACATTATCTGTCATGCCGTGGCGCGCCCGAGTGATTGTCGATACCCCGGATGGCCGCCTGGGCACCTGGTTCGATTTTGATGTTATCCGGAGCTGATCCTATGTCATCCCTTGTTTCTCGCCGCTTCACCCTTCTGGTCAGTCTTGGCCTGGTTGCACTTCTTGTCACTGTTGCCGGTGCCTTCGCACTCAACCACTACTTTTCCAGCCAGAATCAGCAGCCGACCAGCGGGCTACCCGGCGGCCCCATTGAACTGGCGTCTACCCGTGGCGATTTTTCCCTGAACCAGCTGGACGATAATCAGGTTGCCATTGTTACCTTTGGCTACACCTATTGTCCGGATGTGTGCCCGATGAACCAGGCCGTCAAAAAACAGGCACTGGCTGAGCTGACCCCACAGCAGCGCGAACGTATTGTACCGCTGATGATCTCTGTCGACCCGGAGCGCGACAGCCTGGAGCGGCTGGCGGAGTACACCGGCTTTTTCGGTGAACGCTTTATCGGCGCCACCGGCACACAGCAACAGCTTGAAGAACTGGCCAGCCGCTATGGTGTGATCTGGCGGCGTGTTGAAGCAGAAAACTCGGCGATGGGCTACACCATCGACCACAGCTCATCGCTTTATGTGGTCGACCGTGAAGGCAAGATCCTTGAGCGCGTACTGTATTCATCCAGCCCGGAAGGGCTGGTAACCGCGTTAAGAACCGCGCTTGATAGTTAAGTCATTCATTGTCATCAGCATCACTGGATGACTGCAGACGGGTCAGCATTGCCATCAAAGCGCTGACCTGAGTCCCCTGACGGGTATCATGCAGAGGGTTAAGCTGCCAGCTGCTTTCCGCAAAGCCCCACCAGTCCCAGCAGCCCTGCGGATTCGCCAGGGTGCTTTCGGCCTGTGGGTAGAGAACAATCCGGCGGTGCTGCTCCGCCCATTCGTTCAGGCCAGTTCCCCGCACAAAGGTCTCACCAATCTGTTCGGCATTCATCTGACAACCATGCAGGGCAATGGTGACTTCGCAGCTACCGTCGTCACAGCCTGCCGGCAGGTAGACATAGCCGTTATCTGCCAGTCCCTTGGCATCGAAATCACTCTGGTCAAAGCGAATCAGCTCGCCCTGGTCGGCAGGCGTTTCAGCAGGCGCTGAGTCGGGGTGCAGCCAGTCGAGCATATCGGCGGCAATATCTTCATCACAGGCCAGCAGATGACTGCCACCGCCAGACTGGCAATTCCCCAACGGCTGAGAGAGCGACTGCTTGTTGCCCACCAAAGATACCGGCCAGCCGTGCCCCGTCTGGGCGCTACGCGCCACCTTCAGCTGATCATCGCTGGACAGCCACTGTTGCAGCTGTTCGGCCAGCAGATCGCCCAGCACCGGTTCAACCACCGCATCCTCTTCACCATGCCAGACGTAGGCCCGCAGGGCACCGCGGGCATTTTCGCTACCCACCTGATCCTGCTCGCGGTAATTGGCCCAACGGGTGTTCAGCGTCTCAAGCGATGGCGCCCCCCGGCGCGTCATCATGCACTGGTTGAGCGCCAGGCTGAGCGAACCCTGGGAACAGCTCCAGGGCCCTGCTGCCAATACGCCCACCCCGGCAAACCGCTCGGGCCAGGCCACCGCCAGCTGCAGTGCCATATAACCACCAGACGACACGCCGACCACGCTGGCACCCGTTTCAGCAGCACCCAGCGACGGCAATGTGCCCGGCGGAGCATCCTCTTCCTGAGCAATGGCAGGCAAGGCGTATACGAGTACAGCGCCCAACATCAGCCGTGCTGCTGCGGAGTGACGATGACCGGTGGTTTTCAACATGCAGGGTTACTCGACATCAAGAAGTTCGACACGGAAAGTCAGAACGGCATTCGGGCCAATCGGGCCCTGACCACGCTCACCATAGGCAAGATCAGCAGGAATGTAGAGCATCCAGGTATCGCCCACACTCATCAGCTGCAGCGCTTCCTGCCAGCCTTCAATCACCTGATTGGCAGCAAAACTGACCGGCTCGCCACGCTCGAAGGAGCTGTCAAACACAGTGCCATCCAGCAGCATGCCTTCGTAATGAACCTCAACCGTGTCCTCTGCACCCGGTGAAGCGCCATCGCCTGATTCAAGCACTTCATACTGCAGGCCAGAATCAGTCACCATCACTTCTTCGCGTTCAGCATTTTCAGCCAGAAAGGCTTCGCCTTCCGCAAGGTTTTCGGCGGCCATGGCGCCAGCCTGCTCTTCGCGTTCGGCCATTGCCTGTTCCTGGAAACTGGCCAGCGCCTGGGCCATTTCATCTTCGCTCAACGCCAGCTCATTGCCCTCAAACACATCACGAATGCCGTCCGTCAGGCTGTCCACATCCAGCTCGGCAATATCTGCCTGCATGCTTTCACCCAAAGTAACACCCAGGCTATAGGCCAGGCGCTCTTCATCGGTTTCCGGTGCGGCAGCAACAAAGGGGGCCACCAGCAAGGTGCTCAGCAGGGCAGTCGAAAAAAACGTTTTCATGATATTCCTTACATTATTGGTAAAAGGTCGTTGATCAAACATCTTTACAGAAAATCTTTAAAGCACGTCTTTGAAGATGGTCTTCGAGATAGTCTTTAAGATGGTCTTTAAGACAGCTTTTAAAAACAGTTATTAAAGCGTAACACCCGCCGCCTCAGGGTGCATCTTCCTGAAACGGCGGGCGCTCTTTATGACAGCAATCCACGCTGAAAGTTGGGGCTCAGACCACCAGGGTCGGGCAATGTGCCGCACCGGCAACCCGCTGGGAAACGCTCCCTAATAGCAGATTCTTCTCACCATTGGTGCCTTGGGCGCCAATCACGATCAGATCACACTCCCGCTTGCGGGCAAAGCGTACAATCGTCCGCGAGGGGCGCCCGCCCTTGACAAAGGCACGCACCAGGCTGCTATCCACACCCAGCTCTATAGCATGGGATTTGGCATGCACGGCAATTTCTGTAGCGTATTCCTTCAAGGCATCATCCGGAATATCCAGCTTGTTGGGGCGTACCATGGAAAGTGACGCTTCCAACAAACTGTGATGCTTGAAAACACACAGAAAATACAGTTCGGCACCGGTCAGCCTGTGTAGACCCACCGCTTTTTCCAAGGCCTTCAAGGCACCTTTTGAGCCGTCTACCGGGATGAGTATACGGTTGAACATCAAGCTGTCTCCTTGTGGCGGTTTAACAACCTAGCGGAAGGCAATATCACGCAGGAACAGCGCAATCTGCGGGAACATGATCAGCAGGGTTGCCGCCAGGATCAGTATGAAAATAAACGGGGGCGTGCCTTTGATCACCTCCAGATAAGGGCGCTTGAAGATCGCAATGGCAGTGAAGATATCACACCCAAAAGGCGGCGTTGCCGACCCTATCGCCACCTGCAAGGTGATCAGGATACCTACCAGAACAGGATCCAGCCCGGTGGCAGCAACCGCAGGGGCAAAAATCGGTGTTAGCACCAGAATGACCACGATGGGGTCAACAAACATGCAGGCCACAAAAAAGGAGATACAGATGGCAATCAGTACACCAGTGGGCCCTGCCTCATTCACCCCGACTGCTTCAAGAATGGTCTGCGGGATCTGGGCAAAGGAAATAATCCAGGAAAAGCCGTTGCCGACCGCCACCAGAATAAACACCACCGCCGTAATCAGGCCGGTTGATTTGGCAATCGCATAGATATCGTTCATCTTCAATGAACGGAACACAACGAATTCCAGTAATACGGCATAGAGCACACAGGCCGCGGCCGCTTCTGTCGGGCTGAAGATACCGCCATAGATACCACCGACTATGATAACCGGGAAACCCAGTGGCCAGAGCGCCATTTGCACCGCTTTGCCGCGTTCACGCCAGGTAGACTTAGGCTCGGTGGGCACTTTCTTGATGATGGCATAGGTCACGCAATAGGCTGAAAACATCAACAGGATCAACAAACCAGGCCCGATACCCGCGATAAACAGCTCACCAATAGAGGTGCCGGAAATAACCCCGTAAATAATCATGCCGATACTCGGCGGAATCAAAAAGGCAATATCACTGGAATTGATGATCAAGGCCAGGGTAAAAGGGTCTGAATAGCCCGCTTTCAGCATTTTCGGGCGCAGCGGTGAACCCACGGCTACTACGGTGGCCTGGGTGGAACCGGACACGGCCCCAAACAGGGTGCAAGACGCCGCCGTACTGACGGCCAGGCCGCCTTTAACATGGCCAATAAACGACATCACCATATCAATCAGGCGATTGGCAGACTGACCTCGGGTCATGATATCCGCCGCCAGAATAAACATTGGCACCGCAATCAGCGACGCCGGACGAATCCCCGCCATCATCTGCTGTATCAGGGTATCCATCTGGCCCAAGCCATTAAACATCATGTAAAAACCGATTACTGCTGCGGTAACCAGTGGAATCATCATGGGAAAGCCGAGCAGCAGCAGGGCTATCATGGTGACGACCATTATCGTTGTCATAGTAGTTCCCCTTAAGCGCTAAGGCATGTGCTCAGACACATGGCCTAGCATCAAACCTCAGTTTCCGTGTCTTTATACCCATCCACCACACCGGTCGAGAGATACACATCCCGGCTGGTAAAGTTCTTGATGGCCGTCAGCAGGTATTGAATACCGGTAATCAGAAAACCTAGCGGCACCCAGATATAGATGATCCAGATTGGCAGCTGCAAGGAAGGCAGAACACGCCCTTTGCTGTACATATCGGCGATATACACCAGCGAGTAATAAAACAGGAAAAACATCACCACAGAAGTGAACAGGGCGATAAAAATCATCAGCACCTTGCGCCCACCAACAGGCAACGCATCGTAGATCGCCGACATACGGATATGACGCCCATGGCGTGCGGCATAACCAATACCGGCAAAGGTGATCATGATAATCAGGATACGATTCAGCTCACCTGAAAACATGATGCTGCTACCAAACACAAAACGGGCAACAACGTTGGTCACCGTATTCAGCGCCATCAATAGCACGCCCAGCGCCAG
>JBNJGW010000093.1:0-7903 GCA_051748005.1 Pseudomonadota bacterium | reverse complement strand
CCATACTCATACTCCTTAGTTACGCCAGTAGGCAGTCAATCAGTAAGCGCTGGATGAAACACAGACGTACATTTAATGTAGATCATTATTTAAGCGCGTCGAACCAGGTTTTCAACGTTTAACTTTGTACAGGCACAGATACCAGGAGCCACCATATGGACGCACGTGAATATTTGAACCGTAAAGGGGTGGGGCTGGATAAAGAGCCGGACAAACCCAACACTCTTGAAGAAAAGGCCTGGGAGCGTGCCAGAGGTTCAGGACATCAGCGGCCCAAATCCGGAACACCGTTTGACTGGGAAGAGTGGGAGCGTCACCACAGCGATCTGGCGGCTGATGCAGAGTCTCTGGAGCAGAAAATCGATAAGGAAGCCCATCGTAAGGCGCTTGAAAAGGAAAAGCAGGATAAGGCCCTGAAAAAGGCACAAGACTCAGCCTCCGAAACACCGTCAGGCCAGGGGGGCGTAAGTCACTTTGACCCATCATCATCGGCTCAGCCTGCCAGTGGTCAGTCATTAAGTGCAGGGGCCCAGGACCCGGTGCCCGTTCAGGCCATGCCAGGCGCAGTAAAAACAGCCTATATGGCCTTAGCGGTTCTGATGCCTCCGCTGGCTGTGGGGCTTTCAGGTGGCCAGGCCAGAAGGGTCGTGATTGCCGCTGTACTGACGCTGTTACTTTGGGTTCCCGGTGTTGTATATGCCGCCCGCTGGATTTTTTCCCGTTAGCTATCTGGGAGAAAGCTGTGTAAACCCAAAATATTTTTTTAGCTTACAGTGTTAATTGCCTATCCTCTGGGTATAATCAGTCAACTTTAAACACGGTTGAGGTTTACTATGACGTACCTTTTGGGAGTAACAGCGCTTTGGGCGTTCTCATTTTCACTGATTGGTGTCTATCTGGCAGGCCAGGTTGATAGCTATTTTGCAGTCCTGCTCAGAATTGGCCTGGCGACGCTGATCTTTGTGCCTTTACTGCGACCAAAAATGCTGACTATGCGCCAGCGTCTGGTGCTAATGGGCCTGGGCGCCATCCAGTTAGGTGTCATGTATATCTTTTTCTATCAGTCGTTCCTGCTGCTCTCGGTGCCAGAGGTGCTGCTGTTCACTATTTTCACGCCCTTGTATATCGCCATGCTGGATGATCTGCTTTTTGGCCGTTTCACGCCTTTCTACCTGTTAACGGCCTTGCTGGCGGTGCTGGGAGCGGCGGTGATTCGTTATGATGGCATTGATGCTGGCTTCTGGTGGGGCTTCCTGGTTGTACAGGGAGCGAACCTGTGCTTTGCACTGGGCCAGGTAGGCTACCGTCGCCTATCCGTCGAATTGCCTGATAATCTGGCCTGGCACAATGTGTTCGGCTGGTTCTTCCTGGGAGCCCTGGCGGTGGCAGTACCTGCCTTTGTGCTGCTGGGCAATGCGGCGGCACTGCCCAGCACAGGCACCCAATGGGCGGTATTGGGCTGGCTGGGGCTGATAGCCTCAGGCGTGGGCTACTTTGCCTGGAACCGTGGCGCCACCAAGGTTGATGCGGGCACCTTAGCCATCATGAACAACGCCCTGGTACCTGCCGGGCTACTGGTCAATCTGGTGATCTGGAATCGGGATGCCGATATCACCCGGTTGTTGTTGGGTGCCTTGATCATGGGCTTTTCCCTGTGGCTTAACCATTGGTGGCTTGAACGCAGGGAACAGCAAGCAGCCTGATGCGTGCAAATGAGTGCCTCAAAACAATGGACTTGATTTGCGTGCGGGTGTCAGGCTCGACATAATGAAACGCTATGTTAATGAGCCTGATCCATGACACAAACGCCTTTATCAGCTGACGCTTCCCGGCATGACCAGGAATCTCGTCCTTTCTCCACCATTGGTTTGATTGGTCGTCTGGGCAGCGAAAAAGTTGCCGACTCATTGATACGCCTGGTGGGGTTCCTTGTGGCCCGTGACTATCAGGTGGTGGTGGAAGATCGTACCGCCACCGTTATTCCTCACCACGGCCAGCCTGAGGCAAGCCGACGGGCACTGGGAGAGCTTTGTGACCTGGTCATCGTGATTGGCGGTGATGGAAGCCTGCTGGGGGCGGCCCGCACCTTGTGTAAAACCGGCACCTTGATGCTGGGCGTCAACCGCGGGCGTCTGGGGTTTCTGACCGATATTTCCCCCGATGAGCTGGAGCAGCGCGTAGGCGAAGTGTTGGCCGGCCAATACGAGGTTGAAGAAAGATTTCTGTTGGACACCGAGCTGTACCGTGACGGCGTGGCGGTAGGCAATGGCGAGGCTTTGAATGAAGTGGTGGTGCACCCGGGTAAGGCGGTGCGCATGATTGAATTTGAACTCTTTATTGACGGCCAGTTTGTTTACAGCCAGCGCAGCGATGGGCTGATTGTGGCCACACCTACTGGCTCAACGGCTTATGCATTATCCGGCGGCGGGCCTATCATGCATCCCAAGCTGGATGTGGTGACCCTGGTGCCGATGTTCCCGCATACCCTGTCCAGCCGGCCGATCGTCATCGATGCCGCCAGTGAAATACGTATTCATATTGGAGAAACCAATCAAACCTATCCCCATATCAGCTGTGATGGCCAAACCCGGGCAGTGGCAAAACCGGATGATGTGCTGGTTATTACCCGTAAGCCCCAGCGTGTTCAACTCGTTCATCCTATCGGGCATAACTTTTACGAGGTCTTGCGCAGCAAGCTCGGTTGGAGCCATCGGTTGGGGGACTAAGCATGCAGGGATATGACCTGATAGGTGATGTACATGGCTGCGGCGCCACTCTGGTGGCCTTGCTTGAAAATATGGGCTATCGCGAAGAGCAGGGCGTTTATCGCCATCCTCAACGCAAGGTCATTTTTCTGGGCGACCTGATTGACCGTGGCCCGCGCATTCGTCTGGCCGTTCAGACGGCGCGGCGCATGGTCGATGCGGGAGAAGCCTTTATTGTCATGGGTAACCACGAATACAACGCCCTGGCCTATTGTCACCCGGCGCCTGAAGGCAGTGGCAAGCGCTGGTTAAGAGAGCATTCGCCCCGCCATAACCGGATCATTCAGGATACTCTGGACCAATATCGCGACCATACCAACGAGTGGGAAGACACTCTGGCCTGGTTTAAGCGGATTCCCTTGTATCTTGAGTTCGAGCATTTCCGCGTTGTGCATGCCTGTTGGGATGACGCCCTGATTGAGGCATTGGATCAGCGTCTTCCTGATGCCTGTATGGATGATGATTTTCTGGTCGAATCAACCCGCTCGAACACCCAAGCCTTCCACATTGTTGACCGCCTCACCCGCGGCACCCATATTCCTTTGCCAAAGGGAGTGGAAATTCACTCGGGCGACGGCTTTACCCGCAAAAGCTTTCGGGCGCACTTCTGGTGCGAGCAGCCGCTTGTCTGGGGTGATGTGGTATTTCAGCCTGATAACCTGCCAGGCGATCTCGAGGCACGTCGGCTGACCGCTGGCGAACGCCAAAGGTTAAGCTACTATGCGCCTGATCAGCCGCCATTATTTATTGGCCACTACTGGTGTGAAGGCATTCCTGCACTGCCCGCCACCAATATTGCCTGCCTTGACTACAGCGCGGTCAAGTACGGCCGTCTGGTGGCTTACCGGTGGAGCGGAGAAGCCTGCCTGAATGCTGATCACTTTGCCTGGATCAAGGTGGCCAGAGAAGAGTTACCGCAAGTGTCCGGTTGGGATCTTGATCAGGATTAGGGCATATAAAATGACATTCACCAATTTTTTTATCGAGCCATGGGAACCTGAGGGCAGTCAGACAATCTCAATAAGTGTTCCCTTGAATGATCCCTTGCTTTTGCCCGGCGGTTCCCCCGCCGGGTTTTTTAGCGTGCTGAAAAAATCAGGGTCAATAAATCCGGATCTTGAAAGACAAAGGAAGACACCATGCAGCCAGTGATGCGACTTCCCCGCGATGCAGACACAGCCGCGCTGCGCCAGGCCCTCTGGCAGCAGCGTATCGGGCATCAGATCAGCGAAGAAGAAGACGGCCTGCTGCTCTGGCTGGCTGACCCCCGCCAGCGTCATGAACTGGAAACGCTGGTCAGGCGCTGGGAACAGGGGGAACCCTTGAATATTGCCAAGCCAGCTGCCAGGCCGAAGCTGTCGGGTCAGCTTTCCCAGTGGGCGCCAGCGCTCAAGAGGGTACCGGTCACCGCACTGATGATCGGCTTGAGCCTTTTAGTGTTTGCTTTACTGGGTGTGTTTGGTGACTTGCTGATTGTTACCCTGACTATTGTGCCTATTGGCCTGTCCGGCAGCGAGCTGGTCTACGGCAGCCTGCTGGACAGCGTGACCAGCGGTCAAGTCTGGCGGCTGCTGTCTCCTGCTTTTCTGCACTTTGGCTGGATGCATCTGATCTTCAACCTCATGTGGGTGTGGTACTTCGGCAAGCAGGTTGAAATGCTGCAAGGCAGCCGGATGATGCTGCTGCTTCTGGTGGTGGCGGGTATCGGTTCTAATCTGGCGCAATTCATGACGGGCACCGTCCTGTTTGGCGGGATGTCTGGAGTTGTCTATGCCTTGCTGGGGCATGTGTGGCTGATGTCGCGGCGAGTACCCGCTAGCGGTTTCTTTGTGCCACAAATGTTGGTGGTCTTCATGCTGGGCTGGATGGTCTTCACCATGACAGATATGGCAGGCAGCGTCGGCTTTGGCAATGTCGCCAATGAAGCCCATTTAGGCGGGCTACTCGTCGGTTTGCTATCAGGCTGGTATTATTCTTCGCGGCAGTTACGGTCCTAACAGGAGCACGCAAAATGAGTGATATGACCTTCGAAAAAATGATCAATCAGATGACGCCAGCCATTTATCAAAGCCTCAAGCAGGCGGTTGAACTGCGTAAGTGGCCTGATGGGCGCTACCTGAGCGCTGAACAGACAGAGCTTTGCATGGAAGCCGTGATGCGCTACGAGGTCGAGAATAACGTGCCTGAAGAGAATCGGGTTGGCTATCTTGAACAGCGCACCTGCGGCGCGGGGGCTACCGGGCAGGGCGTGTCACCGGAGCTTGCCGGGCTGGGTAAGGACGCAACGCGTGGTTGATGCACCTCTGCAGGGCTGCCTGCGCAAGATGGCGATTGAGCCTGGTACCAGCCCTCAGGCTCCAGCACGTTACCGCTTGCGCCTGGGCGAGCACTACCTACCTCTGAACGAACGCCTAGGCCAGCCGCTCTCGATGACGTGGACAGGGGCTATTGCCTGTACTCACTGCGGCCGGGCGACCAAGAAAAGCTTTGCCCAGGGGTATTGCTACCCCTGTTTCAAGCGTCTGGCACAGTGCGATACCTGCATCATGAAGCCGGAAACCTGCCACTACTATCAGGGTACCTGCCGTGAACCACAGTGGGGCGAACAGCACTGCTTTCAGCCGCATATTGTCTACTTGGCCAACTCTTCCGGGCTGAAAGTCGGCATTACCCGCAAGACCCAGATGCCGACCCGCTGGCTGGACCAGGGCGCCATCCAGGCATTACCCATTGTGGAAGTGGATACCCGCCAGCAGTCCGGTTTTGTTGAGGTGCTGTTCAAGGAAGCGGTCAGCGACCGCACCAACTGGCGGGCCATGCTTAAAGGTGAAGTGGTGGAGATGGATCTGCGCGCCGAGCGCGATCGTCTGTTCAGCGAACTGGACGACGGCCTGCGGCAGTTGGCAGAAATCCACGGTGACACCGCCATTCGCAAGCTCGACGCCACCCCGCTGCAGTTCGACTACCCGGTCAATACCTTCCCGGGCAAGATCACTTCCCACAACTTTGATAAACAGCCGCAGGTCGAAGGCGTGCTGCAAGGTATCAAAGGCCAGTACCTGATGCTCGATACCGGTGTGATTAACCTGCGCAAATTTACCGGTTATGAAGTCGCCGTTAACTGAAGGCCCCTAATCGCCTGAGGGTGTGTCAGCATTCAATGGTGTCAGTCAGTATCGTAGCCCAGCGCCGTGCGCAAACGGTCTGCCTGCTGACTGACCCAGTGAGGATCAATCGGCCCCCAGCTGGCGATCTGATAATGGCCGCTGTTATGCCGCTCACCGGCATGGTGCTGAAAAACGCACTCAATATCCAGCTCGGCCAGTGAGACAATCGTATCCTGAGCGGTGCGCCTTGGCATGCCGGTGGTTTCCATCAGTGCCGGCACGCTGGTTACGCCCTGATCAATCAGGTACGCCACATAAAGGCGCCGGTAAAAGCTTGATTTGGTCTTGCTTAAGCTAGCAGACATGAGCACTTCCTGTGGCAGCAGTGTAAGCCGTTATGATGCCGCCACCGTCATCACCAACAACGGTGGCGGCCCTGGGTGAGATCAGAGATCGTATTGTTCGCGCGCATAGTGGCCCAGGCCCACCGCATCCAGGCGTGAAAGCGGCGCCAGGAAAGTGACCTGAATCACCCCGGGAGCGCGGCCAATCTCAATGGCACCATTGACCGTCGCGCGGTTGCGGATTTCGGCAACGCTCACATCAAGCAGTTTTGCGGCTCGTTCGAGACCGTTATCGATGGCATCGTTAAGGTTAGCAGCGGTGCCCACCACCGAAATCGGTGCCAAGGCTTCAATGTCTGCCACTCCCCATTTCTCAGCCAGGCGCAGGCCTTTGGCCATTTCCTCAGGGTTGAAAGGCTTGGCCAGGGGTGGAAGATCTTCCAGTAAAGGGAATAGCACAGGCCCATCAATAGGGTAATGCTTGACGACGTCGACCTGCAGGGTAACGCTTCCTGCCACGTCCATGGTATGGCCCGCGATTTCCCCGTCCCCCTGGCCCGCATGCATATCGCCCATATAGATGCCCGCACCGGTAACCTTAACCGGGGCAACCAGAATTGAGCCTGCCCGCACCGCATCAATATCCATATGCCCGTCGGTCTTGTGTTCAGCCAACTGCTCTGGGGTAATCGCATATTCGTGCGGGGCTCCTACCAGAAAGGCGCCGAAATCGCCGGCATTGTGGCTGTCAGGCATGGGCATGGAAGGGCAGGTGCCCAGCTGACCCATGAAGGGTCGGGTGCGAATGAGTGTCCCTGGCATGTCAGAAGGCGCATAGTTGAGGATGGAATGCTGGCGGCTCTGATCCGGCAAGGCAGAATAGTGAGCGGCATTTTGCGCGAAGGTTTTCGCCACCTCGCTGGGAACCGTCAAACCAACGGTACGCGTATCATCAAAGGTAACCGTATAGCCATGAACAATTTCAAAAGGCTTGACCGCGTTATTGCAGACATTACATTTCACCGAATCCTGTCCAACGCCTTCAATGTGCGTTTCAGGCGCAACAGTGTCACAGACAGGGCAGCGGGCCGCCACATAGGGGTCGCCAAGACAAAAACCTTCTGGCGAGCTGTCATGCCCGGATGCCGTTGCAATGGAGGTCACGGTAATATCACGGATGCGAATGGCCACACCATCACCCACTTCGGCGCCTTCGACAAATACAGGCTGCGTGACCTCGTGCCCGCCCCGCAGACTGGGCGTGATCATTGGCCCCCAGCAGCCTGGCGCCGTATTGGCGATGATGGTACCGCCATTTTCCACAGGCCCTAACATGGGCGCACCAGGATCAAGGACACTGTTGGTAAATTCCTGAACGACTACGCTTGTGCATGCAAGATCTGATGTATCAGCTAGTTTTGACATTGTACGGCTGTCTCTTTTGAGAATAATTGTATGGGGACCTGTTCACTCACAATCTCAACCGAGTTTTTCTTGAGCAGCAAGGCATTGTGCGAAAAAAAACATTAACAGGCATTAAATAAACTAAGCTGCTTGTCAAAGATCTGCAATATGTCCAAGGCAGAAATATTTGTTGGTACGCTTGATGGCGACGTGTTTTATCCTTAGAAGCCTGGAAACTCGCCATCACCCACGAGGCCTAGACTGCCCTTGGTTTCAGGCTTTG
>JBNJGW010000092.1:0-8047 GCA_051748005.1 Pseudomonadota bacterium | reverse complement strand
TTTTTTCCTTGATACGCCATTTGATCTTGACTTCAACTTCCTGCTTGTCGCCTTCATCACTGGCACGCAGGGAAACCTGCAGCAGTTGCTGAGGCGACAGCACCAGATCATCTTCGCTTTCCTGAAATGCCAGATGGCCTTCATTAATTGCCTTCGCCAGGGTCACCAGCAGTTCCTGAGTGGCTTCGCGGTCAAGCAGCGAGTCATGACTGAACTTGGTTTTAGACTTCATTGATGCCCCCCATTAAGGCTTTATCCATTTAACCCTTTTCCATTTAACTATTTTGTTATGACGCCTTACCCGACCGCTTCCCCTTGCGCCCAGGGCTGAAGACCTTGGCCACCGGATAGTCGCCGCTCAGGCCCACCAGGCCGCGTTTTTTATCAATCAGCGTCGCGCCAACGCCTATTCCCTTGAGTCCTTCATTTTTCCGCGAGTTGGCATCCAGGGTGATGTCGGCTTCGATATGGATCAGGTCATTCTTGAGCGAAACCCGCTGGCCCGCATGCTGGTTGATATGCCCGTGCACCAGCACCTGGATACCGGCCTTTCTGGCCACTCGGGCCCCGTGGCGGGTCAACGGCAGGTCAGCCTTGCGATACTTGGTTCTGAAGGTATTGGCCAGCGAGCCGTAATAAAAGCTGAACAGGTTCTGGCTCATCAGGTTCTTTTTGAACGCCCGGTTGGCATGCTTGATGCCGTGATTGGCCAGCAGTTCGGCCATGGCATCATCCAGACCTGCATGCAGAAACAGAAAGGAACCGCGTTTTTTAACCAGCTGCATGCGGCGGAAAAACCAGCCAAACTCACCGGAGGGCTTGAGAAACAGTGAGCGGCATTTCATCGCTGCGGCATACACCTGCTGCAGTGAGAGACCATTTTTGGCGCAATGGTTCTCAAAGCTCTCGGCCTTCTTGCGCATCTTGCTGATTTCGCGGTCGATGCCTTCCGGTGTCAGAAACCCCGCTGCGTAGAAGGGAAAATTTTCAAACCAGGCATCACTGGGAAACAGCGCCTCCCGGCAAGCACCTTCATTGGGTATGTCTCTGTCCCATTGGCTATCCGCCAGGTACTGGTCAAAAACCTCCTTGAACAGCGGAATGACTTTCTTGCCCATGCGCACAAACAGGTGCTGGCTGCCGGTATCGGTGTCGCGTTTCAGCGACAGCAGACCCATCAGCAGGCGCAGATCGTGGTTGCCGGCCAGCAGGGTGACATTGGCCTTGAGGCGGTAGAGGTGCGCCAGGCTGCGCAACAGCATCAGGTTGCTGGGCCCCTTGTCCAGGCAGTCACCGCCTACGATGATTTCTGCTTTCTTGCCAAAACGGGTCAGTTCATATTCACACAGCTGAGCACCGTCACGCTCGATGACCCCAGCGGCTAACAGGGACGCTTCAAATGCTTCAGCATCGGCGTGGGCATCGGAGATAAACACCACCGGCTTGGCGGGCCAGGTAAAGCGCTTTTTCTGCGCGCGGCGCTGAAAGATGGCTAAGGCATCATCATGGTTGACGGACGTCGGGTCATCCGGCCAGGGCGCCCACTCGGTTGGCAGCTGGCTCAGCACGGCGTTGTGATAGGCCTGCCTGCTGACCTGTGGAATAAGGTTGAATGCTGTCATGGTCGCCATCATCTTCTAGTCGAGTGGGTCCGCCGCCTGACGGTGCTTCCAGTTGCCATAAAGCCGCCTCCAGCCGTCGGCTTGTCTTTCAAAAACGACCGGATGACCGTGAAACATGCTCAACCGTTTAATATCGCCGAAAGAGATGACATTAAGATGATAACAGGCATGACGGATAGAGGCACCGTGGCCAACAACCAGCTGTATCTGGCCATCGGCAGCAGAAGGCAGCGCCTGCAAGTGCTGGGCAACCCGCTCGCCGGCTTCCAACAGTGACTCTGCCCCTTCAAAGGGCAACCTGAAGTGGCTGGCGGATTTCCAGCCTACTGGCAAAGGCGCCAGGCGTGGGTCCTGGGCGACAATACCTTCGATTTCACCAACGCTGAGATTGGCCACGGCCCCTACGCTGCGTTCACACAGGGCAGAAAAGCTGTTGACGGACGGCGACTCGGTAAAAAAAGAGGCAAGCTCCTGGCGGTAGATATTCGCTGTCTGCCAGGCTCTTAACAGCGTCGAGCAGTGAATGTCACTATGTAACCGCCACCCTGACGCGGCCAGCCAGTCGCCAAACGCACAGGCCTGCGCCCTGACCTCGTCGGCGCCTTTCGCTGTCAACGGGTAAGGCTGCAGGGCGCTGGGCGTTTTTGCCCGCTGGGCATAGTCACCGTGACGAATCAGCGCCAGCCGCTGCACGTTCATGCCAGCAAGCCTTCGGCCTTGAACAGTTCAATGGCGCGCTCAAAATCCACCGCGCCGGTCAGGCGTAACACTTTTACGCCGACCAGCTGACGGGCGTAAAGGCGACAGGAAGGCGCCTGCTCAGCGGGAAAATGGCCGTCGCCACACTGAAAAAACGGCCCGGGGCTTTTACGCAGGCCCTCCAATGCCTCAGGCGTTTGCTCTATATCCACGCGGCTTAGCCCGGTGGGCGTAGTAGCCTCAAGCGACCAGTCCAGCAGTACCAGAGTGCTCAGCTTGCCTGACAGTGTGGTTTTATCATCACCGTAAAGCGCAGGAATCAAGACATCATATTTTTGCTCAATGCCCCAGAGCTGCACAGTCGGCATCTGCCCATAGCGCTCGCGCTCAGCAGCGCTCAATAGCCTGGCAAGCCGCGCTGAACTGACCAGGGTGCCTGGGTTTACCCGAGGATGCTTAGCCACACCCAGCACCTCGGTGGCGCATCCTTCAGGCTGGGGCTTGAACAGGATACGATCATTGGACAGAAAGCGGGCGCCGGGGTTTTCCAGGGCTTTCAGCATTAGGGTCGATTTGCCACCGCCTGAGCTGGCGGCAATCGCTGTTGCCTGACCATTAGCCGTAAAGGCTGAGGCATGCCCCAGCAGATAGCCGCAGCGCTGCTGCACATTGAGAAACTGGTTGTTGATAAAATTGACGACCTGAGAAAAATGCCGGGTCAGATCGCCCATGGCAAGCGGAGCATCCAGGGTCTGGAGAAATACCATGCCGGTGCGGACTTTATGAATCCAGCGGCCCTCAGAGGTATCCCAGTAGGCTTCTTTCAGACCCAGCGGGCTGGGTTTGTTACGCTTGGCCGGCGTCCAGTTAATGCCTTGGGTGTTGACCTGCTGATCAATCAGGAACACCGCTTGCACCGGCTGGCTCTCACTCGGAATACTCGCGGTCAGGCCTGAATAATACTGCTTGAGCAACTCAAGAATGCGCGGATTATCAGCCCATATCTGCAAGGTCAGCCCCTGAAAAGGCAGTAACAGGTAAACGGTACAGCTGGCCTTGAGGCTGGCCAGAGGCTGGCAGACAAGGGCATCAATTTTGAGTGTCATCAGGCAGGCTCCCGGTTATCAGCCTGCAGCTCGGCCAGTACGTGATCACACAGCGCCCCGGCAGCATCGAGGCCGCAGCCTTTGAGCGCGCCGCTGAAACCACCAAAAGCAGAGACTTCAAACACCACAGGCCCTTCATCGGTCAGGGCAATATCCACGGTGGTGAAGCTCAGTTCAAAACAGGCCTGTGCCTGGCGGCCAAGCGCAATCAGCTCAGGGCTGGCATGATAGGCCTGGTACTTGCCCCCACTATGAATAGTGGTGTTCCAGGTGTTGGCGCCGCTCACCCGGGCATAAGTACACAGGTATTCGCCGCCGATAAATACCATCCCCAGATCCTGGCCGCCCAGATTGACAAATTTCTGCAGGTAAAAAAGCCCGTGCCTGTCTCTGAAAGCATCCAGCTTGCGTCGGTTGGTTGCCTCATCGTTGGCTACATCCAGCACCACCATACCCCGCGCCTTGGTGGAATAAAGCGGCTTGAGAATCGCCTTGCCGAACTCTCTGATCGCCTCCAGCGCTTCATCGGTGTTTTCAGTCACTCGGGTGGGCGGCAGGCTGACATTGCCCGTGGCCAGCGCCGCTGTGCCTTCAAGGCGGTTGATCAGACGGCTTATCTGCCCTGGGCTGCTGAAACAGCGCACGCCATCGGCTTCCAGGCTGCCCAGCATGCGAATCCGGTCATCGGCGGCAGGTGAGTAGGTCTCACTGACCTTTTTGATGATGACGCCATCCAGTTCGTTCAGCAGAATATCGCCGTAACGTAACTTGCCCGTTTCAAGTTCCAGCACCACCTCAGCCATATCCACCACGCAGCGAAAGCCGGTGCGCGCTTCCAGGTGGTCGGCCAGGACATCGGTCGACCACTTTCCAGGCGTTCCGATGACGGCAATCCGCTTATCAATCATGAAAAATATCCTCAAAGGGCAGCCTGTAGGTATCGAGTGCGTGCGGATTCACCAGGGTGATTGCTTCCAGCAGATAGCTGGCTCTGAGCGCCAGCGCGCTGGCAAACTGCCGGTCGTAGATAAAGCGTGTGGAGGTGGCAAACGAACGCCCCAGGGCAATCGCCAGGCGCGCATCGAAGCCTGTGTCCTGGTGGCTCTTGGCAAACCGGCGAGCAAACTGATAAAGCTGGTGGATCAGGCCCATCAGCTCGGCTCTGGGTGCGGTATCCAGAATCGGCAGCCGATAGATCGATACCATCAGCACGGACAGATCCTGTACGTAATCCGAGTAAGACGCGCGGTGTAGGTCGATAAAATAGATACGCTCCTTGAGATCGTCATAAATGATGTTATCGACGTTGAAATCGCCGTGAATCAACACGGAAAACGGCGCCCGCAGCTGCTTCTCCAGGGTGCCGACATGGTCAATCAGCTGATCAAAGCTCGGGCGCGTCAGCCCGCAGATAGATTGCCCTTCACTGAACAGCCCCGGATGGGTATGGCGGCTTTCCGGCAGGCGTTTACGCAACTGCTGCATATAGCCGGGTTGGGCCATTTCAGCGGTGCGGGAACTTTTCCAGATTTTTCGCAGGGTTTTCTGCAGTTTGTCGATCAGCTGACGGGCGGCGTCCCATTGATGGTTGAGCAGCAGCGATTCAAGCGTATGCCCGGGCAGGTGCTCAATCACCATGGAACTCAGCTTATTGCCCTTTTCAACATGCTGGGAAAGCACCGTTGGCGCCACCTTGGGATACACCTGATTCCACTGATCCACCCCGGAGAGCTCTTCAATCACCTTCTTGCTCTGGCCTTCCTTGTAGACGGCCATGACTTCACCGGCGTCAGCATGCTCGGCCTTGAGGGTAGCAATCGTGCTGCCACTGCGGGTCAGCGCCAGGCGCTCGACGCTGAACCCGGCATCCTGATCCGCCATGGCATGGGCCGCCTTCTTGAGCTGCTTGTAGTTCTGCAACCGCACTGCAGGGCCGAAATTGGCCGCCAGCAAGGCATCAGCCAGCTCCGAGAGTAGATGCACCATGCGCCGGATCTGAAAATCCAGCACGGCACAGGCGCCGGTGCTGGAGGTGTCCGGTAGGCGGGCCAGCAGCTTGGGAATCCGGCGCCCAATCTTGAGGCCTTGACGGGTGTTGGCGTTATCCAGCTTGATGGTCACCAGCTTGAGCGATTTACCAATCGAACGAATGACCTTGGCATAGCCTTTGAGATTGCTCTTGAGATCATCCTTGCGGTCGCCTTTCAGGTCTTTATTCGACAGCTTTTCCAGCGACCGGATATCCGTGACTTCCAGACAGGCATGACCCAGCTGGTCAAGCAGGCTGGCCAGACGCTCAAGGGATTTGGATTGCTGAAAACCGGCGCCGTCAACCTTGCGCCTTTGCACGTCAAGCGCCACCGCAAGCTCGACCTTTTCCAGCAGGGTGCTGCGGTAACCTTGACGGTCAACCAAGCGCTTTGCGACGGCCCCTTTGGGTTGGGTCACATAAACTTCAACTAACTCAAAGTGATTTTCAACTTCGAATCGGAGAAAATAGAAATGCTCCAGAATGGATGCGTTGATAACCTGCCTCACCGTACAAGTGCCATGGATGGGAGGATGATACTATAAGTAACCTTGTCATTCCTGTGTGTTACATTTTTCTTAAATTTCAGTCAATTGCATCAGCAAGCTGAATAAAACGCCGGATAGGAAGCTGGATGAAGAAACGTCGCCTGGGGCACTCCTGCCTTGATCTACCCCGAGACCCCGCCAGGGGGCAGGCACTGCGCCTGGCCAGATACCGTAAAGCCCCCGAGCTTGGGCCCAAGCTGCTTTTCTTCAGCGGTGGTACCGCTTTACGGTGCTTTTCCGAGGTGTTGACCGACTATACCCACAATTCCATTCACCTTGTGACTCCCTTTGATTCTGGCGGTAGCTCCGCTGAACTGCGCCGCGCCTTTGCCATGCCGGCAGTGGGTGATCTGCGTGCGCGCCTGCTGTCACTGGCAGATGATTCGGTGACCGGGCACCCGGATGTGGCCGCGCTTTTTTCCCATCGCTTGAACGGCTCGGCACTTGAGCAAAACCTGCAGGATCTGGTTAACGCCAAGCATCCCTTGCTCAAGGCGATTGCCGAACCCATGCGTTCACTGATCCAGAGCTACCTTGCCGCCTTCAGCCAGCAGATGCCGTCTGACTTTGACCTCACCGGTGCCAGCGTGGGCAATCTGATCCTGACCGGTGGTTACCTTATCCATAACCGCTCGCTGGACCCGATTGCCTTTCTGTTTGGCCAGTTGATCAAGACACGCGGGACGGTGCGCACCACCAGCGATGTTGATCTGCAACTGGAAGTCACGCTTGAAAATGGCCGGACAATTACCGGGCAACATAATTTCACCGGCAAGGAAACCGCCAGCATCGACTCACCGATCCGCGCCATCAAGCTCACCGGCGAGGCGGATGATATCGATACTCTGGATGCTTCCAGAATCTGCAAGGAAACCCTGACGCTGATTGATTCCGCCGAGCTTCTGGTGTTTCCACCGGGTAGCTTTTACAGCAGCATTATCGCCAACCTGCTGCCCAAGGGCGTTACCAAGGCCTTGCATAAAAACCCTTCGCCCAGAGTCTATATACCCAGCCTGGGCAACGACCTTGAGACACTGGGTATGACACTGGCGGATCAGGTTCAGGTGCTGAACCAGCACCTTATAGGTAAGACAGCGACCAAGGCCAGACATGCAGGGCGATATGCCATCGACTTTGTGCTTTTCGACTCCCACCTGCTCAGCGTTTCGGACAAGCAGATAGCAAGGATCAGTGATGAAATGGGGGTGCAGATGATCGACACCGACCTGGCTAACGAAGCGCATGACACCCACCGCTATGACGACACCAAGCTCGCCCAGGCGCTGCTCGGGCTGACCTGACGCTGCCCTGGCGGGCAGCATCATCATCGGTCATCTGTACTGATTGCGACTGGCGGTTTTACTCTGCCGTCGCCAGCAGGCTGGCATTACCCCCGGCGGCGGTGGTATCGATGCACAGATGGCGTTCCACCACATAGCGCTCTGGCGAAATCACCTGGGTTTCCAGTGGCACAATCGCGCCCTCGCGCTCGGCAAGCGCTATGCGCAGCTCGCGGGTCCAGTCGCTGGCACCGGCGGCGGCCACCACATCAACCCCCTGAATATCGGTCAGCGTCTGCGCGGCGATCACCCCATCCAGCCCGGCGACCGGGGCGCCAGCCTCGCTGAGGGGCTTGACCGCCTGGCTTGCCCCCGGGGCAACCAGCAGCGCGGGAGAGCCTGCCCCCAGCGCCTGCACCGCCTGGGCAACGGCAATATCCAGGGTTGGGCCAAGGCATAGCACCGGGCCTTTGGGGTACATGGCCAGGCGGTTACTTTCACCGGTGGGCCCGGGCAGCGTTTGCGGCGTCATATCCAGCGCGGCCGTCTCGGCCAGTGCCTTACGGATGACGCCGCTCTTGCCGGACAGCGCCTTGCGCAGCACTTCCACCCGGTCGCGGCGCGCCGCCCAGTTGCGCGCATCCAGCCCTTCAAGGGCGGATTGCAGGCTTTGCAGCGCTACGCGTTCACCTTCAGGGGCAGCGTGCTCCTCCACCTTGGCGGTACGCCGGAAGCGGGTGACATACAGCGGGCCGCCTGCCTT
>JBNJGW010000091.1:0-8306 GCA_051748005.1 Pseudomonadota bacterium | reverse complement strand
TATTGGAAGAAGGCCTGCGCTCTGGCCTGCGTGACCTGAATGCCAATCTTCAGCTAGGGCCAGCCATCAGTTCGCGCTGCATGGAATGTGGCCCAGGGGGCTGATGGCTTTAAATGGCAAACTGACGCAGTCGCATTCAATAATGCTTCTCATTTATCTAAATGGGTGCTATGGTTTGATAACGATAATCGTTATCAAAAGCAGGTCTGGGCTGGCCTGCTTACAAACCTATTTCGCAAACCAGAGGAGAAGCATGTCATGAAGCGTACAACTGCCTTTTTTACTAATGGTTTCCTGCTCGCTGGTCTGATGACAAGTGGTATGGCGATGGCCGACAACCACGATGATCATGAGCGTGCCGATCACTTTGAAGGCAAGTCGTCGGAAACCTTACAGGAAGCGGTTACTAACTTCTCTGAAGGCAATCAGCAGCTGGCTGAGCTGTTGGCCTCTGATGAGTTGAGTAACGAGCAGATGGGCGAGCTGCATATGCTCACCTATACCCTGGAAAACGCCCTGCAGAAGATTGATGCCGAGGTTGAGGCCATGGCCGTGACGCTGGAAGAGGTGCATCTCGGTTCTGAATCTCTTGATCAGCAGCGCGTGGCCGAGAACGGCGCAGAGTATCTGGAAGCGGCCCGGACACTGGTCGAATAACCCAAAAAGCCTGTTCTCCCATCACAGGCTTTCCCGCCGCTATCTGCCTCAGGTAGCGGCGGTTTTCGTATTCAGCCCTGCCAGCGCCTGGCGACCTTGATGGCCTGGGCCATGTGCTGGCAGTACAGGCGTTGGCCGGGCATTTTATGAATACCCGCGCGGCGCAGCTTGAGTATCATACGTGCCTTCAGGCCGACCAGAATCACCCCGACGTTATCTCGCTCCATATCATCCAGCAGCGTTTCCAGCGCCATGATGCCGGTAACATCCATGCTGGGCACGTCGTGCATATCGAGAATCAGCGTTTTAATCGTCGGGTCTGCCACGCGCAATGACGCAAGTGCCTTTTCAGCGGCACCAAAAAACAGCGGGCCATCAATGTTGTACACCGCCACCCCGTCAGGCAGGGTCGCCAGGCTGATATCCCGGCGAGTATCGACCCGGTCACTCTGGGTCAGCAGCGCCATTCGGCGGATAAACAGCGCCGCTGCCAGGGCAATCCCGACGCCCACCGCCAATACCATATCGAAGATAACGGTCAGCCCGAAGCAGGTCACCAGAATGGCTACGTCATCAAAAGGGGCAGAACGCAGGGTACGCACAAAATGGCGCGCTTCGCTCATGTTCCAGGCGATGATAAACAACAGCGCAGCAAGTGCGGCCATGGGCACCAGCCCCAGCACGCCGGCCAAAGCAATCACGGCGAGCAGCACCACCAGCGCATGCACTACCGCCGCCAGCGGCGAGCGGGCGCCGCTGCGGATATTGGTGGCGGTGCGGGCAATGGCGGCGGTGGCGGTGATACCCCCAAATAGCGGCGCGACAAGGTTACCCAGCCCCTGGCCCACCAGTTCAGCATCCGGGTCGTGGCGGGTCTTGGTCAGGCCGTCGGCGACGACGGCGCACAGTAATGACTCGATTGCCCCCAACATGGCAATCGCAAAGGCAGGGCCAATCAAGGTGCGAATCAGCTCAAAATTGACCTCCAATGGCACGCCATCCGGCCCTGGCAGATGCCAGGGAGCCATCAGCACCGGTGCTACCGGCGGAATGCCGCTGCCGGTTTCACCGTTGATTTCCCAGCTAAAACGCGAGGCAATGGTTTCTATGCTGCCGCCGCCGAGCCAGAGGTTCAGGCCAGAGGCCGCCAGGGCGCCGACCACCAGGCCAATCAGCGGGGCGGGAATCGGCAGATTAAGCCGTGGCCAGTAGAGCATGACGGCCAGCGCGAAGACGCCCACGCTCAACTCCAATGGGTCAAGGCTTGGAAGGGATTGAGCGATGATGGCCAGGTTAGCGATAAAGTGTTCACCCAATTCACCCGTCTGCAGCCCCAGAAAGTCAGGAATCTGCAAGACTGCAATCACCACGGCGATACCGGCGGTAAACCCCAGCACGACAGGGTAGGGCACAAACTGGATCAGCCGCCCCATGTGGGTGAGGCCCAGCACAATAAGGATAACGCCCGCCATCATCGAGGCAATCAGCAGGCCGCCCAGGCCAAACTGCTGAACGATAGGAAACAGGATGACCACAAAGGCAGCGGTGGGACCGGAGACGTTGAAGCGGGCGCCACCGGTGAGGGCAATAATCGCCCCGGCAACAATGGCGGTATACAGGCCATGCTGAGGCGGCACTCCGGTGGCAATCGCCAGCGCCATGGATAAGGGCACCGCCACCGTGCCAACGGTCAGCCCGGCCATGATGTCCTGACGCAAATCGGCGAGCCCATAGCCCGCCTGCCAGGCAGAACGCAGCCCGGTGGCAACGGCGGGAAGGTGAAACCTCAGCCTTCGGCGTGACATGGCAATGCTCCCATAACTACTTATTTAGCAGGTTAAGTGGCTAACATAGCATTTAACCTGCGGAGCAGCATGCGTGTGGGACTAAGGTTAAAAGGGCGGGAAGTTTACAGAGTAGGGCAATCTGGCGGGTTTGAGTCGGCGGAGAAGATCAGGGTGCTGTAACGGGCGGTGGCATCGCCACCGGCGTTATCACCATCGGTCATCAGCGCAACGCCATCAATGCTTGTCGGGCGTTCACCAAACAGCTGTTGATAGTCGGCCTGTACATCGCGCACCTCGGCTACCCATTGGCCCTGTTTCTCTTCACCGCTCTGCAGGGCCAGAAGCTGGGCGCGGTCGGTAAAGGCATTGGGCCAGGCGCTGCCTGCCGGTTGGTTGGATGACCAGACGTAATTCACGGATTCAACCTGCCAGGGTAACAGGCCTGTCTTGCGCGCCACGTAGACCCGCGCGGGGTAGTCATCGCCCGCCTTGGCGGTCTCATCCAGGCCAGAGTAGAGCGAGTCGACCTGCCAGCACCATTTCAGGTAAGGCGTTTTATCAAGATCAATCTCGCGCTCCAGGTACAGCGCCGAGGCCTGGCCGTTGGCCCTGGCTTGAAGCGCTGCCTGCCCGTCTTCCTCGATGATCTGGTAATCCGTTTCGCCTTCAAAACTGCGGGTCGGCCAGTTTTCCATATGGTAGGGAGAAAAGCGCTGATCGTCGCTGCCGATGGCGGGAGTGATGGCTACCGCCAGCCAGGGCAGCAGTAACCAGCGTAGCGCGGAAGACACTGACGTGCTTGAGGCAGGCATGGTTAGCTCCGTGATGAGGTGTCGTCGGTATCCGGCAGTTTATCGCCCAAACTGTGAAGTAGCTCAAACTGCGATTCACAGCGTCGGCAGGCGCTGCACATCAGGGTATGCAGGCGCAATTGCAGCTGTTCCCGGCGCGTTAGTGGGCGGTCGAGTTTCAGCGACATCAGCTTGGTCGCTTCGCGGCACATGATCATCATCAACCCCCTTGGGTGATCCACCGGCAGTTAATGGGCAAGCCAGCCTTTTTCAATACATTGACGCAGTTTCAGGCGCGCACGATGCAGGATGACCCAGCAATTGGTTTCCGTGACGCCGATTTCCTTACAGATCGCCTGTGTGGAAAGGCCCATAAATTCGCGCAGCGTGAACACGCGGGCAATATTTTCTGGTAGAGCAATCATGCAGGCGTCGAGGGCTTGCCAGAACTGGCGGTTCTCCAACACCCTATCCGGTTCACCCCAGGGCTGAGGGCGCGACGCCGCCTGCCAACGGCCACTGGCCTGGAAAGGAGCTTCCTGAAACAGCGCATCGAGGGCGTCATCCTGGTTCATACTGTCATCAAACTGCCAGTTGGCAAAACGCTTCTGCTGGCGCATGCGTTCAAGCATCTTGTTTTTGAGGATACCGAACACCCAGGTTTCAAAGGCTGAGCGGCCCTCGAAACTGGCATGCTTTTCGAGCGCCACGACATAGGTATCCTGCACCACATCTTCAGCGGCAGCGGCGTCGCGCAGTTGTAGCCGGGCAAAGCTTAAAAGCCTCGGCCGCATCGCGGCAAGGTGATCCATCGGTGATACTGTGACCTCAGTCATCGTGATTTAACTCCCTGTCTGACTTGCCGCATGGAAAACTCTTGAAAGAACAATGTTTGCCGATAGCAAAAGCGTACTTCAGTGGCTGGGGGCTGTATAGACATTCTACAGATACATCGTCAGCGCAAGATTGATTATGGAATGATCGGTGCAAAAATGGCAAACCGGTATCCAACACGTAAAAAGCAGGGGTAGGTGTAAGGAATCCTCTGGCGCCTTCACTGAGTAGCTATAAGCTTTCCTGTGCCACCTGCCACGGTAGCGATGGGCAATCGGGTTATCAGGGAACCTTTGATCAGGCGTTTCCGCATAGCGTTAACATGGGGGTGCAGCAGTTTGGCATGGAGACTGTTTACGCCGATGAAATGGTGCAGATCTGCATGGTAGCGCCGATGGCGGCAGAGCCATTAGCCTGGGATTCTGACGAAATCGCGTCTCTGTCTGCTTTTGTGGTGGATGCCCAAGCTCGCTACAGCGAAGAAAATTAATGCCGCTTTTTTTATCAATACGGCCGCATCACCGTTGTTGGAGAGGCGGCCTTGATTGATGGCTATGGCGCCGTGGTGTCTGCGCCAATGTCTGCAAATAGGGTGTCAAGTTCAGCGGCAATCCGGGCAAGCTCGTCGTCCTTACCTTCGCTATAAGGTGAAAAAACCGCGCTGGGTACCTTCCATGCCAGAGTGGCGCTGCCATCTTCATTTTCGGTGACGTAAAAACGCAGCGGCGCTTCGATCATAGCCGGAACGCTTTGGCGCAGAATGCGCACCGCAAAATCATTGCGAAAAACACCCACTACCCGATTACCGGGAATCTCAATACCGCGCTGGGCGGCGGCTTCCGTTGGGCCCGCCTCGGTCACCACGAACATGTCCGCCTCACTGATGGCGCTGTGCAAGGATTCCAGCAAGGCGGTATAGCCCTGTTCGGTGGGTATCACTTCCCAGCCCTTATCGGGCCAGTTATCGGCCATGGCCTGAGAAGATAATGCCAGGCCCGCGCCAAGCAACAGCGGGGCTAACAGGCGTGGTGTGATCAAAGCGTGGCGTATGCAAAAAGACATCTGATGTCTCCTGTTGTGGTGAAGGCGGCAAAGCGCCGCCGAAAGCTAACAGGAGACTTGGTGCAGGCAATCAGCCATACCTTACATCATTCACCCTACGGCATTCTGATCACCGATGATGCGCCGCCGGATGGCCGATGAAATCTGTTCAAAACCAATCACGGCCACCAGGATAATCAGGATGATGGCGGCTGCCTCGTCATAGCGGAACAGGCGCATGGCGGTTGACAGCTCAACCCCGATACCGCCAGCCCCCACCAGCCCCAGGGTGACGGCGGAACGAATGGCTTTTTCCACGCTGAACAGCGAAACCGCCGTCATTGAGGCAAAGCTTTCCGGAATAATCGCCCCGAAGATAACCGATAGCCTGCCGGCGCCGGTGGCGGTTAACGCATTGGAGGGGCCATCGCTGACTTCTTCAAAGCGCTCGGAAAAAAACCGCGCCGCAAAGCCGATGGTATCCATGATGATGGCCAGTATCCCGGCCAGGGGCCCCAGGCCGACGGTAACCACGAAAATCAGCGCCCAGATCAGATCCGGTATGGTGCGTGACACCGAAATGATGAACCGCGCGCTCACGTGAACCAGGCGGCTTGGCGAAGTATTACGGGCGGCCAGCAGGGCAAGGGGCACCGACAGGATGCAGCCCACCGTCACACCGACCACGGCGATATTGAGGGTTTCCAGCATCGACCAGCCAATGCTGCCGGTGCGGCTGAAATCGGGCGGCAACGCCTGACCAAGAAAGCGGACAATGTTGCTGGCGCCGCGAACCAGGCGGTCAACCGTGATGTCGGCGGCAATCAGGCCCTGAACGAAAAAGGCAAGAAACCCAAGGCCGAGCACCCAGGCCAGCGGTGAAGGTTTACGCAAGCGCCGCGGCATATGCTTGTTTTCAGTGATCATGTTGGCTGCAGTTCCGGTGAGATCGTGGGAGAATTCGCGCCGTCGTAGAGCTCGCTCAGTTCGGCATCGTTGATCTGTGAGGCGGTGGCATCCAGGGCGGTCACGCCATTCTTGATGCCGACAATCCGGTCAGCATAATGGCGCGCCAGATCCAGCTGATGCAGGGTACACAGCATGGCCAGATTATTTTCGCGGACAATTTCCCACAATAGATCAAGCACTTCGCGCCCACCGCGCGGATCCAGGCTGGCAATCGGTTCATCCGCAATCACCAACGAAGGCGCCTGCATCAGCATTCTGGCAATGGCGACCCGCTGCTGTTGCCCCCCTGACAGCTCTGTCGGCCTTTGCGCCGCACGTTCGGCCATGCCCACCCGCTCCAGGCACGCCATGGCGTATTCGCGATCAGCGTGTGAGGCCGTCGCCGCAATGCAGTTAAGCAAGCCGAAGCGCTGAGCCCCTAACTTGCCCATCAGGACGTTCTGGAACACGCTGAGCTGGTTGACCAGATTGAACTGCTGAAAGACATAGCCCATGCGGCGGCGTATCTTGCGCAACTCCGAGCTTCGCGCCTGGGTAACGGACTCACCGTGAATCAGGATCTCACCGGCATGAGGGCGTGCCAGGCGGTTCAGGGTGCGCATCAGGGTTGACTTGCCTGAACCATTGGCGCCGAGCAGGACAACCCCTTCCGCCGCATGGATATCAAGCGACACGCCGCGTAGAACGTCTACCTTGCCATAGCGCAGATGCACGGATTGAACGCTGACGGGATGCGCTGATGGCGAGGGTGAGCTATCACGCATGGTTTTTCCTTAAGCTGAAAACGGTAAAAAGCTACTCCGGTGAGCGGAGTAGCTTGAGATGATGCACGGTCAGGCCATGGTGCTTGCCTGACCCTGAAAATCACTCGTCGAGCGGAATACCGGCAATTTCGTAGGCTTCGCGTACCTGCTGGTAGATGGCCGGGTCAGTCTCGAAGGACAGGTAAGCATCGCGTTCAATAAACTTGTCGGCGTTGCGCTCGGTGGAGGTCAGTGAATCCCAGACTTCATCACTGTTTTCCGCCAGGGTGGCGCGCAAGGCATCGCGGCATTCCTGTGGCAGGGAAGCGCGCATGATCACCGGGTCGCCGGGTAGGGTATCGGTCTGGGCGAGCAGGCGATATTCGGTATCCGGGTCCTGTTTACGAACCGCATCCCAATCCTTGTTGCCGCCCCCCATGGCCGCGACGTCATCGTTGATCAGTACCTGGATGCGCGCGTCGCCGGCCATGACGATATCCATTTCATCCGGGTTGAGGCCAGCTTCGGAGAGCAGCTTCATCGGGAAGATGTGGCCGGAGGTGGAGCCGACATCCTTCAGTGCTACGCGCTTGTCGGCGAGCTCGCTGAGGCTTTCGATACCGCTGTCGGCCTTGACCACAAAGCTGGAACCATAGTTGGGGCGCACCACTGAAAAGAGCACGTCAAGATCAGCGAGGGTTTCGAAAAGTACGAATTCAGACGGCCCGGCAAAAACCATATCCACTTCATCGAACTGCAAGGCGGTACCGGCCGCCGTCCGGTTGGCTAGTGAAAAGAGCTCAAGCTCGACGCCTGTCAGCGCTTCGAAGGATTCAGCAAAGGGGGCAAAGGCGTCTTCCAGTGAACCCATGCCTTCAATGCCGGTATCGGCCATGGTCATGGGTGACGGGCAGCTATCCGCAGGGCTGGCCATGGCAGTATTGACGGCAAGTGAGCCGCCGAGGGCAACGGCAAGCAGGGCGCGGTTGAAGATGGGCTTTTTCATCAAGTGGACTCCATTGGCAAGTGGCAGGTCGGGTCGTAAGATCCTCAATACGCACCCAACCTACAAATTCCCCATGACAGCTTGATGACGACTTGATGATGGTGGAACGCCCTTTATGTGGGTGCGCCGATAGCAAATAACAATCGTGGAGTTACTCCGCCGGGCCGAACAGGCGCGGCGTGAGTTTGACGTACCAGGCGGCAGATTGCACTTGGATGATGTAGGCCAGGGCGATCAACAGGGCCGCATCGGCACCGGCTTCACCGAAAGCGTTCATGGCCAGCGCCAGGGCAATAGACAGGTTGCGCATCACGGTACCGTAAACCAGGGCAATGCCATCGCCACGGGAAAGCCAGGTGCGCGCTACCCAGGTGCTCAGTGCATAGTTGATGGCATACAGCAGCGCCAGCGGCACGAGGATATCCAGCAGTAGCATGGGCTGGCTCAGCAGATCATCAGCTTTCAGCGCCATGGCAAC
>JBNJGW010000090.1:0-8316 GCA_051748005.1 Pseudomonadota bacterium | reverse complement strand
GCCGGATGCACAGGATGATCAGGCCCCTGATGACCCTGGAAAATAATCTGACCATGGCGATCCTGATGACGCACCGAGCCACGCACCACGTCAACCAGGCGCTCTGGCGCCAGATGCATGGAGCAGGAAGCTGACAGCAGCAGACCATCCCGGCCCAGAAGACGCATGGCTTCACGGTTGAGGCGCGCATAGGCGCGTTCGCCGTTGGGGATATCCTTGCGCTTCTTGATAAAGGCGGGCGGGTCGATAATCACCACGTCAAACTGTTCGCCATCAGCCTTGAGTGCTGCCAGGGCATCAAAGGCGTCGGCTTCGGCAATGGCCACCTGCTCGTGGACGCCGTTGAGCTCCGCATTACGGGCGACCTGCTCCAGTGCCGGGCCGGAGGAATCCACGCACAGCACTTCGCTGGCACCGCTAGCGGCGGCCTGCACACCCCAGCCACCCACATAGCTGAACACGTCAAGAACCCGCTTGCCGGCCACGTGGCGGTTGAGCCATTCGCGGTTAGCGCGGTGGTCAAAGAACCAGCCGGTTTTCTGGCCATTAAGCACCGGCACCACAAAATGCACGCCATTTTCTTCAATCAGGATTTCGTCAGGCAGCTCGCCTTTGACAACTTCAACCTGGGCCTCGAGGCCTTCCTGGCGGCGCCCACCGGTGTCATTGCGGAACACAATGGCGCTGGGTTTGAGCACTTTTTCCAAGGCATCGACAATCTCTTCACTCATTGCCTGCATACCGGCTGTATTCAGCTGTACAACCAGAATATCGCCAAAGCGGTCAACCACCAGCCCAGGCAAGAGGTCGCCTTCGCCATGTACCAAGCGGTAAAAAGGCTTGCTGAAGAGCTGCTCGCGCAGCGCCAGCGCCTGATTGAAGCGGTGAATAAACAGTGAACGATCCAGACGCATGGAAGGGTCACGGGACATGATGCGTGCACAAATCAATGAATGCGGGTTCACATAGGCCACACCCAGCGCACGCCCGTTGGCTTCTTCGACGATGGCGGTTTCACCGCCAGCGAAGTTTTTGAGCGGCGTTTCCTTGGTGTCCACTTCGTTGGAGTAGATCCACAAGTGACCGGCTTTCAGGCGGCGTTCAGCGTTTTTGTTCAATCTCAGGCGTTGGGTCACACAATTCTCCAAATAGCAGCTAACGCTGACACAGCGGACAATAAACGCTGGCGCGCTGCCCGAGTGTGACGCGTTTTAACTCTTCGCCACAGCGCCGGCAAGGCTCTCCATGACGACCATAAACATTCAGGCGCTGGGCAAAATAACCCGGCTCCCCCTGACCACTGACAAAATCACGCAAGGTGGTGCCCCCTTGGGTAATAGCTGCTGCCAACACTTCCTGGGCGGCAGCCGCCAGACGCTGATAGCGCGCCAGCGAAACACGGCCCGCCTCTCGGCGCGGATCGATACCCGCCATGAACAGCGCTTCGCTGGCGTAGATATTCCCCACCCCGACCACTATCTGATTGTCCATCAAAAAGGGCTTGACGGCGACACGCTTGCCCCGCGAAAGACGATATAACCGCTGGCCAGTAAAATCAGGTGACAGTGGTTCAGGCCCCAGGCGTGCCAGGCGTTTATCGCTGTGTTCATCCTCTGCCAGCCAATCCACAAAACCGAAGCGGCGCGGGTCGTGATAACGCAGTATATGACCATTGCTGAACACCAGATCAAGATGGTCATGCTTTTTGGGCAAATCACCGACTTGGGCGATGCGCAGGCTGCCGGACATCCCTAGATGCCATAGTAGCGTACGCGCTTGCCCGCCGGGTTCCGATTGACCGTTTTCAAGCGGTAGCAGCAGGTATTTGGCACGGCGGCGCAGATTGCCGATGTATCTCCCCACCAGATCGTCTGCCAGGGCCTCGGGCACGGGAACCCGCAACCGGCCATTACGTACAATCACTTCACTTATCTGCTGATTTTCCACGTAAGGCGCTATACCGCGTCGCGTGGTTTCAACTTCCGGGAGTTCAGGCATGATATTCGCCGCCAATCATTACACTGCAATGACGTACACTGAAACACGAGCAATCGGCCAATATGCAAAAACCCGGCGGTTAGCCGGGTTTTTAACAGGCAAACTCGCCTGCGGTGAAAGCCGATCAGCGTGCCAGAGGCTTACTTGATCTTGGCTTCCTTATACATCACATGCTTGCGTACGACCGGATCGTATTTTTTGAATTCAAACTTGTCCGGTGTATTACGCTTGTTCTTGTCAGTGGTGTAGAAGTGGCCAGTACCGGCACTTGACACCAACTTGATCTTATCGCGCATGGTCTTACTCTCCCAATATGATGCCTGGCTTGGCCTGAATAGCCATTAGCTCGGCTTAGATAGCTTCGCCGCGCTTGCGGATGTCTTCCAGAACTGTCTCGATACCGCGCTTATCAATGATACGCATACCCTTGGAGGAAACGCGCAGCTTGACGAAGCGGTTTTGAGATTCCACCCAGAAACGATGGGTGTGCAGGTTCGGTAAGAAACGACGACGCGTCTTACGCTGGGAGTGAGATACATTGTTACCGGATACCGGGCGCTTGCCGGTAACCTGACATACTTTGGACATGATAGCCTCCAACCGCTTGGCGAGTTGTTCAAAACTGTCGGGCAAACCGGAGCAGAGAAGCAGTCGGCGCATGCATAATGCCGGATATTTCCCAAGCCCGTTATTCAACCCAAGTTCAAAGGTGGCATTTTATACCAGAAGACTTTGCAGGCAGCAAGCAAAACTGCCAGAAAAGACCTAAAAAGATGCCTCGTCGGCGTCTTCCGGACTCTGGCTGGTTTCCTGCGCTACCCCAAAAAATAACTGGAAATACGAGGTTCAAAGATGGACAGCCAAAATAACAAGGGACATTGACCGCATTATCGGTGCCAATCTTTAAAGGCCGCATATGATCCCACAACTTGGCGTCTATATCCAGCCACGCTCGGCAAAGGAGACCACTTCACCGTCCCCGACCACGAAATGGTCAAGCACGCGAATATCAAACAGGCCAAGGGCGTCTTTCAGGCGCTCGGTAATCCGGCGATCCGCATCGCTTGGCTCGGCAACGCCAGACGGATGGTTGTGGGCTAGAATCAGTGCACCGGCTCCCAGCTCCAGCGCCCGCTTGGCAACATCCCGAGGGTAAACCGAGGCGCTATCGAGAGTGCCACGAAACAGGGATTCATAACGAATGATGCGGTGCTGAGTATCCAGAAACAGCACGGCAAATTCTTCATGGCCCAGATGACGCAACTGGGAGGTCAGATAATGGCGCACCAGAGCAGGTGAAGTCAGTGCATTGCCCCGTGCAAGCTGGCTGGCCAGATGACGGCGGGAAAGCTCCAGCGTGGCCTGCAGCTGGGCATATTTGGCGCTGCCCAGGCCTCGGGCAGCACAGAAGGCGCTCTGGTCTGCCTCCATGAGGGGACGCAGGCCACCAAAGCTGGTCAGCAGATCCCGCGCCAGATCCACGGCTGAACGCCCTTTCACCCCAACCCGTAGAAAAATTGCCAGTAGCTCGGCATCCGATAGGGTCTGGGGCCCGAATGCCAGTAATTTTTCACGCGGTCTTTCGCCTTCCGGCCAATGATTGATGCCCATCTGCGTCCCTGCCCAATAATGGCGTTGTTGATCCTTGTCTCTGAAGCTTAGACATGCCAAAGCAACCCTGCCAGTGGTAAGGTAAGGCCTTTTATAGGCATGGATACAGTCAGCATGGCCATATTGACGGGTAAACGCGTGTTGCTTGGCGTCAGCGGCGGGATTGCAGCCTACAAAAGTGCCCTCATTGTCCGCCTGCTCAAGCAGGCGAACTGCGATGTGCGCGTGGTGATGACTCAGGGCGCCCAGGCATTTATTACGCCGATGACGCTACAGGCACTTTCCGGTGAAGAAGTGCGCACTTCCCTGCTTGACCCTCAGGCCGAAGCCGGTATGGGTCATATTGAACTGGCCCGCTGGGCGGACCTTATTGTTATTGCCCCAGCCACCGCTGACCTGATGGCGCGCCTGGCCCAGGGCATGGCCGATGATCTCCTCACTACTCTGTGCCTGGCCAGTGATGCACCGCGCCTGATGGCACCCGCCATGAACCAGGCCATGTGGCGCCACCTAGCCACCCAGCGCAATCTGCGCACCTTGAGTGAAGACGGCTGGCAGATGGTCGGCCCTGCCGCTGGCGAGCAGGCCTGTGGCGACACCGGGCCGGGTCGCATGAGCGAGCCTGAGACAATCAGTGATGCTGTAATTGCGCACTTTACCCCGCCGCCCCTACCCGCTGGCAACGCCAGACATATGGTGATTACCGCTGGCCCCACCCGCGAGCCGCTTGACCCGGTGCGCTATATTTCCAACCACAGTTCGGGGAAGATGGGATTTGCCCTGGCCGCCGCCGCTGTGCGCCAGGGCCTGAATGTCACGCTGATCAGCGGACCGGTTAACCTGCCAACCCCTGATAAGGTTGAGCGAATTGATATCGAGACTGCCAGCGAAATGGATGCCGCCGCTCAGCGTCTGGCGCCCCAGGCAGACCTGTTCATTGGCTGTGCGGCCGTTGCCGATTACCGCATGGAAGCCCCTTCTGCCCACAAGATCAAGAAAACCGGCGATAGCGAGACACTGACCCTGACGCTGGTTAAAAACCCCGATATTATTGCCCGTATTGCTGCACTCCCTGCCCCTAAGCGCCCCCTTGTGATCGGCTTTGCAGCCGAAACCCGCGAGGTCGAACATTACGCCCGCGATAAACTGACCCGCAAAGGGCTGGACATGATTGTTGCCAATGATGTGTCTGCATTGGGGCTAGGCTTTGGCAGTGATGATAACGCGGCCTGGTTGCTATGGCGCAGCCAGGAGGGCACTGATAGCGAGCACCAGCCAGCACAGTCCAAGCAACAGCTGGCGGATGCCATTATCCAGCGGGCCCTGCTACTTGCCGATAGCCGCTTGACCCCCCCTGAGCATATTCGCGCACCAGAACACTTGCATAAACCGCAGTAACGTACTGAATACCTGGATGAGACTTGAATGACACTGCCGACTGACCTTACCACGCCGCTGCTGCAATGCCGGATTCTCGACGAGCGCATCCGCGATTACCTGCCTTCCTATGCCACAGAAGGCTCGGCCGGCATGGATCTTCACGCCCTGCTGGATGCTCCGCTGACCCTGGCACCCGGCGACTGCCAACTGGTACGCACCGGGCTCGCCATCCATATCAGCTCTCCACAGCTTGCAGGTATGATCCTGCCCCGCTCTGGGCTTGGGCATAAGCATGGCATCGTGCTGGGTAACCTCGTCGGGCTGATCGATTCAGACTATCAGGGAGAGCTGATGGTCTCGATGTGGAACCGTGGCCAGCAGGCCTTTACGCTTGAGCCCTTCGAACGGCTGGCACAGTATGTGATTGTGCCCGTCGTACAGGCGCAACTGCAGATTGTTGAACAATTCGACGACTCAACTCGTGGCACGGGCGGCTTTGGCAGCACCGGTAGCCGTTGAGTGTCTGAGTAGCGCCAGGCCGCCGCTGATGACTGCCTCTGATTAAAAAACGCTTTCAACCTTTTGACCTTCACTGACAGGACTGATGATGACCACCACCTCACTTCCCGCTTCCATTTTTCGCGCCTATGACATTCGCGGCATTGTTGACGACACCCTGACCGAAGCCGGTGTCGAGCAGATCGGCCAGGCGATTGGCAGCGAAGCTGCTGCTCGCGGGGAATCCACGGTGGTGGTTGCCCGTGACGGCCGCCTTTCTGGCGAGCGCCTGCAGGGTGCGCTGATACGTGGCCTGACCGCTGCAGGCCAGCACGTGGTCAACATCGGCATGGTGCCCACCCCTGTGCTGTATTTTGCCACCCATATTCTTGAAGGCACCGCTTCCGGCGTCATGGTGACTGGCAGCCATAACCCGCCTGATTACAACGGCTTCAAGATTGTCCTGGGTGGCGAAACGCTTTCTGGTGAAGCGATTAGCGCCCTGTATCAGCGCATTGTCGACAATCAGCTGGCAAGCGGCCAGGGTGAAGTGCGCGAAGAAGATGTCCGCGAACGCTATCTTGAACGGGTTATCGGTGACATCAAGGTCAAGCGCCCTCTCAAGGCAGTGGTGGACTGTGGCAATGGCGTCGCTGGCGAAATGGGGCCGCAACTGATCCAGCGCCTGGGTGTTGAAACCCTGCCCCTGTTTGCCGAGATCGACGGCACTTTCCCCAACCATCACCCTGATCCGGGCAAGCCTGAAAACCTCAAGGACCTGATTGCCAAGGTCAAGGAAACCAACGCCGATATCGGCCTGGCCTTTGATGGTGACGGCGACCGCCTGGGCGTTATTACCCCCAGCGGCAAACTGATTTACCCGGATCATCTGCTGATGGCCTTTGCCACTGACATGCTGTCCCGTAATGCCGGTGCCAAGGTGATTTTTGATGTCAAATGCACGGGTAACCTGACGCCAGTGATTGAGCAGGCAGGCGGCGAACCGGAGATGTGGCGTACCGGCCACTCCTTGATCAAGGCGCGGATGAAAGAGACCGGTGCCCAGCTGGCAGGCGAAATGAGTGGGCATATCTTCTTCAAGGAACGCTGGTACGGTTTCGACGACGGCATGTATGCCGCAGCTCGTTTGCTGGAAATTCTCGCCGGCCAGCCGGACGATGCTGATACCTACTTTGCCAGCTTCCCACTGGATATGGGCACGCCAGAAATCAATATCACCGTTACCGATGACAACAAGTTTGCCCTGGTCGACAAGCTGGCCCGTGAAGGAGATTTCGGCGCCGGCATCAAAACCACCCTGGACGGTATTCGCGTTGACTATCCGGACGGCTGGGGGCTTTGCCGCGCATCCAACACCACTCCCATGCTGGTGCTGCGCTTTGAGGGCAAGAATGCCGAAGCACTGGCGCGCATTCAGGCCAGTTTCGGGGCGGCTCTGCGCCAGGTAGACCCCAGCCTTGCATTGCCGACCGAGTAACGCTTTTGCCCATTGGATTACGCGAGGAAAACGCCATGCAATCAAGCCGCGACCCCCAAGTCGTTGTGGAAGTCCTTTCCGAGGCACTTCCCTACATCCAGCAGTTCTCAGGCAAGACGGTAGTCGTCAAGTATGGCGGCAACGCCATGACGGAAACCACCCTGATCGACTCCTTTGCCCGTAACATCGTGCTGATGAAGGAAGTCGGCATTAACCCGGTCGTCGTGCACGGCGGCGGCCCCCAGATTGGTGACTTATTGGCCAAGCTGAATATCGAATCTCGCTTCGTCAATGGCATGCGGGTAACCGATGCGCGCACCATGGACGTGGTGGAAATGGTCCTGGGTGGGCTGGTCAACAAGAGCATTGTCAACCTGATCAACCAGAGTGGCGGCAAAGCCATTGGCCTGACCGGCAAGGACGGCGCCCAGATTCGCGCCCGCCAGTTGAAAGTTGAACATCAGAGCCCTGAAATGACCGCTCCGGAAATTATCGATATCGGCCACGTCGGCGAGGTGGAATCGATTTCCACTGATTTGATCGAAATGCTGGCTGCCAGGGATTTTATTCCGGTAATCGCGCCTATTGGTGTCGACCAGGAAGGCAATAGCTACAATATCAATGCCGACCTGGTAGCTGGCAAGATTGCCGAAGCGCTTAACGCTGAAAAGCTGATGCTGCTGACCAATGTCGCAGGTCTGATGAATAGCGAAGGCGAGGTACTGACCGGCTTAAGTACCGTTCAGGTCGACAACCTGATTGCCGATGGCACCATTCACGGCGGCATGCTGCCCAAGATACGCTGTGCCCTGGAGGCGGTCAAAGGCGGTGTCAACAGCGCCCATATCATCGATGGCCGCGTTCCCCACGCCGTTCTACTCGAAATTTTCACCAATGCCGGGGTAGGCACGCTGATTACTGACGCAAGCTAACGCAAGGAGGCAGCACATGGGGGGTGACTCAAAAGTGGATCGTCGCCAGCAGATTCTGCAGGCACTGGCATTAATGCTGGAGGAAGATAGCGGCAAGCGGATTACCACCGCCGCACTCGCACGCCAGGTAGGCGTGTCGGAAGCAGCGCTTTACCGCCACTTCCCCAGCAAGGCGCGAATGTATGAAGGCCTGATCGAGTTTATCGAGGAAAGCCTGTTTACCCGAATCACCCGGATTCTGGATGACGTACCTGATGCCATGGGCCGCTGCGCCAGGATTCTTACCCTGGTGCTCGCCTTTGCCGAAAAGAACCCCGGCCTTGCCCGCGTCATGCACGGTGATGTCCTGACCGGTGAAACCGCCCGGCTGCGCCAGCGGGTGCACCAACTGTTTGAGCG
>JBNJGW010000089.1:0-8529 GCA_051748005.1 Pseudomonadota bacterium | reverse complement strand
CGTCGGGGGCCAGCAGCGGGGCTGTGTGTGCAGGCAGTGGCAGCCGGTGAAGGCTGGCCAGGGCCTCGGCAATGCGCGGGAGATCTTCCGGCAGCTGTGCCAGCCGGCCTTCGATGGCGTCGACCACCAGGCCGCCGCGAGGCAGCGCCTCACTGACCGGCAGAATGCCGTGCAGGTGCGGTACATGGCCACCGGCGCTGGCGCGCTCATAGCAGGCGGCTTCATAGGCCAGGTTATCGGCGGGGCCCAGGTCCATCTGGCTCTGCTTGGGCAGCCGGGCAACCCAGTCATCACCTGCACGGTGAATCCAGATATGGTCGTGGGCCAGGCCGGTGTCCGCCATGGCCGACAGATGCTGGTAGTCAATGCCTGCCAGCTGCAGCTGTGCGGCCAGGGCCTGCTGCTGTGCCTCAAAAGATGTTGGCATGGAGTACTCTTGTTTATGGCTTAAAGCGTAATCTTACAAGTGTCTTTAACGCTCAGTGAGCATTCTTGTACCAACCTTACACGTTTTGGAAAAGAAAATTGACCTCAAGCACTTCTAAGACGTTAGGTGAATGGTCTGCCAGGACTAGGGAATCTACTATCTCGCGTAGAATATTTACTAATTCCGCTATTTCTATTGAGGCCCTGCATGAATTACTACGCCGCTCCCGTACGCGATATGCGCTTTGTGCTTGAAGAACTGCTGTCGCACCGCTCGCTGGCCCTGCCAGGGTTTGAAGATGCCTCCCCTGACCTGATTGAGGCCGTTCTGGAAGAAGCTGCCAAGCTGGCCAACGACGTCTGGGCGCCGCTGAATGACGTGGGTGACAAGCAGGGTACCCAGCGCCATGAGGATGGCAGCATTACCACAGCGCCGGGCTTTGCCGCGGCCTATCAGGCCTATGCCGAGGGCGGCTGGAACGGGATTGGCGTCTCTGAAGCTCTGGGCGGACAGAATCTGCCCGAGGTGGTGGCCAGCGCCGTTCAGGAAATGCTCCACGGCGCCAATATGGCGCTGGGCCTTTGCCCCATGCTGACCGCGGGCGCCATTGAAGCCATTGCCCACCACGGCAGCGATGAACAGAAGTCGCTCTACCTGCCCAGGCTGGTGGAAGGCGCCTGGACGGGCACCATGAACCTGACCGAACCCCAGGCCGGGTCGGATCTTTCCAAGGTGCGCACCAAGGCAATGCCTGAGGGTGATCACTACCGCATCAGCGGGCAGAAAATCTATATCACCTGGGGCGAACACGACGCTGCCGAGAACATTATTCATCTGGTGCTGGCCCGCAAGCCGGATGCCCCTGAAGGCAACAAGGGCATCTCGCTGTTCCTGGTGCCCAAGTATTTGGTGAATGCCGATGGCTCACTGGGAGAGCGTAACGACGTAACCTGCGCCTCCATCGAGCACAAGCTGGGTATTCATGGCTCACCTACCTGTACTCTGAGCTTTGGTGAAAAAGACGGGGCGATTGGTTATCTGGTGGGCGAAGAAGGGCGTGGCCTGAATCATATGTTCACCATGATGAACGAGGCCCGCCACAAGGTAGGTGTGCAGGGTATTGGTGTCGCCGAGCGCGCCTGCCAGCATGCGGTGGCCTACGCGCTTGACCGCACCCAGGGGCGTAGCCCGCGCTCTGGCAAGTCGGACTGTTCAATCAGTGACCACCTGGACGTGCGCCGCATGCTGCTGTCCATGCGCGCCCGCACCGATGCCTTGCGCGCCCTGGCGCTGACCTGTGCCGCTGAAATGGATAGCGCGCGTCATGCAGCGTCCGCTGCTGAACGCGATAGTGCCCAGGCGCGGGTTGACGTGCTGATTCCGGTGATCAAGAGTTTCTCGACCGATCAAGCCGTGGATATTGCCTCCCTGGGCATACAGGTGCATGGCGGCATGGGCTATGTGGAAGAAACCGGGGCCGCTCAGCTGCTGCGCGATGCGCGCATAGCGCCTATCTATGAAGGGACCAATGGCATTCAGGCATTGGATCTGGCCGGGCGTAAGCTGCAGGGGGATAACGGCGCGGCGCTGGGTGCCCTGCTGGACGATGTAGCGGCGACGGCCGAGCAGCTCAAGGCGCAGCCGGCGCTGGCCAGCCTGGGAGAGGCGCTTGAAGCTGGCAACAGCGATCTGCGCGCTGCCATGGCTGTAGTGCTGGAGCAGGGAAAGGTTGAGGGCGTTGATGCCGTGCAGGCGTATGCCACGCCGTTTCTGAATCTGGCGGGGCACCTGCTGTGTGCCTGGCAGATGGGTGAGGCAGCGCTCAAGGCCCAGGCTGCTATAGACCAGGGCAGTAATGACCCTTTCTACCCGCAGAAGCTGGCCTGCGCCGAGTATGTGATCCACCAGTGGCTGCCGGTCGGACGCGCCCAGCGCGTCGTGATTGAGGCCGGTATGCAGTGCCTGCATGCCTTTGATGCCGAGGTATAGGTGCCGGTCAGCAACGCCATCCAACCATCAGAAGAGATTATCAGCATGTCAATTTTTGAACAGGATCTGCCCAAGGTTCAAGCCAACCATGTCGCGCTATCGCCGCTGACGTTTATTGAGCGCTCTGCCAGCGTCTACCCGGATTACCCCGCCGTTGTGCATGGCGAGATCCGCCGCAGCTGGGCCGAAACCTGGGCGCGCTGCCGCCAGCTGGCCTCCGCCCTGGCCGGGCGTGGCCTCAAGCCGGGGGATACGGTTGCCGCCATGCTGCCCAACGTGCCGGCGATGTTTGAAGCGCATTTTGGCGTGCCGCTGGCGGGCTGCGTGCTGAATACCCTGAACATCCGCCTGGATGCCGAGGCTATTGGCTATATGCTGGCCCATGGGGAGGCCAAGGCGGTGCTGGTGGACCCGGAGTTTGCCGATGTGGTCAAGGCCGCGGTGGAAACTCTGGACACCAAGCCGCTGCTGATTGACGTGGCCGATGAAGAATTTCTCGGCGCTGTGCCGGGTATTGGTGAGGTGGAGTATGAAGCGCTACTGGCAGAAGGCGATGCGGATTACCCCTATCAGCTGCCTGAAGACGAATGGCAGGCGATTTCCCTTAACTATACTTCCGGCACCACCGGCAAGCCTAAGGGTGTGGTCTATCACCATCGCGGGGCCTATCTGAACGCGGTGAGCAATATTCTGGAATGGGCCATGCCCCATCATCCGGTTTACCTGTGGACATTGCCCATGTTCCACTGCAACGGCTGGTGCTTCCCGTGGACGATTGCCGCCAACGCCGGGGTCAGCGTCTGTCTGCGCAAGGTCGACCCTAAGCGCATCATGCAGCTGATCGAGCAGGAAGAGGTCACTCACTTCAGCGGTGCGCCGATTATTCTCAACGGCCTGATCAACCTGCCCAAAGAGGATCAGTGCCAGTTCGCGCACACTGTCAGGGTCACCACCGCAGGGGCCGCGCCGCCTGCTTCGGTGATCTCCGGGGTAGAGGCTTTGGGTATTGAAGTCACCCATGTGTATGGCCTGACCGAAGTGTACGGGCCGGTGACCGTCTGCGCCTGGCACGCTGCCTGGAACGAGCTGCCGCTGGAAGAGCGCGCACGCCTGAAAGCCCGCCAGGGGGTGCGCTACCATATGCTGGAAGCGCTGTGCGTGGCCGACCCCAATACCCTGGAGCCGGTGCCCAAGGATGGCAAGACCATGGGCGAGATCATGATGCGCGGCAACAACGTCATGAAAGGCTATCTCAAGAACAAGGCGGCCACCGAGCAGGCACTGGAAGGCGGCTGGTACCATACCGGTGATCTGGCCGTCTGGCATGCCGATGGCTATATCGAAATCAAAGACCGCTCCAAGGACATCATCATCTCTGGCGGTGAGAACATTTCCACCATTGAAGTGGAAGATGCCATCTACTCCCACCCGGCGGTGGAAGAAGCGGCGGTGGTGGCCAAGCCGGACGAGAAATGGGGCGAAACGCCCTGCGCCTTCGTCAAGCTGAAGATTGGTTATGGCGAAGTGACAGAAGAGGACATCATTGCCCACTGCCGCGAGCGGCTGGCGAGTTACAAACTGCCTAAGACGATCATCTTCAGCGACCTGCCGAAGACCTCTACCGGCAAGATCCAGAAATTTGTATTGCGTGACGAAGCCCGCAATCAGTAGTCGAGCCAATTTTACCCGAAGGCAGACAGGAGCAGATTATGAGTGAACAGGTTATCGGTGTTGTGGGCGCGGGCACCATGGGCCAGGGGATTGCCCAGGTGGTGGCTGCCAGCGGTTTCACTACCCGTCTATATGATGTGGCCGATGAGCAGCTGACCCGCGCAGAGGGCAACATTGAAAAAGGGCTTGGCAAGCTGGTCAGCAAGGAAAAAATGGCGGCGGACGACAAGGATGCGGCCATGGCCCGGCTTTCCACCACCACAGCCCTGGAAGCCCTGGCCGATTGCGCGATCATCATTGAAGCCGCGCCGGAGCAGCCTGCGCTCAAGGAAAAGCTGTTTCGTGACCTGAGCAATCTCAGCAGCCAGGCGATTCTGGCTTCCAATACCTCTTCGCTGTCGCTAACCCGACTGGCGGCGGTGTGCGAGCGCCCCGAACGCGTCGTCGGCATGCATTTCTTCAACCCGGTGCCGGTGCTCAAACTGGTGGAAGTGATTCGCGCCGAGCAAACCAGCGATGCCACCGTTGAACAGATTCAGAATCTAGCCAAGGCGCTGGGCAAGACCGCTGTGCCGGTGGGAGATTCTCCAGGCTTTGCGGTCAATCGCCTGCTGGTGCCGATGATCAACGAAGCCGCGTTTCTGGTCCAGGAAGGTGCCGCCACGCCGGAAGCCGTGGATGAAGCCATGAAGCTGGGTGCGGCGCACCCCATGGGGCCGCTGGCGCTGGCTGACCTGATTGGCCTGGATGTGTGCCTGGCGATCATGGAAGTACTGCAGGACGGCTTTGGCGACCCCAAATACCGCCCCTGCCCGCTGCTCAAGCGCATGGTGGATGCGGGTTACCTGGGCCGCAAGTCGGGCCGTGGATTCCACATCTATAATTAATGACTGCTCAGCGGAAAGAAGGGATTGCCAGCCAACCAAGCGTTCGCTAGGGTTTGGCTGGCAGTTTCGTTTTTCTGGGCCGATAATGCCTTTGATTCAACACACGTTCACAGCAAAAACGTGCATAACAACAAATGTACATAAAACATAAGGAGTTTCCATGAGTGATGCCGTCATCGAGAAGGTTGATAACGCCGGTGTGGTTCGTCTGACGATCAATCGCCCCAAGGCGCTGAATGCCCTGAACAGCGATGTATTGAGCGCGCTGGAAAAAGAGCTGGTCGAGCTGGAACAGCACCCCAGCCTACGTGCCGTCTTGATCACTGGCGCGGGTGAAAAGTCGTTTGTCGCCGGGGCAGATATTGCCGAAATGCGCGACAAAACCCCCGAGCAGGCGCGTGCTTTCGCCGGTCAGGCGTTGCGCACCATCAAGCGCCTGGAAACCCTGCCGGTCCCGGTGGTGGCACTGGTCAACGGCTTCTGCCTGGGCGGCGGCTGCGAGCTGGCGCTGGCCTGTGACTGGGCAGTTGCCAGCGACAACGCCATCTTCGGTCAGCCGGAAGTGTTACTGGGTGTTATCCCCGGTTTCGGCGGCACCCAGCGCCTGCCGCGCCGCGTCGGGCCTGCCATGGCGCTGGACCTGGTGACCACAGGGCGCAAGATCGATGCCCATGAAGCCCTGCGTATCGGCCTGGTCAACCGCGTGATGCCCCAGGCGGAGCTGGAAGACTACGTGGCAGAGCTGACCAAGCAGCTGATGGGCAACGGCCCGCAGTCGGTGCGTGGTGCCAAGCAGGCGGTACACGACGGCATGGATCAGGATCTCGACAGCGCCCTGGCGCTGGAAACCAGCCTGTTTGCTTTCTGCTTCGCAGGAGAAGAGCAGACAGAAGGTATGAGCGCCTTTGTTGAAAAGCGTAAGCCTGATTTCTGATGGGTCAGCCGTGACGTTTCCTGATTCCAAAAGGGTAGCCGAGTGGCTACCCTTTTTTTCGCATGAGCCTTACCCCCAGTGTTGCGATAAATCCGCTACACTGGCGCAAATTTCAGATGGATGTCTCCCATGGCGTTGAGCGCGACCCCGTATAAAGTTGATGTGAACCTGACCGACCTGGATCGTAACGTCTTTGACACCCTGCGTTTTACCGTGGCCCGCCATCCATCTGAAACAGAAGACCGGATGTGTAGCCGTTTGATTGCTTACCTTCTGTGGTACAGCGAGTCACTGGCCTTTGGCCGCGGGCTTTCGGATGTGGATGAGCCTGCCCTGTGGGATAAAAGCCTGGATGGCCGCGTGCTGCACTGGATAGAAGTCGGCCTGCCGGACGCCGAGCGCCTGACCTGGTGCTCACGCCGGGCAGAGCGGGTGTCGCTGTTGGCGTATGGGCGGGTGGATATCTGGGAGAGTAAGGTGTTACCGGCGGTGTCGTCGCTCAAGAATGTGCATGTGGCCAGCTTGCCCCAGGAAAGCCTGAGCGACATAGCGTCGGGCTTGCCACGCACAATTGACTGGGCGGTAATGATCAGTGAAGGGTCTTTATTTATTACCGACGCCAATGGCCAGCATGAGATAACGCCGCAATGGCTGTTGCGTGATCGTTAACCTGAGGCATCGTTAACGAATCAGCAAGACCCAAAACGGCCCGCCAATGTGCGGGCCGTTTGCGTTGCGCGGTTTGTCTTTCAGTATCAGTCGAGCTTGTCCTGGGTTTTGTGTTCGAAGTCGCTGGCATCGTGGCGTTCGTGCAGCTGCTCGCTGGGGTCACCCCAGGTGCGGTTGACCATGCGGCCACGTTGAACGGCGGGGCGAGCGTCGATCTCGTCGGCCCAGCGCTGCACATGAGTGTAGGTATGGGCTTGAAGAAACTCGGCGGCGTCATAGACGCGGTTCTTGACCAGAGCACCGTACCAGGGGTAAATCGCCATATCGGCAATGGTGTATTCATCGCCGACCATAAAGCGGTTTTCTGCCAGGTGGCGGTCGAGGACATCCAGCTGGCGCTTGACCTCCATGGTGAAGCGGTCAATCGGATACTCCAGCGGCTCAGGCGCATAGGCATAGAAGTGCCCGAAACCGCCGCCCAGCATGGGCGCGCTGCCCATCTGCCAGAATAGCCAGGAAAGGCATTCGGTGCGCATGGCCGGGTCTTCAGGCAGGAAGGCGCCAAATTTTTCGGCCAGATAAAGCAGGATGGCGCCGGATTCGAATACCCGCTGGGGTGGCTGAGTGCTGTGATCCATCAGTGCCGGGATTTTCGAGTTGGGGTTAACCTCGACAAAACCACTGCTGAACTGCTCGCCTTCAGTGATGCGAATCAGGTGGGCATCATACTCGGCGCTGCTGATGCCTTTTTCGAGCAGCTCCTCAAGCAGGATAGTGACCTTGACACCATTGGGGGTCGCCAGGGAATAAAGCTGCAAGGGATGACGGCCCACCGGCAATGCCTTTTCATGTGTTGGTCCGGCAACAGGGCGGTTGATATTAGCGAACTCGCCGCCGTTGCCCGGCTCCCACTGCCATACCCGTGGGGGGGTATAGGTTGCCTTGCTCATCAGATTCTCCTTGCTATCAGTGTGTCAGATCGTTTTGCATCCAATAGACAACACCACCGCAGGCACTGCCATGCGGTGGTGTTGTTCATGGGCGATAGGGCCCAGCATACCCCTGCCTGGGCCGGGCAGGCAGGTTTATACCAGCGTCAGGGTGACGTCGATATTACCCTGGGTAGCATTGGAGTAGGGGCAGACAATATGCGCCTTGTCCACCAGGCTCTGCGCCTGGGCCTTGTCCATGCCCGGCAGGCTGATCTGGAGTTCAACCTCAATGCCGAAGCCTGTCGGGATCGGGCCAATGCCCACATGGCCGTCAATCTTGACGTCTTCCGGCAGCTGAATCTTCTCTTGGCTGGCGACATGCTTCATGGCGCCGAGAAAGCAGGCGGAATAGCCGGCGGCAAACAGCTGCTCGGGGTTGGTGCCGTCACCGCCCGGGCCACCCAGTTCCTTGGGCGTGCTGAGTTTGACATCCAGCGCGCCGTCAGAGGAAGCCGCATGGCCTTCACGGCCACCGGTGGCGGTGGCATGGGCACGATAGGCGATTTTTTCAATTGTCATAAGGGAACTCCTTTTTTATTAATGGTCATGTACGACCAGATGCAGCGTAGCAGATTGTTAACCGGTGTCCATGTCTGTTAGGGCAGGAGAGATTGAGTGATGCCTTCCTGCGCGGTCATTCACGTTGTGTCATCATTCCTATGTGGAGTCACCCCATGAATAATCAACTCTGGAGGGAAAATCTATCATGGCAACGTTACTGAGCCATATCGAGGCTCAGCTTCAAGCGGCTAACGACAGTACCCTGGCCCTGATCCTGCTCGGAGTGCTGCTGTCCTTGAGCATTGTGGTTGATACGGTGTCACGGCGCACCGCCTTGCCGCGTATTTCCTTGTTAGTGTTGGTAGGGGTCGGCTACGCGGTCGTTCAGCAGCTGGTGATTGGCTCGGCCAAAGCCCCTCTGGAAGGCCTGCGTGAGCCGCTGATCAACCTGGCGCTGGT
>JBNJGW010000088.1:0-8656 GCA_051748005.1 Pseudomonadota bacterium | reverse complement strand
GGGCGGCCTCGGGTTCCCGACCTACCGCCATGGCCACTTCACGAATGTGCATGGGCGCCGCACCGCAGCAGACCCCAAGATAATTGACGCCGCTGGCATAGGCATCACGGGCAAAGGCGCTCAGTTCATAGCGGTTGCAGAACAGGGGGTCCAGGGCGGTTGGGAAGGGGCGGCCGTGGGGAGACGGGCAGCTGCACCCCTGATGATCTGACAGGTTGAAAAAGGTAGGTTCCTGCTCGGTGGTGCGGAAGGTCACCGGCAGTGCGGCCACGTGGCAGGAGACGGCGTCGCGGATCTGCTGGATCCAGGGCAGCATGGTATCGGGGCCTCTGAAACAGTTCAGGCCCACCACGCTGGCGCCGTTGTGCTCCAGCGCCACGCAGGTTTCGACAATACCCGGCCCGTCCATCATGCGGTTTTCGGCCATGGGGGCCAGGGTGATCACCGCCGGTAACCCCTTGGCCTGAATGGCCTCCAGGGCCGCCTGGGCTTCGCCGGCGTAATAGAAGGTTTCGCCGATGATAAAGTCAGCGCCTTCCTCCACGGCCCATTGCACCATTTCATCAAACATGGCGCGTACGCTCTGCTGGGAAGCGGGGTCTTCAGGGTCCCAGATGTTGCTGTTGGAAATATTGCCGGCCATCAGGTTGCCTTCCTGTTCGTCGGCCACTTTGCGGGCAATTCGCAGTGCTGCGCGGTTGAGGGGTTCCAGCTTGTCTTCCTTGCCGATCACGCGGAGTTTTTCGCGGTGGCCGTTGTAGGTGAAGGCCTGGACAATATCGGAGCCGGCGTGCTGGAAATCACGGTGTAGGGCTTCCAGAGCGTCCGGGCGCAGCAGGGCCACTTCAGGTACAAACTCGCCCGCAGACAGGTAGCCGCGCCGTTCCAGCTCAAAAAGAAAGCCTTCCGCGCAGATCAGCGGCCCTTGATCGAGTCGCTGAGTAATAAGGTCGTTTACCATGAAGAAATGCCTCTAGGGTGTTCCGGGGTTGTCGAGGAATTATTCTGACAGCCCGATGTACGCCGTGACCAATGAAGGTTTCATCCTTTAATAATGAATTGAATTCATTTTATTGGCTTGGCCATGGAAAACTATCAATAATGACGCGGTCAAATCAGGGAGGCTTTTCGTCACCGGCGAGCGCTTTACTACCGATGGCCACGGTATGTGAGATAGAGTGGGAACTGTAGAACAGAACTCGCGGCGATAGGCAGCACAATCCCGTGATGTCTACTCTGTTACCGAGGTTAACCAATGAACCGATATCGCGTCATAATTGAGCAGGCCAGCACCAAGCAGGCAGTGGTGAAGGTGATTGAGGCTTTTAACTCGGAAAGTGCCTGGGTGAATGCGGGAGGCATTGCCGATGCCTTATCGTGTGAGCATGGTGACGAGTTTGAAGTAGTGAATGTGTACCCTGATTTTAGCGCCAGAAAACCGGGCTGATGAAGGATATGGTGCGCCAGATTAGCCAAGGCTCCAACGGGGAGAGGGCATCACCCCCGCTGAGCCAGTACGGCTGCAAGTTCATCCTGATAGGCTGATTTGTGGTCGGCCGGGTTGGCGGGAAACCGCCCCAGTGCCACGGCAAGTTGAAAAAAACCGTCGCCCGGTAGGCCCCCGCGGCGACTGACGACCAGGCTTGCCAGCATCGGTCGCCCGGCGGCGACGTCCTCATGCATCAGCGCTTCAAGGGCCAGCGCCACGCGCCGAATCGTGCGCGGTGGCGACAGGCCAAGTGCCTCAGCGGCCTGCTGGTAGGTAATGGGTAACGCCTCAGGTGCAAGCCCCTCGAGATGTCTGCGCAGGCGAAGGTTCAGATTGCTGTCAGTCGGCATTTTCCCCCCTTTTTTTAATAATAAGCAGTTATTTCAGAATGATCAGCGTCGCCAGGCCCAGAAAGGACAGAAAGCCAACGACATCGGTCACTGTGGTCAATATCACGGCGCCGGATAAAGCGGGGTCGATTTTCAGGCGCTTCAACACCAGGGGAATCAAGACGCCGGCCAGGTTGGATACGCTCATATTGATAAAAATGGCCAGGGTAATGACCAGGGTAATCATGGGGTTATCAAACCAGAGTTGGGAAATCCCGCCGACGACGAGTGCCCATACCAGGCCATTGATCATGCCTACCCACATTTCCTTGTTGTATAGCCAACGCTTGTTGTTGCCTGCCAGCTGACCCAGCGCCAGACCACGAATCACGACTGTCAGTGTCTGGCTGCCCGCAATGCCGCCCATACTTGCAACCACCGGCATCAGAATGGCCAATGCGACGATCTGATCCAGCACCTCGGTAAACTGGCCAATCACTGCTGCAGCCAGAAAAGCCGTCAGCAGGTTGATACCCAGCCAGATACCGCGGCTTTTGGCACTGCGCATGATAGGAGTAAACACTTCCTCTTCATCACTGACGCCGGACATATGCTTTAAGGTCATATCCGCATCGTCCTGGGTAATTTCCAGCACATCAGCCACGTTCAGCTGGCCGACGAGTATGCCTTCCTTATTGCAGACAGGCACAAAGGCCAGCTCTTTGGAACGTAATATCGAGGCTGCTTCGCTCACCTTCATCTGGTCGTTCAAGGTGAAAGGCTCGTCCATGTAGTGATCAATCACAGCATCCTGCGGCTGTTTGATCAGGTCAATCAGGGTCAGAGTGCCGAGCAGGCGCTTATCCTTGTCAGTCACCATCACCTGCTGGGATTCATCATCAAGCAGGTGATGGATGCGGATATAGCGTTGCACGGCCTCAAGCGACACGCCTTGCTTGACGTTGACCGTCTCGGGGTCCATATAGCGCCCGACCACATCTTCTTCATAGGTATGCAGGTACTCAACCTGGGCGCGAATGCCTTCATCCAGGCTGGCATAGACGCTGGTTTTGATGTCATCGTCTGCAACATCAAGTACCTCGGCTACTTCCTGGGCATCCAGGCCTTTGACAATCTGGCCGATGTCGTCAGCGGATAAAGGCTCGATGAAATCAGCGCGAATATCTTCATCCACTTCGGCCAGCACTTCGCCGACCACGTCTTCGGGAACAAACTCCCATAGCAGGTCGCGTGTCTTGCCCGGAAAGGATTCAAGGGTGCGCGCAATGTCCAGCACATCCATATCCGCCAGCAGGTCATCTATGCCAGCCCCATCGGAGGTATCCAGCAGCTGCTGAAGCTGCAGGAGTTGCTCTTCTGTCTGGTTGTACGGCTCGTCTTCGCGCATAGAAGCATCCTTGTAAGATAAGTGGTTTTTCAGAAAACGTATTATGGCGTCTAGATGTTGGCCTGAAAATTGCCTCCGAAATAGTGTACGACTGACCCTTGGTTGGCGTAATGATTCCGGCCGACTGCTTGAATTATTCTTGCATTGCTCATTGCGAATGTCGCTGAGAGAATGCGACCTGGTATCAGGACGACTGTCTGGTATTACGATCACCGAAAGGAGTACCCGCAATGAGAGCCTTGTCGAGCATGGGATTTGCCTTATTCGGTGCGGCACTAGTGGCGATCAGCTACGGTCTGGCGCGCTTTGCCTTCGGGCTTTTTGTGCCCTCGATCAGTGCAGAGCTTGAGTTATCCTCCTACCTGGTGGGCATTGTCGGTGCATTGCCGTTCATCAGCTTTGTACTGGCAACTGCCGTCGCGCCGTTTGCAGCCAATCTCATGGGGGCACGTTACCTGGCAGTGCTGTCAGGCCTGTTGGGTGTGGTAGGCCTGGGGCTGATCAGTGAGTCCTCGGATGCCATCATGCTGGGCACAGGCGTGTTTGTCTGCGGCATCTGCACCGGTTTGATGATGCCTGCCCTGACGGCCGCCATGCAGTCTGTGGTCAGCCGCAGTATGCATGGTCGGGTCAGCTCGATAATGAACGCGGGTACCAGCATCGGCATCATGGTGGCAGTACCCACCGTGGTATTTCTGGCAGACGCCTGGCGAATCACCTATGAAGGCTTTGCGTTTCTGGCCCTTCTCGGGGTGGTGGCGGCCTGGTACTTCATTCCTTCGGTTTCAAGAGTCATCCCCGCTAACGCCGCGCCGCCGCCCAAGCTGACACGGTTACAGTGGTCGCGTCTGATCCGGCTGACCCTGTTTGCCTTTGCCATGGGGTTTGTTTCGGCACCCTACTGGCTGTTTGCGCCGGATCTGGCAGTCAACCTGGGTGCTCTGGCCTCTAATCATACCGGTTGGCTATGGTTTGCGGCTGGCCTTGCCGGCCTGGGGGGCGCTGTCGTCAGTGACCTGGCCGACCGTAATAACCCGCCCATCACTCAGGCCCTGATGCTGATGATGCTGGCTGCCAGCCTGGTCTTGCTGGCAGCCAGTCCCGGTAATCTGGGCCTGGCAATATTTTCAGCCCTGGTGTTCGGTCTGGCTTACATGAGTCTGACCGGCCTGTATCTGATGACCGGTATCCGCCTTTTGCCAGGGCGGTTATCGATAGGGCCTGTCTTGCCCTTTATGGCCTGTGCACTGGGGCAGGCAGCCGGGTCTCCCGTCGTGGGTATGCTGGTGGAAAGCGTCGGTTATGCCGAAGCGTTTTCGATTTTCGCCGCGATTGGCATTCTGGTGGCGGTGTTGTCGCCGGTGTACCCCGGGCATATCGACTACTTTGCGGATTGGACAGAAAGCATCACCGAGAGCGAGGAAGCGGTAGCCGATACTCAAGAACCGGAAGAGCCGCAGCCCGAGGATACGGGTCTCCAGGCCGCCTATGATCATCAGCTGGTGGATGAAGAAGGGGCACCGCTGGACCCGGACCCTGACCCTGTTCAGGAGGAAGACTCAGAAGAAGAAACTGAGCTGGAAACTGAATCGGAATCCGAGTCTCAGTCCGATAAGTCGGACAGCCGTTAAAGATGATCTGACGGTTCCAGCCGCTGGACGCCCAGGCAGAAGGGACCAGCGGTTCGGTCAGCGATCAGAAAGCCGAGCTGGGTAATGCTGGCAGCCTCCAATGGCGGGGCGTCGGCAAGCAGGCTGCCCCGCCTGATGGCTTCAAAGGCCTGCCAGGGAAAACTCAGGGTTGCCCATTCATCGGCTGGCGGCGTCATGATTACCCGGTAGGCACAGGCGTCACTTAATAGCCTGCTCTTCAGGCGCAGCTGATAGGGGCGGCCGTCGCCCTTGACTGTCAGGCGAATACCGGCCGCCTGGGTGAGGCTTGCTTCAAATTCATCAGGCTGGCGGCGCACAGAGGCAAAGCCACCGCCGTTATCCAGTGATACCTCTCCGTGAAACCAGCCGCAGCTTTCGCTTACGCTGAACGTACTGTGCGAAACGCCGCCCATGACCCCGTCATCTACCGCGAACCAACGTTGCTGCTCGTCTGCTGTCTCGAATATTAGTGCCATGATGACTCCTTTGATGTGGGTTGCATAAAGCCCGAATCTGGCGCTTTCGGTTAAAAGACGCCACTCTGATTGAGTAAGCAGGATGAGTTAAAACAAAGGCTGGGTAAAACAGCATTGCCTAGCGTTGAGAGCTTCAACAGGCTTTTTCTGCATCATGATTTAACAATCACAACGCTGCCGGACCACTAAATGCACCCTGGTTCTTGAGCAGCCAGAAGGAATCAACCATGAACGAGCTAACCCCGGATGCCACCGTCAGTAAGCAGCGTGCGCGCATTCGTGCCAACTACGCCGCTGCAGAAGCCAAGGTGCTTGGCGAGCTTGTCGAGCGTATCAAGCTCTCAGAAGATGCACGTAAAAAGGTCGCGGAAGCGGGCGCCAACTACGTCGCGCGGGTACGCAAGGAAAGGTCTCCCTCCATGATGGAGGCCTTCCTGGCCGAATACGGGCTTTCAACCTCTGAAGGCGTTGGCCTGATGTGCCTGGCCGAAGCCCTTTTGCGGGTGCCGGATGCAGAAACCATTGATGATCTGATCCACGACAAGATAGAACCGTCCGACTGGGGTGCACACCTGGGCAAGTCATCGTCTTCGATGGTCAATGCCTCCACCTGGGCGTTGATGCTGACCGGCAAGGTGCTGGACGACGACCCCAAGGGCCCGACGCGGGCGCTGCGTGGCCTGGTGCGGCGGATGGGCGAGCCGGTGGTGCGCACGGCGGTAGGTCAATCGATGAAGATACTGGGCCGCCAGTTTGTCCTCGGCCAGACGATTGAAGAAGGCATGAAGAATGCCCGTGAGCTGGAAAAGCAGGGGTATACCTACTCCTATGACATGCTTGGCGAAGCGGCGCGCACCGATGAGGATGCGGTTCGCTACCACCAGGCTTACGCCAAGGCGATCACCGCCATCGCCAAGCAGGCCAAGGGCGACGTGCGCGGCAGCCCCGGCATCTCGGTCAAGCTCTCAGCCCTGCATCCGCGCTATGAATACACCCATCGTGAGACAGTGATGGCCGAGTTGCTGCCGCGTGCCAAAGAGCTGGTAAAGCAGGCTGCCAAGGCCAATATCGGCTTCAATATTGATGCCGAGGAGCAGGACCGGCTGGATCTGTCGCTGGATATCATTGAAGCACTGATGGCCGACGACAGCCTGGAGGGCTGGGACGGCTTCGGGGTTGTTGTGCAGGCCTACGGGCGCCGCGCCGCGCCGATGATCGAAACCCTGCATGCCCTGGCCGAACGCTACAACCGCAAGATCATGGTGCGGCTGGTCAAGGGCGCCTACTGGGATACTGAAATCAAGCTCTCCCAGGAAATGGGCGTTGAAACCTTCCCGGTGTTTACCCGCAAGGTGAATACCGATGTCAGCTATATGGCCTGCGCCCAGATGCTGCTTGACCGTCGTGACCGCATCTATCCGCAGTTTGCCACCCACAATGCGCATACCTGCGCGGCCGTGGTGGCCATGGCCGGTGATGACAAGGACAGCTATGAATTCCAGCGCCTGCACGGCATGGGCGAATCGCTGCACCATATCGTCAAGGAAACAGACGGCACCCACTGCCGTATCTATGCCCCTGTGGGAGCGCACCGTGACCTGCTGGCCTATCTGGTGCGCCGCCTGCTGGAAAACGGCGCCAACTCGTCGTTTGTGAATCAGGTGGTGGACGAATCCATCTCGCCCAGCGAGGTCTCCAGGGACCCCATTGCGGGCATGCAGCAGCTGGGTGAGGCGGTTTCCAGCCCCTTGATCCGCCAGCCTGGCGAGCTGTTTGCCCCGGATCGCAAGAATTCACGCGGCTACCGGATCAACGAACCCGCCTCCATCCTGCCGCTGCTTGATGCCCGTGAACGCTTTGCCGACACCACCTGGACAGCCGCGCCCATGCTGGCGGGCAGCCCGGCGCCCAAAGGGCCTGCCCGGGATGCGTTATCGCCAGCGGATACGTCGCGCGTGGTCGGGCAGGTGTATGAAGCCACGCCGGAAGAGGTCGCCAGTGCCCTTGATGCCGCCGAAGAAGGTTTCCGAGAGTGGTCGGCACAGCCAGCGGCCAAGCGCGCCGAGGTGCTGCGCCGGATTGCCGATCTTTACGAAGAGCACATTGCCGAGCTGACCGTGATTACCACTCGGGAAGCGGGCAAAATGATGTTTGACGGTATTGCCGAAGTGCGTGAAGCGGTGGACTTCCTGCGTTATTACGCCAACGAAGGCGAGCGGCTGGAAGCCGAAGAGCCCGGCGATGCCAGGGGCATTTTCGTGTGCATCAGCCCCTGGAACTTTCCGCTGGCCATCTTTACCGGCCAGATTGCCGCCGCCCTGGCAGCCGGTAATGCGGTGCTGGCCAAGCCCGCCGAGCAGACCCCGCTGATTGCCGCCCGGGCCGTTGAACTGATGCGCGAAGCGGGCCTGCCGGAAGCAGCGCTACAGCTGCTGCCCGGCGATGGCCCTACCGTGGGCGGGCCGCTGACCGGCGACCCGCGGATTGCCGGGGTGTGCTTTACCGGCTCTACCCCCGTCGCCCAGATCATCCATAAGGCGCTGGCCGAAAATGCCGGGCCGGATGCGATACTGATCGCCGAGACAGGCGGGCTGAATGCCATGATCGTGGACTCCACTGCGCTGACCGAACAGGCAGTGCGCGATATCCTTATCTCCTCTTTCCAGTCGGCGGGTCAGCGCTGTTCGGCGTTGCGTATGCTTTACGTTCAGGAAGAAGCCCGCGAGCGCCTGCTCAATATGCTGGATGGCGCCATGGACGCCCTGACCATTGGCGACCCCTGGAATACCGATACGGATGTCTCGCCGGTCATTGATGCCGACGCCCAGGCCGAGATCAGTGATTACGTGGCCGCCAAGCAAAAGGCCGGCAAGGTACTGAAAACCCTGCCTGCGCCAGAGGTCGGCACCTTTGTGACCCCGGCGGTGGTTGAAGTCGGCGGCATAGAAGACCTTGAGCGGGAAATCTTCGGGCCTGTGCTGCATGTGGCCACCTTTAAGGCGCGGGATATCGACAAGGTAGTCGATGCCATCAACGACAGAGGCTACGGGCTGACCTTTGGCCTGCATACCCGCATCGACGACCGTGTACAGCAAATCGTCGAGCGCATTCATGTGGGTAATATCTACGTCAACCGCAACCAGATCGGTGCCATTGTCGGCTCCCAGCCCTTTGGTGGCGAAGGGCTTTCGGGCACCGGCCCCAAGGCAGGCGGCCCGCTGTATGTCACCCGCTTCCGGCGTACCGCCAAGGTGGAGGAGCACGCTGCCCCTGAAGGTGAACGCGTAGCGCTGCAAAGCCTG
>JBNJGW010000087.1:0-8709 GCA_051748005.1 Pseudomonadota bacterium | reverse complement strand
CACCGCTTCCAGATCCGCTTCCTGGGTATCATTCAGGCCCAGTGCGTTATTCAGGTTGACGCTGGCCAACGGTTCGCCATCGGCGTCACGGTTGTAAAGCCGCAGCGTCTGGTCTTCATCATCGGCCACCAGCATCAGCCGCTCGCCCACGGCAATCGCCGTTGATGCATCCGAGGTGCCCTGGTGATAACGCTCGCCTAGCGCCAGTGGAGTTTCAGGCGCCGGCTCTTCGGGCACTTCAGGCTCTGATGGCGCCGGTTCAGCATCGGTTTCAAGCAATTCTGTCAGGTAGTTTTCCAACGCCTGCTCAGGGGTATCACTGCTCAGCAGGGTGCCCACCACCTGAGTGGGTGCCAATTCACTCGCCTCTTCACTGGCGTTAATTGACTGGCTGACTGCGTCACGAGAAACGCCGTTTTCAAGCTGCTCCAGCCAATAGGCAAAACCTTCAGCATCGGGTTCGCGAGCCAGCAGGCTGGAATAGGCATTAGTCAGCCAGGCTGCATCATCTAGCGTCATAACACCGGCTTGCGCTTCTTCTGATGCCTTCATGGCGTCACCAATGGCATCAAGGGAAGTGCCCTGGCGCAGCACAGATACCCAGTATTGCAGGCCTTCCGCGTCTGCTGGACGCTGCAGGATCTGGGCGTACAAGGCCATCACTGGCTGTACATCGGACTGAAACTCGTCGCTATTCAGCATCTGATCAGCCACATTTTCAAGCGATAGACTTTCATCCGTTAAAGCGCTATTCCAATAGGCAAGGCCATCGGCATCCGGTTCGCGTAGCAGAAAATCCCGGTAGAGTGTCGTCAAGGCAGCTTCGAATGACATGAGGTGATCCCATAATGAACATTGAAGCGTCAGGATTGCACAATGACATGTCGAGGCTGTGTCGCTATGTTGACACTTAAATGACTAAACTGACTTAATTTGTGGCGGAGGATAGAATGCCGACTTTTCCTGACCACCTTCAAGGTGATGGCCCGACCAACCCCTTCCCCGGTGTGCGCGTGCTGGAACGTCGCCTGGGCCGCGAGATACCCCATCAGCTGGGTTCCAACGAAGGGCTGGATATGCCACATCGCGCCCTGCGCGAGCACTTTGGCGATGCTATGGCGGCGCATGTTTACAGCTATGGCGACGGCGAGGCGCTGGGCATTCGCTCGCGGCTTGCTGAGCAAAAGCAGATCCCTCTTGAGGCCATGCTGGTGGATGCAGGGGCCGATAGCCTGCTGGCGCTTTCTCTGCGCGCCTTGACCCAAGCCGGCGATAGCGTGATCAGCACCTCAGGCACCTACCCCACCTTTGCCTATTTTGCCCGTGGCCAGGGTTGCCGCCTGGTGGAAGTGCCCTATCAGCAAGGGCCGGGGCTTTTGGCGCCCGACCTTGAAGCCTTGGCTCAGGCCGCTCAACGCGAAAACGCGCGGTTGGTGTATCTCGCCAACCCGGATAACCCCAGCGGCCATGTTCACAGTGATGACGACGTGCTGGCCCTGCGTCAGGCCTTGCCGGACGACTGCTGGCTGCTGCTGGATGAGGCTTACCATGATTTCCGTGAAGATGCGGGTGGAGACTTTGGCCGCCGCGTGCTGCCCGGTGTGGTGCGGGTACGCACCCTTTCCAAGGCCCACGGCCTGGCGGGCTTGCGTGTGGGCTATGCGATTGCCGAGCCGGAGACGCTTGCCGTCATGATGAAGGTGCGCATTCACTACGCCGTCTCTACCTTGACCCAGGCCGTCGCCGAGGTGGTGCTGGATCACTCCGACGAGGTGCTGGATCACGTCAACGCTGTGCGCCAGCGCCGCGACCAGCTGGCCGCACATCTGGCTGGGCTAGGCGCTGACGTACTGCCAAGCGCCACCAATTTTGTTGGCCTGCGCCTGCCAAGTGCCGAGCTGGCAGCGCGCATACATCAACAGCTGCTGGAAGAAGGCAAGCTGATTGCCCGTCCGGCCGACCCGGCCCTTGGCCACGTGCTGCGCATAACCGCCGTCGAGGATGCTTTGGTGCCCGGCAGGCTGAAAACGCTGGAACAGGCGCTCAACGCAGGTTGAACGTCTCTCTATCCGGGCACTGTCTATCTGCCACTTGCCTATCCGCTGGATGCCATCTTCAGGGTAGGCAGGTCGCGGGGAGCCACGCCCAGGTCGTCCCAGTGCTGCGGGTGGCAGGTGAATAACAGGATCTGATGGCGTTCAGCTGCATCAAACAGAATGCGCTTCATCTGCTCCAGGCGTTCACGATCACAATGCACCAGAGCATCATCCAGAATGATCAGGGTGGGCCGCCCGGCTTCAGCCAGCAGATCAGCATAGGCCAGGCGGCTGACCAGCCCCATCTGCTCCCGGGCGCCAAAGCTCAGGGCCTCCAGCTCGCCATGCTCCTCCGCTTGATTGTTGGGTGATCGCGGGCGGATAAGTGCCTGTGGCAGGAGGTTGTCATCTACGCTGAGGGTGGCACCGGGGAAGATCAGCTGCAGGTAGTGGTTAAGGTGTTTCTGCAGCGGTGCCTGCAGTTTGCGGGTCACGACCTGACGCTCGCGTTTCAGCAGTGACAGTAAAAGCTCCAGCGCCTTGGCTCTTTTTTCCAGCTGTAACCTGCGCCGCTGCTGGCTTTCAAGCTGCTGGCGAAGCGCATCGCGCTGTTCTTCCAGCCCTTGTGCCCCCAGGGTTTCCAGACGGGTTTTCAGGCGTTCGATCTCACTGGCCCGTTCGCGGGCTTCGAATTCCATGGCATCCGCGCTATCGCTAAAACGCTTGATGTCCTGGGCGAGCATCGTCGGGTTGGCTGCGTCGATATCCCGCTGGCGCGTGTTCATATCCGCCTGCAGCTGCTCAACCTCTGCCTTGAGTTCGATCAGACGCCGTCGGGCACTCTGCTCACGCTCTTGGCGATCCGGCGCTTGAATCGCTGCTGCAAGGCGTTGCCATTCGCGCTCGGCGTTGGTAAGCGCCTGTTGCGCCAGGGTCAACGTCTGCTGATGATGGCTACGCGCTTGCTCCGCTTCTTCAAGCTGGGCCTGGGCGGTTTCCAGCTGGCGGCTGGCCAGCTCTTCTGTTGGCAGGGCGGCATCGTCCTGATGCGCGGGCAAGGCTGCCAGCGACGCTGCCAAAGCGCTGCGTTCCTGCTCGGCCAACTGGTGCTCACCCGCCAGGGTATCCACCCCCTTGGGGGCAAGATCGCCCAGGCGAAGGGCTGTTTGTTCGACTTTGTGCGCCAGCTCGCGAGCTTCAGTGGCTTGCTGCTCAGCGCTGGCCAGGTCGGTGACCTGAAGTTGCTGTAACAGGGCCTCGCGATCTGCTTCCAGGCTCTGCTGCTGGCGAAGCAGGTCGGCCACATCAGTGCCGCCGGGCTGAATGGTCAGGGTGCCCACACCGGGAATGGCAACATGCGTTGCACTGAGCAGCCGCTTCTCGCCCTCGCCTGCCACTGGTGCCTGGTCAATTATCAGCTGTTGACCCGGCTCCAGCCGATAGGCCAGACGAGTGGCCAACATCTCTTGCTTGGCCTGGAGCTGACCCAGCTGCAGTTCAAGCTTCCTGAGTCGCTCGAGCGAATCGATATCCACCGACTGACGCTGATGCTGTGCGCTCAGTTCCTGACGCTGCTGTTGCAGCTCGCGGGCTTTTGCGAGCGTCTCTGCCAGCCGCCTGACCTTGTCTTCAGCGCCTTTCAGCTGCTGTTGAAGACGTTGACGGTGGGCCTTGTGGCGAGCCGCCGTGAGTATCTGGCGGGCGTCGTCATAACGCTGACTGGCGGCTTCCCGCTGATGCTCAATAGGGGCGGCTTGTTCCTTACATTGGGCTAGCTGCTGCTCGGCCTTTTGTTTGTCTTTCTGGCGTTCTTCCAGCTGGGTGGCCTGGGCCGCAAAGTCTTCCAGCTGCTGATGGTTAAGCTGCTGTTGATGCTGAAAATCATCCAACGTCTTTTGCGCCTGGGCCTGCTGTTCGCGGAGCTTCTCAACCGCATCCAGCTGGGTTTCAGCAGCCTTTGCCTTCTCACGCTGTGCTTCCCAGGGGCGTTGGGCCTCTACCTCACACTGCTTGGCCTGCAGCTGGCCCAGGTGATCGACCTGATCACGGTAGCGGGCAACCTGCGCTTCCTGCTCGGCAAGCTCATCGGCCAGGGTGTTGCAGGCTTCCCGGGTCTCACGCAGGTCACCCGTCGGCTTGCCCGTCTGGGTCAGCAGTTTGGCACGCTGCTGTTCAACCTGTTGGATCAGCTGATCACCGCCACTGCTCACCACTTCCCCCAGGGCATCGCCCAGGTGCTGGCTCAGCGCCGATTGCAAATGCTCACCCGCATGGTTAGCCGGGTCGCGAATATGCTGCCCGGCGCCCTGCTCCACCCACAGTAAGCCGGGGATGCCCCAATGCTCGGCTTTACTGGCACCCCGCGCAGGTGTGGCATAACCCAGCAGTTGGGCCAGATGCTCCTCGGCTTCATCACCGCTGTAGTGGGTGTCGCCGACCTTTAGATCACAGCGCTTGCGTTGCAGAAAGCGCTTATCCAGTTTCCAGTGTTGGCCCTGCCAATCAAAGGCCAGGCTGACTTGCGGTGACGCAGACGAATCGCCCCAGGGCTGTAGGTCGCTCAAGGTACCTGACTTGTGGCGTTCAAAAAACGCCGCCCGAATCGCCCGCACCAGGGTGCTTTTGCCGGATTCATTCGGGCCGGTAAACAGGTTGATGCCCGGCGTTAGCCCGTTGAGCACCAACCCCGTGCGGAACTGTTGAAATTCGCTGACTTCCAGAGAGATCAGTTGCATGAAGGGCTCTCCTGGCTGGCACTGACAGGCGTCTGGTCAAGCAGCAATCCCGCCAGTATGGCCAGCGCTTCATTGGCCACCTCGCTATCAGCGGCACTTTGCTGGCGTCTTTGTAGATCATCGATCACGCTGCCCACATAGCCATCAGCCTGCAGGGCGGCAATATCCTCAGCGGTGGGGGTCAGGGTCAGCTCGGCCTGATGGACCTGCAGGCTACGCTGGCGGCCCGCCGCCAACCCCAGCGCCCGCTCCAGTCGCTGGAAGCTGGCCAGATCCAGCTGGCCTTGCAGGGTCAGGTCAAGCACGGATCGCGGCGCCAGAGCCTTCAGCTCGGCAATCAGTTCATCCACGTCAGAGGCGACCGAAAGCGCCCGTTGCCATTGATACCAGCCGTGCTTGCCCACCTCCACCGGCGTTACCTTGGGCGCTACTCCCGGCGCCTCCAGGCTGACCAGTAACGCCTGCCCTGCTGCGTTGTTACGAAAACGGTCAGCCTCCGGAGTGCCGCTGTACCAGGTGCGGGCGTCAATCTGCTTACAGCCGTGCCAGTCCCCCAGGGCCAGATAATCCAGCCGGGCACTGGTAGCGCGCTCAGCGGCAATCGGGTTGGGAGAATCAATACTTTCTGCCAACTGACCGGTCACGCTGCCATGCGCCAGGCCAAGGCGCAGAACTTGTTCAGGCGTTTCGGCGCGGTCAAACCAGGCTGTCAGATCCTGATAGGTCTGGCGCTGGGTAAGCGGCGCAGGCAGGATCGCCGTGCTGATATCGGCCAGGATAAAAGGTTCTGGCGATGCCAACAGATGCACATTGGCGGGTATGGCACCAATGCGTGCTGCCCGCGTCCAGACGCTTTCGGCCAGCGCCGCATCGTGGTTGCCCGGCAGCATCAGCCATGGCCCCGAATAGGCGGAAAGCGCTTGAAAGGTGCGGTGCAGGGTGCGCTCGCTGAGGGTTTGGGCATCGAAGATATCACCTGCCACCAGCACAGCATCAACCTGCTCATCGGCTGCCAGCGCGGCAAGCGTTTCAACGGCGGTAAAGCGCGCTTCTGCCAGCGCCAACCCATCGTCCTGTTCAAAACGCGCATACTGGCGGCCAATCTGCCAGTCGGCGGTGTGGAGAAAGCGGGGCATGGCAGCCTCCTTGCTGGAAGTGGGAGTGACGGATAAAGCGGGCGCTTATTTCATCTCAAAGCCGCGTTTGACCAGAAAGTCACGCATATGCGGGCGCAGCTTGCTGTCAAACAGCGGCGCCAGGTTGGTTGACCAGCGAGCGTCCTTGTTGCCGCCTTTGCGCGTCTGATAATAGTCCTGCATGGTGTTGTCAAACGCCTCCACCGCTTCTTGGTCCACGCTGTAGGTATCTTCCTTGAGAATCGCCGACACGGGGAGGCGCGGCTTGATATCCGGCTGGTGACCCGGGTAGCCGAGACACATGCCAAACACCGGGTAGACATGCTCAGGCAGTTCCAGCAGTTCACTGATCGCTTGGGGGTTGTTGCGCACACCGCCGATATAGCAGATACCCAGGCCCTCGGATTCAGCGGCAGTCGCCATGTTCTGGGCCATCAGGGAGACATCGATGGTGGCCACCAACAGCTGTTCAGTCATGCCACGTACCACGCGCGCGCCTGCCGCTTCGGCCGCATCCGTCGGGCGCTTCATATCTGCGCAGAACACCAGGAAGGCACCGCTGCTGGCCACATAGCCCTGGCCACCGGCCAGCTCGGCAATTTTTTGCCGATTTTCTGGGTTTTTAACGTGAATCACACTGTAGGCTTGAACATGGTTGGAGGTCGCTGCTGCCTGCCCGACCTCTACCAGGGTCGTTAGCAAGGCGGAGGAAACCGGCTGATCAGTAAACTTGCGAATGGAGCGGTGCGATTTAAGCAGTTCTATCGTCGGATTCATCGTCTCTCCTGAAAAGATCTGGATGGATATTTTGCAGACTAACGTTTTATTTGCGGCTGCAAAAGAGCGCTCAAACGACAGGATGTCTTGCAGATGCTAATCAGACCAGACCACGTAGCGGTCGCGGCCAGCACGCTTGGCTTGATAAAGCGCCTCATCTGCGTACTGCAATAACTGAGCCGACGTTTTCGCGTGATCCGGGTAGACGGCAATACCGCAGGAAAGTGTGATGCTGCCCAGCACCTCACCCTCAAAGTGAAAGCTTTTTTCATGCAGCGCCGCCATCAACATTCTGACGCGTTCACTGGCGTTACTTACGGAAATACCCGGCAGCAGGACCACAAACTCTTCTCCACCCAGACGACACACCGCATCGATCGTGCGAAAGCTGTTTTGCAGAAATTTCGCCATATCTACCAGTACAGCATCCCCCGCCGCGTGGCCAAAGGTATCGTTAATACGTTTGAAGTAATCAAGGTCCAGCATCAATGCTGCCAATGGTGTGCCATGGCGCTCCGCTCGCTGCACTTCCTGATCAATCAGGCTATCCAGATGGCGACGGTTACTCAAGCCGGTAAGAGAATCATGCAGAGATAATCCTTCGAGCTTATTCACCAGATGGTCAAGCTCTGCGGTACGCAGGGCGACCTTGTCTTCAAGGGTCTGGTTGGCCAGCGCCAGCTGCTGCTGGGTACGCCGATAATGCCATAGGGAGACAACCGCAATGGCCAGCGTGAAACCCAGCGAGCCGTAGCTCAGTGGAACTGCGCGCCAGGCAATAAAGCCGTGGGCAACCAGCATATCGGCAAACAGCAGCGGCGCAAAAAGGGTAAAACTGATCACCAGCAGGCGCTGCTCGACACCCAGCCGCTGACAACGCATCAGCGCCAGCACCAGCATTAACGGCAAGGTGAGCGCCAATAGCAGGTCAAATACGGGGAAGGTCAGCGACAGGCTGATAACACCGACGTAGACCAGCCCGATGGCACCCGCCAGATAGACCAGATGGAGTTTCCAGAGCCAGGAAACCCATCGGCGTGGCGCACCGTCCAGCCAGGCGCTCAGCAACAGGCCCATCGCCACCGGTAACATGTAATAGCTGGCCGCCCGCAGGATATCCCACCCCAGGGCGGCCTCTACCAGCAGCTGGCGAGCGGGCGTTTCAGCCAGCAGCATCAGGCCGGATGACGATGCAAATAGCGCCACAGCGCCGAAACCGCGTCGATCTGGCCCCATCAGGGCAAAAATAGCGGCCAAAATTGCCAATAGCAAACTGAAAGCACCGACCACCAGGTCCTTGGCTGAGTGTTTGATTACCTGCTTTAACACATCAATACGGTCGGTCAGGTGCACCTCGCCCCACAGGCCAATATCGGTATAGTAGGAAAACACCCGCACCGAGAGTTGCTGCCCGGCATAGCCTTCCGGCAGCTCAACCATATGCCAGGGCCAACCCGCAAAATCGCCCTCGCCGTTTTCGTCAAATTCACCGTACTGGTAGATCAGTTCGTCATTCAGATAAAGCTGGCCGATCAGGTCAATACTGGTGATATACAGAACAGGGTCACGCCATTCACCCTCAGGTAAGAAGGTGCGAAACCAGACGTGTTGCTGGCCGTTGCGCTCAGCCGGGTTGGAGGGAAAATCAATCGGCTGCCAGGCATCAGAGGTATCGTTAAGCCACACTGGCTGACCTTGAGCATTACGCGGTGAATCACCCCAGCGATACTCCCAACCTGTTAGCGGCTCCGGGTTGGCATGCAAGATACCTGATATCGCCAGCAGCAGGATAACCGTCGCAAGCTGCAGGAGACCAGAGCGCATGGCAGCACCTCATAAGCAGGTCAGAGTAGACAGGAAGGTCTGTATTCAACAACAGACCCGTTTCGAAAATGGTCTTTTTTATGTCTTTTTATTTTCTATGCCTGGCCAAGCATCTGACTACATCCATCACAATATGGATAAATATTAACAAAATTTGGCTGTTAATAGTATTGACTGTTGTATACCCGCTCCAGCGGCGCG
>JBNJGW010000086.1:0-8806 GCA_051748005.1 Pseudomonadota bacterium | reverse complement strand
ATCATCTGGCGATGACCACGCAAGACATCAAGCAACGCCTGACGCCAGGGTTCAGCATCGCGGTAGGCGGCTTCAGCAGCGGCCAGGCCCATCACGTTGCCATCCGGCAGCAGCCCCTTGGTTGCCTGGGCAAAACGCGCCCTCAGGTCAGGGTCAGGTATCACCGCACAGGCGGCGGTCAGCCCGGCCAGATTGAACGTCTTGGAAGGCGCCCACAGGGTGATAATGCGATCCGCAAGCGCGGGAAACGCCGCCGCCAGCGGTTGATGCCTGGCACCCTCGTCAAGCAGTAGGTCGCAGTGCAGCTCATCGGACACCACGTATAGATTGTGGCGCTCGACCAGCGCGGCCAATCCTGCCAGCTCGTCGTGGCGCCAGATGCGCCCTGTGGGATTATGCGGCTGGCACCACAGCAGCAGGCGCGTTTTGGGGGTAATCGCGGCTTCCAGCGCCTCCAGGTCGAGCCGCCACTCGCCACCTTCTTCGCTTGGCGGCGCCATGGCTGCCTGCTGTGTTACTCTGCCAGTGCGCTCGGCCACCGCCAGAAAAGGAGGGTAGATAGGCGTAATGGTCAACACGCCATCGCCAGGTTCGGTCAACGCCAGACTTGCCAGATGCAAAGCAGGCACCACCCCTGGGAGCCACTGCTGCCATTCTGGCTGTATCGGCCAGTCGTAGTGGGTGGCACTCCATTCACACAGCGTTTGTCTGAGGCTGTCCGGCACCTGTCCGTAACCGTAAACGCCATGATCAACGCGTCGTTTCAGTGCATCCATCACCGCAGGCGGCGCCGTAAAGTCCATGTCAGCGACCCATAATGGCAGTACATCTTCGCCATAGCGGTGCCATTTCTGGGAGCGCCATCCACCGGCTGGGTGGCGTCGTTCAAGGGGCGTGGCAAAATCGAACATCATCCGTTGTCCTTGTGGTTAACAGCATTTGTCGTTACAACATACTTATTAGAAATTATTTCCATTACTTCTGACACTTTACAGGGTACTTCATCAGTATGATGCAAGATGACAATCAACCAAAGAACAGGCCTTCCAGCGATGCCCCTCAGCGCGACTTTTACGCGCAGGTGCGGGCTGGCATTCCTGCCTTGTTGCGCCAATGGCTCGCTCTTGGCCAGGCGGACAATACTCGCCTGGCTTTGATACTCGCCGAAACAGCCCGGGTTGCCAAGGTGGGCGCGCCCGATGAAACACCTGATGGGGCTACATTCGAAGCCTGGTGCCAGGCCGCCAGCGGTGAAGATATTCCGCTCTGGGCCCCCCGTACGGCCGTGTTTCTGCTTAACCAGATGCCTGCCCGGCCACGGCCGCAAAGTGAGGCTGAGGCCTGCGCCTGGGCCTATTGCTGGTTGCGCAACCGCTCGTTCGATAGCGCACAGGAAGCTCTCCAGGCATTGCCTGAACACCTTCAGGAACCTTTACAACAGGCGCTTCAGGCCGCCTGGCAGGATCAGCAGGGGCTACGCCTGGTGTGACAACAACTAACGCCTGCGCCGCTGCGCTTTGGGTTTGAAGCCGACCGGCTTACTGGCCAGCCACGCAACAAAGGCAGCGATCGCCGCATCATCACCTAGTGCTGTAACGGTGTTAAGGCGTTCAGCCAGTTCGCGTTCACTGTAAAGCCGATGAATGTGCTTGTGGCAGGGCCGGCACAGCCAGGCAATGGCGGTTAGCCGCTCCTCGCGTGAATAGCGCTTACGGTAGCGGGGCTTATTGTGCAGCGCCCTGGGTATCAGGTGATGCTTGGTCAAGGATTCCGCCCGCCCGCATAATTCGCAGCATTCAGGCATGGGCGGCGGTGATAACGGGTGGGCAGTGGAGGTCGGCATGCCAGCTGTCCTCATGAGCAGATCAACAAGGATAAAAGATGGCAGATGTTCCCCTGATCTGGCAACTGGGCAAGTTGCTGGCATCGATAGGTTTAGTACTTGGGTTAGGGTTGGTCGCCGTACGCGTTAGCCCGCGGGTTGCCGGTTTGTTGGCCGGTTACCCGCTGGGCACGGCGCTGGCGCTGTTTTTCATCGGTCTGGAAATTTCTCCCGGCTTTGCGACGCAAAGCGCCATTCATACCCTGGCGGGGTTTACTGCAACACTGGCACTGGGGGGTGGCTACCTGGTGTGTGGTGGCCGCACGGACGGCATCAAAGGGGTACTGATGGGCTCCCTGGGTGGCTTGAGCGCCTGGGTGGCCGTCGGCTGGTCGTTGTCGCATTTTGAGTTTACCCGCCTCACTGGCACCCTGGTCACCCTGGTGGCCATTGGCGTGTTTACCTGGCTCTACCGGCGGGTGCCGGAAACCCGGGTCAATGCCAGTGGCACCCTGTCGTGGTCGGCCCTGGGGTTGCGGGCAACCCTGGCCACGCTGATGATTTTTGTGATTACCGCCCTTGCCCACTGGGTGCCCGCTGCCTGGGCCGGCACCCTGGCGGCATTTCCTGTCACCATGCTGCCCTTCCTGGTCATTCTGCATGCCGGTTACGGCGCTGCCCCGGCATCAACAGTGATCAAGCATTATCCAATGGGGTTAGGGGCGCTGCTCAGCTATACCCTGTGCGTGTCATTGACATATGCCTCCTGGGGACTGGCGGCAGGGACGCTGGCTGGCTTTATCGTCGCCACGCTATGGCTTGTTGGCTGGATGCGCTGTCAGCAATGGTGGGCCGCGCGACGCTCAACGACTTGACCAAGCGTTTGCTTGGGTGAATGATTAGCCAGGCGCTAAAGGCCTCTGCTATCTTTCATAATCATAAGGAAACACCATGTTTACACGCATCATTGAACCGGCATTTTACGATACCGATGCTCTCGGCCATATCAACAACACGCGTTTGCCTGCCTGGTTTGAACTGGCTCGCAACGACCTGTTCAAGCTATTCACGCCGGACCTGGACACGCACAAATGGCGTTTGATGATGGCGCGCATGGAAGTCGACTATCGTGCTGAGCTTTTTTACGGTCACGATATTGAAATTCGCACTTATTTGACCCGTTTAGGCAATAGCTCCTTTACGGTAACCCAGGAAGCGCGCCAACATGGAAAACTGGCCAACCTGGGCCACACAGTATTGTTACAATACGATCATCAGGCTAAAAAAGCCGTCCCGATTGAAGGCCAGCTTCGCCAGATTCTGGAATCTCATCTCCAGGATGCTCCGGAGTAGGCACTTCCATCGTCGGGCGCCAACCGAGAGTAGCCCTATGGCAATCCGCTATAACCTGTGGATAGACCCTGACAACAAGGCGCAGCACAGTGCTGTTGAAGCCGATCTTGAGCGCTATTTTGTTGAGCGCTTTGCCGATTATCCACATATCCGCTTGTCCGGTGCAGACCCTTACGATTACGATGCGCCGTTCAACCGCCTCTATGAGGCCCTGATTGCCCGCGGCGCCGAATATTGCGAGCGCACCTGGCGCTATGTCGCCACACCAGAGCAGCTGAACCGGTGCTTTTTCCGCGCTGTGGGCCAATCAAACAAGTTTGTTCGAGACGACCCCTGACCGCACCTCCAGGAGCTTTACAGACACGCCATGATCATCCGCACCCATCATGCTCCCAGCCAGCATGAACTTGACATTATTGCCCGGCAGCTTGGGCGCGCGCCTCGCGGCATTGAGGCCGTGGCCGCCACTGACGGAGCAGGCACACCCCTGGTTCTACGTATGGCACCGATTGTTGATGGTAAACCTTTCCCGACGCTTTACTGGCTGTGCTCCGAACGCCTGAAAGTGGCCATTTCCCATCTTGAAGCCGTCGGTATCATCAAGCAGCTTGAGCAGCAGCTTCAGGAGGATGCCGAGTTCCTGGCAGCCTATCATCAGAGCCACCGCGATTATGTCGCCGAGCGCTGGGAATACATGACGCCGGCTCAAAAAGCGGAGGTTGACCAGCGTGGATACCAGGCCGTACTAACGGAGCGTGGTGTCGGTGGGATTACCAACTGGGATCAGGTGCGTTGCCTGCACACCCAGTATGCGCATCATCTCGGCAGCCATAATGTCATCGGCCAATGGATGGATAGTGTTCATCAGATTGATCGCTGTGTTGAGTAAAGCCTCTCAAAAAAGGAAAAACCCATGTCACGCATCTGTGTTTATCTTGGCTCACGCGCAGGTACGCACCCCGACTACAAGGCAGCCGCGATCGAGCTAGGCCAACAGCTGGCACAGCGTGGCCACACCCTGGTGTACGGTGGCGCCAGGATTGGCCTGATGGGCGAGCTTGCCAACGCCACACTGGAAGCGGGTGGTCAGGCGGTAGGCGTGATGCCGGATCATCTGGTTGAGCGCGAGCAGGCACATTTCGGCCTGACTGAACTGATCCGCGTGAGTGATATGCACGAACGTAAAGCCACCATGGCGGCTCAGGCCGACGGATTTATTGCCTTGCCTGGCGGCATCGGTACCTTTGAGGAGCTGTTTGAGATCTGGACCTGGGGTTATCTGGGGCTGCATGACAAGCCGATCGGGCTGCTTAACATCAACGACTTCTATACACCGCTGCTGGGCTTTCTCGACAACACGGTCGAACAGGGTTTTCTCGCCACCGTGACCCGCGACATGCTGCTTGACGCTGAAACACCTTCAGACTTGCTTGACGCCGTTGAAGCCCAGATTTGAATCGCATACCGGTGAACAGCCAACGCGCTACCGCTATGAGGCGCGGCCTTCAATCAGGCGTCGGGTACGCTCAAAGGTCAACTGTAGTAGCCGGGCGTCATCCCCGGCCCGGTGACGCTGGATGCCTTGCTCGGCAATGATGGCTTCCTTGGTGTCACTCCACACCGCTAGTTGTTCCTCGCTCAGCAGTATGCGCAAGGCTTCCAGCCTGAAGCCGGGAATAATCCCTGCATGATGAAACAACAGCGATAGCCAGGTATTGTCATAACCCCAGCTGTCGCTGTAGGCCTTGCCCAGGGCGCGCAGTTCGTCGTTGATCCATAACGCCACCTGGCGCACAGGGTAACCCTCGCGCTGCAGACGGTCGCGTGAGATGCCGTGCAACAGTTCGGCTTTGGGGTCCCAGTGAGTCCACTCATTCAGGGGCTGGATAAGAAACGCGCAGCAGCTGCCATCCGTACGGGCAATGCCCACTTCGATAGGGTAACTGCCGCGCCCGAATCCGGACGCTTCTATATCCAATAATGTCGGTAGCGTCTCGGACACAGATTTCCTCACCTACGCATAAAACCGTTACATAGAAGTCGCTTGGCTATCCTCAGGAAGCCAGTTCTGACGGACGGTGGTTGACGTGCTGATCAGCCAATGCCTGCCAGGAGGCGGCCAGCTCGTGATCAACAGTCAGGCCAAGTTGACCCTGGGTGTAAGCACGTGCCAAACGCTCTGCTGCCAGGTAGTGGCCCGCTTGAGCCGCTCGGGCATACCAGGTCACGGCGTATTCGTCACGTCGCGGGTACTGAGCACAACCGTTCTCATAAATCTGCGCCACCTGATACTGGGCCTTGAGGTCCCCCGCATGCGCCGCCTCGACAATATAGCGCGCGCCACGCGCCTTGTCCTGCGGCGACAGACTGCGGTGAAACAGCATGTGCCCGTAGACTGACAGCGCATCCGGGTGCCCGGCTTCGGCACAGCGCTTTAGTAGACGCAGCGTCAAGCGCTGGGTACGCGGTGAATGTGGCAGTAACCAGCGAGTATGAAACAGCCGGTCAGCAACCTGATATTCAAGCCGTGTGAACAAAGATGATGCCTGTGGCATGGCAGACCACCTTGCCTGTTGGGTTTACTTAAGTAAGGATGCCAATCAATCGAACAGCGGGCAACCTGACGAGACAAAAAACCGGCCTGTACCGGTAAGGGCTGGCAAGCATACGCCTGCCAGCGCAAGGACTCAACCCCAGTATTTGCCGCCTTGTCGGCGCCTCGTTACCATGCAGGGAGACGCATCACTCAGCATGGCAGAATAAACAGACTATTACGCCTTACGGCGTGAATGAATTGATCTTTCATCGCAAGGAGAATCGCATGCAGACACGCCCTCTTGGCAGAACGGGAATGGACGTCAGCCGCCTGTGCCTGGGTACCATGACCTATGGTGAACAGAACACAGAAGCGCAGGCACATGAACAGCTTGATCGTGCTGTCGCTTTTGGTATCAACTTTATTGATACTGCCGAGATGTACCCGGTTCCTCCCAAGGCCGACACTCAGGGGCTGACAGAGCGCTACATAGGCAGCTGGCTCAAGCAGCGCGGTGCCCGTGATGACGTGATTATCGCCAGCAAGGTGACCGGGCCTGGGCTCAACCACATTCGTGGTGGCCCACGGCTGACGCGTGAGCACATTCATCAGGCCATAGATGAAAACCTGGCACGCCTGAACACGGACTACATTGACCTCTACCAGCTTCACTGGCCTGAACGTAAAACCAACTTTTTCGGCAAATTGGGCTACACACATCAGGAAGATGACAACGCCACACCGTTGGAGGAAACCCTGGGTGCGTTGAAGGAACTGGTAGAAGCGGGAAAAATTCGCGCGGTCGGCTTATCCAACGACACCCCTTGGGGAGTGATGAAATGCCTTGAGCTGGCTGATCGTCTCGACTTACCCAGGGTCGCCTCGGTGCAGAACCCTTATAACCTGCTCAACCGCACATTTGAGGTCGGACTGGCCGAGATTGCTCACCGCGAGGATGTGGGCCTGCTGGCCTATTCACCGCTGGGTTTTGGCGTGCTTTCCGGCAAATACCTGAATAACAATCGCCCTGCAGAAGCCCGCCTGACGCTGTTTGAACGCTTCAGCCGTTACACCTCAGCTGAAGCCGAATCAGCCACTCAAGCCTATGTCAGCCTTGCTCACAAGCATGGGCTGGACCCGGCACAGATGGCACTGGCATTCGTTAATACACGCAGCTTTCTGACCAGTAATATCATTGGCGCCACCACCATGGAGCAGCTTGAAAGCAACCTGGCCAGTGAAAGCCTGAAACTCGATGATGAAGTACTCGATGCAATTGACGCTATTCACCATCAGATGCCCAACCCCTGCCCCTGAGCTGGCTAAAACCTGTCACCAGCGCTTCAGGCTCAGGTTTCAGACGCGCCTTCAGCAGCTGTGTCAGACTGGCTATTAGCCCGATAGCCCTGCCACCTGGCAGGGCTTGATATAATGCCATATACGGTTTGGCCCTGTGGTTTGCCAGGCTGCCAGACCTCCAAATTCACCACAGGAAAACCAGACACGGGAAGACGTCATGCTCAGCGTAATTTCACCTGCCAAAACTCTCGACTTTGAAACACCGGCCACGACAGATCAGGTGACTCAGCCCGACTTTCTTGACCATAGCCAGGCGCTTATTGATATCCTTCGCGACTACTCTCCCCAGCAGCTCAGCGACTTAATGGGGATCAGCGATAAACTGGCAGGGCTTAATGCTGCCCGCTTTGCCCAGTGGGAGCCGCCTTTCAGTCTGGATAACGCCAAACCGGCAGCCCAGGCTTTCCAGGGCGATGTCTACACTGGCCTTGAAGCAGACACTTTTAGCAGGGAAGACAATCAGTTCGCTCAGCAGCACCTGCGAATTCTGTCTGGGCTCTACGGATTATTGCGCCCCCTGGATCTGATCCAGCCCTACCGCCTGGAAATGGGCACCAAGCTTGCTAACCCCAGTGGCAAAGATCTTTACGCCTACTGGAAGCCAACCCTGACTCAGGCTGTCAATCAGGCCGTTGCTGACAGTGGCTCCAAGGTGCTGGTTAATCTGGCGTCCAATGAATACTTCAAGGCAGTCGATACAAAGTCACTGGATGCACAAGTCATCACACCGGTTTTCAAAGACGAGAAGAACGGCCAGTTCAAGATCATCAGCTTTTATGCCAAAAAAGCGCGCGGTCTGATGAGTGCCTGGATTATTCGTGAACGACTGAATACGCCCGAGGCACTCAAAGAGTTTGATGTAGACGGCTACCGCCTTGATCCCGCTTCTTCACAAGGCGATACCCTTGTTTTCATCCGCAGGGAAGCAGATCGACCCAATTGATCGATTACTTTCGACTTGCGACCTTCTTAATTGAAATAAACCGGGCGCGCTGAGCGCGGTTTCAGAAACTGCTGATGCGCCTTTTTGAACTCAGGCGTGTCACAGCGGTACAACCACTCATAGGCCACCATATCCGCCGTTACTGCCTGTGCACCGTTTGCACAGGCCCGCTTGCGAGCCAGTTCAGCCTCGGTGCATCGGCGGCTGGCCGTTGCTTCTGTCAGCCAGAGCACTTCATAACCGGCTTCCAGTAACCCCAGCCCTGTCTGCAGGACGCAGATATGTGCTTCAGTGCCGCAAAGCACAATCTGTGTTTTACCTGAAGCAGCCAGGGCGTCCCGAAAGTTACTCTCTTCCATAACGCTGAAATGGACTTTTTGCCAGAGTTGGTAACCATCAAGACGTTCAAGAAGAGAGGCTGCGCTACCGCCCAGCTTTTGTGGATTCTGCTCGGTTAACCAGACAGGGACATCCAGGAGATTAGCCAGGCCTCCTAACCAGCTGGCTTCCTCAATTGCCTGAAGACCGCCCTCAATGACAGGCAAAAGCCCAGCCTGGAAGTCGACCATAAGCAGCAGGCTTTTTTCTCGTTGTATGCGCATGCATTCACCTTATGAGATAACGTTAAATGGCTTACCCAGCATAAGTGCAGCCAGATGATTACTCCACCCCAAAGGTGTACATGGATTCCCATTTGAGGACAAACGCTTCGTGAATCGTGAATCGTGAATCGTGAATCGTGAATCGTGAATCGTGAATCGTGAATCGTGAATCGTGAATCGTGAATCGTGAA
>JBNJGW010000085.1:0-8830 GCA_051748005.1 Pseudomonadota bacterium | reverse complement strand
CAAAGTCACCTTCAGAACCTGCTTCATCAGAGGTGGTGGTCGAGCCAATCTGATTACCCTCAGCGTCAAGGAAGACGACATCAGCATTGACGATATAGCCATCCTGAGCGTTACCCTCGATCGGGCCTTCATCAGGGCCACCCACCACGGGCCCGGAGGGGTCCTCATCTTCTGGCGCAGGTGATGAAGAGCTACTGCTGCCGGATGATGCCAAAGCCGCGATCACCCCTAGCCCGGCGGCACCTGCAGCTATCTGGCCGCCAGTAAGGCCTCCCATCCCGCTGTCACCTGTATCGCTTGCATGGCTGACCGAGTCGTTATCAGACATTCCAACGCCAGCAAAAGGCGACACAAAAGAAGTATCCGTTTCAAGGCCCGCATCTGCCACTTGTGCCTGGGTCATCATTACCTGCCCATCCTGCACCTTCATGGCTTCCGGCTGAATCAGTAGTCGCGGGCCATCCTGCATGGTCAGGCTAGCCGTGCCGTCGTCGTTAACCACCGCTTCAGCAACATTGCTCAGCTGCACAGCAGGAACGGTCGCAACCTCCAGAGCGGCCTGAAGCGCCTCGACGTCTACCAGCATACGTCCCTCAGCCACTTGCACATGAGAGGCATCGAGTTGGGCAACACGTCCATCTTCAAAGATTATTTGCATATTGCCATTGGCCAGGGTCTCAGAGCTAACAACGCCCTGCAGCTCACCAACCTCAACCATATTACCTTCAGCTGCCTGAGCCAGCATGGGCAACACCAGAGTGCTGGCCAGCGCGCCGCTCGCCAGTTTACGCTGATGCTTTTCCATCCACTTGCGTACAAAACGGATACGCTCAGCATTATCAAGCGGAACACTGATACGAGTCACACCGCTATCGGGCTGATCGGCCAGGGCAGCCAGGTTCCGACGGTGCTGCGTATCACCAACCCGCACATGTCTGAGCGGATAACCTGCCAGAACTCCCTGCCGTGTGGTCGATATAAGCTGACTCAGCTTGGCACGTAATTCGTCAGATGAAGCGTTTTGCATGGTTGGATCCCCTGAAGTTATATTAGTAATATCGTATGAAGGGTGCTAATGATTCGCTGGATTTACCCGGGCCACTTTGCTCAAGATCCATGAACAGCAGCAAATCTCTTAACAATCAGAAAGATGAACAACCCCTCAAATAAACACACTGTAACATATATTAATATAAATACTGGCAGCGCAAACCGCAACCTCCCATTGCGGTACCTAGGATAAATTTCTACCTTTTCGCCTCAAACAAACGTCTGTAAACGCCATCCTGGCTGGTCAGGCAGACGTCTGCTTCGGGTCATACAGACTTTCTCAAATAAAATGATCAGGATAACCTCTCATATTCACGGCATGGGCAGACAATGCGTATCATTTTCAACATTAAAGAGGTCACATCTTGATCAATACAGCATGCGTAAAATTACACTAAATTTACAAATAAAAAATATAGAAACATATCGTAAAAGAATGTACATTAACAAAAGTATTCAATTTGTATTATTTAAATATAAATACACCTGTCAACGGAAAGCCACTCATACGACCGTATTGAAGAAAAGCCTATGCGCATCGCAATTGTAGAAGACGACACCGTATTACTTCACCGCATCAGCAAGGCACTGCTCGATGGTTCCAAAGAAAGGAGGATTCAGGCAAACGTCACCTTGCTACAATCCAGCATGGCTTTTGTGCACACAGCCAATCGACAGAATTTTGACCTGGTAATACTTAACTGGAACGCGTCTGATAACGTGGGGCTTGACCTGATTGACTGGATGGGAACATACCTGAAGACACTGCCCGCCGTTATGATAGTCACTCAGCGCGAGACAGAACGCGACATTGTTAACGCCTTTGATGCCGGTGCTGATGGTTTGGTCACCAAACCTGTTCGTCCACGTGAGCTGGCTGCACGAGCCTTCGCCATTACCCGTCGCCACCTGTCTCACACCTTCAATCCGGCAAAGCAGAATGAACTGGTCATAGGGAAATTGAGGCTGAATTGCAGCCGTGAAACCGCCTTTGTCGATGGCGAGGAAGTTTCCATGACGCATCAGGAGTTTCGCCTGGCACACCTGTTGCTCAGCCAAATTAATTGCTCGCTCTCCCGCACCTATCTGCAGGAATACATATGGGGGCACTGCAACAACCCCAAGACGCGCACCCTGGACGTACACATCCACAGAGTTCGCAAGAAACTCAAGTTGACCGCCACGCACGGATGGAATCTGGTTTCTGTCTATGGCCATGGCTACAGCCTGAAGACTCTGGATACCCTGCAGGACAGCCAAAGCTCAGACACAGAAACCACAGCTGTCAAAGCGATGTAGTTGACCTATTTGATAAGATCAACTTGATAAGCACCCGGGAACTGTCCTCTGCGCCTTGACAAAGGGTGTCTCAACAAGCATCTCAAACCGACAGCCATCAGTCTCTCAAAGCGCGATCGCGAACTTTCACAACCGGCTCGAGCAGATAATCAAGCACGCTACGTTTGCCATTCAGGATATCCACCTGTGCGACCATACCGGGAATCACATCAAGGGGCTGTTCATCTATATCGTATAAATTCCCGCTTGTGCGCACCTGCACAGGGTACATCAATTCAGAAGACTCCCCGCTGGGCACTTCAACGGCATCCGCGCCGATCATGGTCAGCTCACCGTCCAGGCCGCCATAACGGGCGAAATCATAAGCCGTCAGCTTTACCTTGACGGTTTGCCCTGGGTAAAGAAAGGCAATATCTGCCGGACGTACATGGGCCTCGATTACCAGGTCATCGCCCACCGGTACCACTTCCACCAACGGCTCTCCCGGCGGAGCAACACCACCAATAGTATGCACATGCACCTGATTGACTATCCCATCCACAGGGGCACGCAGTGTCGTACGCTCCAACTGTCGCGCTCTGGCAGGCAGACTTTTTTCCAGCTCTGCTGCACGCGCTGTTGCATCAGAAAGCTCCGCCAGGGCTTCAGCCCGGTAGGCATTGCGCTGCGACTGTTTGCGCTCTTCGATTTCTTCAATCGCGGCTTCCAGGCGCGGCACCGCACTGCGCTGGCGAGCTACCTCACCGCTTAGGTCATTCAGCGTACGGCGTAATTGTAACAGCGAGGTTTCAGGCTCCAGCCCACGTGATACCAGCGGCTCAATCAGCTGCAGCTCACTTCTAACCAGCTCAACGCCAGACTGGGCCGCATCCAGGGTGGCACGAGCTTCGACCAGCTCCTGTTCACGCTGGAAACGCTGACGCTCCAGTACCTGAATTTCCGATTCAAGCTCGATACGGCGCCCGTGAAAAAGCCGGGTCTCGGTGGCCACAACGCTGGGGGCAGCATCGCTTACCGCTTCGGAGAACACCAGTTCCTCATTATTAAGGGCCGCTTCAAGGCGCTGAATCTTGGCTTCCAGCGCAAAGTAACGCTGCTGCAATTCGTTATATTCCCCTTCAAACAGGCCTGCACCAAGCACCATCAGGACGTCGCCTTTTTCAACACGATCGCCGCGCCTGACACGAATCTCTTCAACCACACCACCTTCCAGGCTTTGCACGATCTGCAGGTTCCGGGAAGGCACCACCTTGCCCTGCCCTCGGGTCACTTCATCAATTTCGGTCACACTGGCCCAGGTAAAGGCGACTGCAAAAAACGCCAGGATCAGACCAAGCAACAGGCTTCCGGCGATGGGGCGCCGCGCTTTGCCGTGGCGCAGAAAGTGTTCAAATTCATCTTCACGTTGAGACGCGGCGCTCATGGCTTAGCCTCCATGGCAGGTTTACCCGAGCCGGGCTGACGTTTACGCGTTTCGACCGGGCGCATCACCTCGGCTTTGGGACCATCGGCCACGACCTTACCCTGGTCCAGCACAATCACACGATCAACCAGCTCCAGCAGGCTTGTCCGGTGGGTCACCACCACGAGCGTTTTCTCCTTGGCAGCGCCTTTCAAGCGCGTAATCACGTCCTTTTCGGTCTGGATATCCATGGCGCTGGTCGGCTCATCCATCAGCATGATGGGCGGACTACCCAGCAGGGCACGCGCCAGACAGATCAACTGGCGCTGGCCGCCGGAAAGCCCTTCCCCCCGCTCGCCAACCACCATGTCGTAGCCATGTGGATGGCGGGCAATAAAGTCATGGGCTCCCGCCAGTTTTGCAGCCTCCAGAATATCCTTGTCAGTCGGGTGATTACCGCCGATCGCGATATTCTGGCGTACCGTGCCACTGAACAGCCAGGACTCCTGCAGCACGCTGCCAATACTGGCGCGCAGATCAGCGGGGTCCAGCTGGCGGATATCGGTATCATCCACCAGCACGGCACCGCGCTCAGGTGGGTAGATACCCAGCAGCAGGCGCGCCAGAGTGCTCTTACCCGAACCCACCCGCCCCAGCAGGGCTACTTTTTCACCTGGCTGGATCGTGATGTTGATATCGGCCAGGGCTTCAACGGTCTGATCCGGGTAGCGAAAGCTGACATCCTGCAGCGCCAGCTTGCCTTCCAGCGCCGGACGGCTGAGATAACGCCGTCCTTCCGGACGCTCTGACGGCATCGCCATCAGCTGGTCAATAGCGCGAAACGAGGTGCGTGCCTGATTGATGCGGGTCATTGTCTGGGCGAGCTGCGCCAGGGGTCCCAGGGTACGCCCGGTCAGAATCACACAGGCAATCATCGCCCCCATGGAAATCACACCGTCCCCCACCAGAAAGACGCCATATACCACAATGCAGATCTGGGCGGCCTGCTGGGTAAAGGCCGTGGCATTGAGAGCAAATTGCTGTATCGCACGCCCACGCCGACCAATATCCGACTGCTGACGCACGCTTTCCTCCCAGCGCTCGCGGATCAGGGGCGCGGCCCCGCTGGCCTTGATGGTTTCCAGCCCTGAAATAGCCTCAACCAGCACGCCCTGCTTGTTGCGGCCTTCTTCAAAAGCGGTATTGGACAAGCGGCGCAGAAAGGGCTGCACGGCTACCCCCACCAGCAATACCAGAGGCACGGCGACCAGAGGCACAATGGCTAGTGGGCCACCGATCAGGTAAATCACCCAGATAAACAGGAAGATGAAAGGCAGATCGACAATTGCCACCAGGGAGGCCGAGGCAAAAAACTCACGCAGGGTTTCAAATTCACGCAGGGTATTGGCAAAGCCGCCCGCCGAGCCGCGCTTGGCGCTCATCTGCAGATTCAGCACATGGTCAAAAATGCGTCGCCCCATGCGCAAATCTGCCTGCTGACCAGCACGGTCAATAAATACTGAACGCAGCGTCTTGACCAGGAAATCGAACAGCAACGCCACGCTGACGCCAATCGTCAGGGCGATCAGAGACTCGATGGCCTCATTGGGCAGCACGCGGTCATAAACCACCATGATAAACAGCGATGTGGAAAGCCCCAGAAAGTTGGTCAGCGCCGCCGCCATGATCACCTGAGCGTAGATCCAGCGATTGGATGAGAGCGCGCTCCAGAACCAGTGACCCTGGCTCAACGCCGGCCCCGACTGGGTGGCCGCCGGACGATGCTTCGCCCGCACCGCAATAATGTGTCCCAGGTAATCCTGGGCAAGTGCCGCCTGGGTGTACTCAACGGTAGTATCACCCAGGGCCGGGTCATACACCGCAAGCCCGCCATCGGGCAGTTTCTGGGTAATCACCACCGCGCGGTTACCGCGCAAGAGTGCAACGGCAGGCAGCAGGCTATTGGGCAACTGATCAAGAGAATACTCACCAAGTGCAGCCACCAGGCCATGGCGTTCAGCCGTCTCGATAAAGCTCTTGGGATTGAGAGTGCCATCCAGGCCTACCCGACCAGCGCGAATGGCACTGTCAGAAACGGGCATTTCCAGATGACGCGCCAGAAAGATAAGGCATTGCTCAAGGGGATCTCCCTGATAGGCGTCGCTGGCACTGCTGTCTGCAGGTTGACTGTCCTGACGTTCGTCCTGCTCAGCATCCTGGGCGCTGTTATGCTCGTCCTGGGCATCACTCGGTATGGTCATTCATAATCCTGATTTCTGAATTCGGGCAAAACGTCAATATCAAGGGCTGGCAACAGCTCACCCGTCAACAGGAGCTGACGGTAACGGGCCAACTCCCAGTCTGTGCGACTATCTACCAGCGCGGTGGCACTCTGGAACAGATCCCGCTGGGCATCAAGCAAGTCATTGAGATTACGCCGCCCGATACCAAACTGGGCACGGTAGGCGCTCAGCGTCTCGACATTTGCTTCCAGATTCAATGACTGCGCCCTCCACAGTTCGCGCTGTGCTTCAACATCCGTGAATGCCGTGCGCAGGCGAGCCTCCAGGTCACGCCGCAGCGCCTTACGCTCCTGGTAGGCCCGCTCGGCGCGCTGCTCTGCCTGGGCGCTTCGCGAGGAGGCGGCACCGCCGGTATAGGGCTGGTAATCGACCTGAAAACGCAAGGCCAGATCGCTTTCAGACTCTGAGGGCTCATCCACGCTGAACTGACGACCCTCCACTACGGCTGACAGTTTGGGCAACTGGCTGGCCTGGGTGGCACGTGCCTCTGCCTGGGCAGCATCCGTATCGAACAGGCTGCGCTGCAGTTCCGCATTGGCGGCGATGGCATCATCCAGAGCAGCTTCAATAACGGGCACGTCCGGGAGTTCAAACATGGGGAGCGTCAGCCCGGCAGGAGCCTGAAAGAAAAGCTCCTGATAGCGGTTGCGGGCCTGTGCAAGCTGCCCCTGCAGGCTGGTCTGACGGGCGCTGGCTTCCGCCAGGCGACTTTCCGCACGCAGCACGTCGGCGCTGGAACCGGCGCCTCCCTGACGTCGGGCGTTAACATCGTCCAGAATCTGCTGATGCTGCTCAAGATTATCCTGTGCAATCGCGACCTGGGCCTTGTAGCGAACAACATCAAAGTGGGCGGTCAGTGCGTCAAGCACCAGCTCTTCAGCCCTCACACGGCTTTCCCACACCTGCGCCCTGGCACTGAATTCAGCGCTATCGACCCGCTCCCCGCTGGCACCAAAATCATACAGCAGCTGCGAAACGCTGACGTAGGCATCCAGCCGGTTACCGCTATCAAAGGCATTACGATTCACTTCCTGAAGGCTATTGCGTTGCTCCAGCCCCATACTCACCTGAGGCAGTCGCTCAGCGCGTACTTCATCGATACGTAGCCTGCTTTCCTGCTCCTGCGCCCACTGCGCCTGCAGTCGCGGCTGTCGGTCAAGCGCTTCAACCAGGCGTTGCCGCAGCGCCTGGCCCGCACTGTCAGCCTCAGAGTGAGTGGCCTGCCAATAAAAAGGTGCCAACGCCTCTTCCGTCAGCGCTGAAAAAGCAGGCTGATCGGTCGAAACGCCGAAGTTGTCAGTCTCGGGCGACAGCTCGTCCTGGGCTTCAGACGACTGAGCAAACACCGCACCTGAGTATGCCGACACTGTCAGTAGCGAGGCAGCCAACAAGGCCCGGCATTCGACGCGACCGTTTTTCAGCTTCTTCACACTCACTCCTTGCGGTTGAAATCATCAGATCGACAGATAGTGCATTTAACGGCTCGGAAATGTCCATTCATCAGGTGCGGGTTCTTCGGCCAACGCATCGCGCCAGCTTTCCAGAACGGCTTGCTGGCGCTGCTCACGCGGGGGCGAAGAGGAAGAAGGCAAGGAAGATTCACGCGACTGCTGGTCACGCGCCTGAAGAAGGGTGAGGTTGGCTTTGGCCAGCAGGTGCGCGTAGATAAGCGGCAGAGCCCCCTGACGGCGCACCCTGGCAGCCGCTTCGTCATCAAGGGCATTCCAGCGTGCTTCATCAATGTGATAAAGCTCAGGCAGCTCCTTCAAAGCTGGCGATTCCCACGGGGTTAACACACCATGATCGTCCAGCACGCTCGCCAGTTGACTCAGTTTCTCGGAGCCGCTTGCCCATGCTTTCAGAAATTCATGCGTTTTCTGCACAAAGCTTGCCAAGCCGCGCTCATCATCAAACAGCGGCTCTCCCTCATAGCTTTGTACCAGCCACTCAGAGCTCTCATCGACACAGAGTGTATCGGGGTCTTCGCGGTGAACACCAAACGGCTGGCTGCGCAACGCGGCCGGCACATAGCGCTGGCACCAGCGTCCATCATTACCATCTACCCAAACATTCCGCCCAGGCACCAGGCCAAGCAGGGCCACCACCGACCAGGTGCCTTCCTCAAACCGGAAAGCAATGGGAAATGCCAGTGCCGCCTGGGCAAGCTCCTGCTCAGCCAGGGGTACCCAATGAACCTCGGCAGCAAAATCATAGGACGTAAAACGCTGCCACATCAGACCGCCATGTGCTGACCATGAAAGAGGCACTAATGACGCATCACTTAACATCCTGCCCCCTCTCAAAACTATCTAGTAAATGAATCAACTATCTTACAAAACAACCTGTTAAAGCAGCTCTTCTACGCTATCACGCATATTGACGCCGTCGCCCGGGAAGTCCATTGATGGCAGCAGCAGATCAATAACGCGGTTCCAGCGCGCAATCGGCGCTGTCGTGACGTAGATAACATCACGTGGCTCAAGCGTGAACTGGCTGCCCACCATAAAGGCAGTCGCGTTACGGATATCCAGCTGAAAAACGGTGGCCAGCTTGTCGCTTTCTTCAGGCTGGCGGCGCAACACAAAAATGCCTGAAGGCGCGGCCTTGGTTTCATCCAGGCCACCTGCCCGCGAGATAGCATCTGTCAACGAGAAGCGATCAGCGCCCATACGCAGGCTGCCCGGTGAGCGCACCTGCCCCATCACTGCCACCGCCTGGTTATCCGAGGTAGGCACATGCAGGACATCGCCATCTTCAAGCAGCAGGTTCTGGCTCA
>JBNJGW010000084.1:0-10063 GCA_051748005.1 Pseudomonadota bacterium | reverse complement strand
CTAGACTGCCCTTGGTTTCAGGCTTTGCGTAGTTAAAAAAATATCCGAGCTGGTAATCAGCTCGGATATCGGAGTTCGGCAGAAATCTACTTCTGCTGAGTGGGGCACTTGCCTGTCGTCAGCAAGTGCCTCACTGGGGTCATGATTCAGCTAGCAAGTCTAGCCGCATAAGGTTTTACCTTACATCATGCCGCCCATTCCACCCATTCCGCCCATGCCACCCATGTCCGGAGCGGCTTCTTTCTCTTCCGGGTCATCGGCGATCATGCACTCGGTGGTGATCATCAGACCAGCGACGGAACCAGCGGACTGCAGGGCAGTACGGGTTACCTTGGCTGGGTCGAGGACGCCCATCTCGAACAGGTCGCCATACTCGCCGGTCTGGGCGTTATAGCCGAAGTTGCCTTCGCTATCCTTGACGCGGTTGATAATTACAGCAGCTTCTTCACCGGCATTGGTGACGATCTGACGCAGCGGTGACTGCAGGGCACGCAGCGCCATGTTGATACCGTGGTTCTGGTCTTCGTTATCGCCAGTCAGGCCTTGAACCTTGGCCATGACGCGAACCAGTGCGGTACCACCACCCGGTACAACGCCTTCTTCAACCGCAGCGCGGGTGGAGTGCAGGGCGTCTTCAACGCGGGCTTTCTTCTCTTTCATTTCGACTTCAGTGGCAGCACCCACGCGGATAACGGCAACGCCGCCTGCCAGCTTGGCAACGCGTTCCTGCAGCTTCTCTTTGTCGTAATCGGAAGAGGTTTCTTCGATTTGCGCACGGATCTGGTTAACACGCGCTTCGATATCGCCTTCAGCACCAGAACCATCGATGATGGTGGTGTTTTCCTTGGACATGGTGACGCGCTTGGCAGTACCCAGATGGTCCAGGGTTGCTTGCTCAAGGGTCAGACCAACTTCTTCGGAAATCACGGTACCGTTTGTCAGGATAGCGATATCCTGCAGCATGGACTTGCGACGGTCGCCAAAGCCCGGTGCCTTGGCAGCAGAAACCTTGACGATACCACGCATGTTGTTGACGACCAGCGTCGCCAGGGCTTCGCCTTCGATATCTTCAGCGATGATCACCAGCGGCTTGCCTGCTTTAGCAACCGCTTCCAACGTCGGCAGCAGTTCGCGGATGTTGGAGATCTTCTTGTCGACCAGCAGGATGAACGGATCTTCAACTTCTACCGTCATGGTGTCCTGGTTGGTGACAAAATAGGGCGAAAGGTAGCCACGGTCGAACTGCATGCCTTCGACAACTTCCAGCTCGTCTTCAAAGCCACGGCCTTCATCCACAGTGATGACGCCTTCCTTGCCGACTTTCTCCATCGCTTCAGCGATGATCTCACCGATGCGCTTGTCACCGTTGGCAGAAATGGTACCTACCTGGGCAATGGCTTTCGGGTCGGTACAAGGTACAGACATGGCCCTGATTTCTTTAACCGCAGCGTTAACGGCCTGATCGATGCCGCGCTTGAGATCCATCGGGTTCATGCCAGCGGTCACGCCTTTCAGGCCTTCTGCAATGATTGCCTGGGCCAGAACAGTCGCTGTGGTAGTGCCGTCACCGGCCACGTCAGATGTCTGTGAAGCGACTTCCTTGACCATCTGGGCGCCCATGTTCTCGAACTTGTCTTTCAGTTCGATTTCCTTGGCGACAGAAACACCGTCTTTGGTGACCGTCGGAGAACCGAAGGATTTTTCCAGTACGACGTTACGACCTTTCGGGCCGAGGGTCGCTTTTACCGCGTTGGCAAGAACGTCAACACCACGCGCCATGCGCTTACGAGCATCATCGGAAAACTTAACTTGCTTAGCTGCCATGTTCGTTACTTCCTGACTTTTAGTTCGGTTTAAGGGAAATCGTTAAACGTGAACGGTCTATGCCGCTGAGTCAGCCGTTGGCTGATTAACCTTCAACGACGGCCAGAATGTCTGACTCGCTCATGATGAGAACTTCTTCGCCATCGATTTTCTGTTTTTCGACGCCAAAGCCATCCTTGAAAATCACGGTGTCACCCACTTTAACGTCCAGAGGGCGAACATCTCCGTTATCCAGAATGCGACCTTTACCAGCGGCCAGCACCTCTCCACGCGTCGGCTTTTCCTGGGCGTTGCCCGGCAGCACAATGCCACCCGCAGTGGTTTGCTCTTCTTCAACGCGGCGTACAACGACGCGATCGTGCAGAGGACGGATATTCATGCTTGCGCTCTCCTGAGTATCGTTCAATGCCCATTTGGGCGGTTTCAGATCAAGCATCCTGAGGTATTGCACCAACAGGATGTGAAGGCTAATGCCTTCGTTGTTAATGGTGGCAACATCCGTTGCCACCGATTCTGTGTGCTGCCTCAAAAGTGGGGGCTAGGTGATCCCTTTCAAGGGGGCGAGACAAAAAAAATGCAAATTTTTCATGGGCCGAGGGGTTATCGAGGCATTATTAGCGGCGCGATTCGTCGCGGGAGATAAAATCACCTTCCAGCGGTTCGTTGCTGTCAGCCCCTTGCCCTGTCTTGCCAGCCTGATCAGAACCAGGGCGCTTATGCTGGTTCCAATCATCTGAGCGGTGTTTGTTCGCCTTTTGGTGAGGGGCCTCACTCTGGGCTTTAACGCGAGCAATACCCAGCCAGGCAAGTAGTTTAAACATCAAACGCCGGGCATTGGGGATCAGGCAGGCCAGCCCAAGCGCATCAGACAGAAAACCCGGCGCCATTAACAAGGCGCCGCCGAAAATGAGTGCTGCACCAGTGAGTAATTCGCTGGAAGGTAGTTCACCGACATTGAGCTTTTCGCGGGCGCGAGCAAGGTTGTAGGCGCCTTCGCGGCGAATAAGGTGCAGGCCACCCACGCCGGTTATGAAAATTAATATCAACGTCATCAATAGCCCGATTTCACTGCCGACGGAAAACAGCACGACAAAATCAAGCAGGGTAAACAGGGAAATAAGCAGTAATAGGGGCATAGGGTGCTCCAGATAATCAATCGCTTTTATATGGTGATGGCAATGCCGTTACACAAGTTTATAGGGGAGTGAAACATGGATGTCATCGCATTTTTCTTCCATATGTTTTATGCTGCGATGCACCATCATTAGATCAAAAGGTGATTCAAGCATGGAATTAACCAACAAGATTATTGCAGTGACGGGCGGTGCCCGTGGCCTTGGGTTCGCCATGGCGGAACGTTTGGGTAAAGCGGGCGCCCGTCTGGCGTTACTGGACCTGAATGCCGATAACCTGGACAGTGCTGTCGCCAAACTGGCCAGCAGCGGGATTGATGCGCGCGCTTTTGTTGTCAACGTCGCTGATGAAGCCTCCGTTACTCAGGCGTTTGCCGATATCCTTGATCAAATGGGCGCAGTGAGCGGTCTGGTCAATAACGCCGGTATCACCAAAGATGCCTTGCTGATCAAGGCCAAGGAAGGTGAAGTACAAAAACGTATGACGCTGGATGCCTGGAAGAGCGTTATTGATGTCAACCTGACCGGTGCCTTCCTGTGCGGCCGTGAAGCTGCCACTCAGATGATCGAAGCTGATCAGGAAGGGGTGATCATCAACATTTCGAGTATTTCCTGTGCGGGTAACATGGGTCAGTCAAACTACTCGGCGGCCAAGGCGGCACTGAATGCGCTGACGGTGACCTGGGCAAAAGAGCTGGCCCGCTATGGTATCCGTACCGGCAGTGTGGCGCCCGGTTTTATCAATACTGAAATGACAGCTGCCATGCGGCCAGAAATTCTCGAAAATATCGCTTCAGGTGTGCCACTCAAGCGCTTGGGTGAAGCGGACAATATTGCTCAGAGCGTTGAGTTTATCCTGACCAATGACTATTTCTCCGGGCGCGTGATTGAATGTGATGGTGGCTTGCGCCTTTAAGGCATTCTTGCTCAGAAAGCCCCCGCTGATGCCAACAGCACAGCGGGGGCTTTCTAGAAATAGTTTTTCTGGATTTCGCGCTGAAAGTACATTTCCAGACGTAAGGTGACAGCCCATCGAGGATTATAGCTGTGCTCACGAGGGAAGTGCAGCTCCGGTATCACATCGGCAAACAGTACGCCCTTGTGCAGATCGCGCCGGAAGCGGGTCTGCAGATAATAATTGGTGATACGCGGGTCAGAGACGCTTTCACCCAATGCAATGAAAGAATACCGTAAGGCACTGCGGTTATTGATACGATGATTCAGCTCAGCCGTTTCACTGAATTCGAGGGTGTCCTCTTCTTCCCGCCACTGAACATTGGTGATGAAGCGCAGATGCTTTGAGGCATCAACAGGGCGGCCAAGATCCCAGCGGGTGCGGGCCGAATAACCACTGTTGTTGAACCAGGAAAGGCGGTTGTTGGATTCCAGCTGCCAAGGGCCTTCATTCAATTGCCACAGCCGCTCACTGGTAAAGCGTACGTAAGGATCCAGCGGAATCCGCAACCGAATACCCGCGCCTACCCGGTTACTCCAGTTTTCGCGTTTATCACGGCTTTCCAACCAGTTGAGTCCCAGCGTAGAAGTGCGTCGATCACGCTGATCATTACTCAACCGCCCTGAGCCCTGTTCCTGAAGGGTGCCTTGGGACTCTTCAGGATCGCTTTCGATGACAAGGCGTAGCCTTTCTTCCGATGTAGGAAGGTCGATACGATAGCGTAGACTGACATCGCCGCTGGCGCTATTGCCTTCCATCCAGTCAATTTCCTGTCCAAAGCGCAGGTAGGATTCGTTTTCCACCCTGAGGCTTTCATCTGTTCCAAAAAAGCCGTCGATATTGCGCGAGGTGCTATCTACCCAGTTGCCAATGCTTTTACGGGTGGGGTCCAGGCGCTCCGCCGCCCAGGGAGGCAGATCGCTATTACCGTTGTCTTCAGCCGCTAATTCGTCAGCCAGTACGCCATGACTCAACAATAAGCTGGCCAGGCTCAATATTAGATGTTTTCTCACCGCTTCCTATCCTTTGCTTGAGCTGACGCAGAACCGAGTTGACGGTTAAGACTCTATAAGCTAAGCGGGCATGTATCCATCGTTTTGTGGAAAAATAGCGGCAATAATCGAAGGTGGCCGTCCGGCCGTCTTGGTGTCAACAGATCCTGGCAAAACGGACGGCTGTGTGGCCGTCCGTCCAAGGGTAAGTAATGATTATTGGTATGCGTCTGCCTGGTCCTTGGTTTCATGCTCAGTGCCCGGCGCATGTTCTGGGGGACAATAGGTGGTGTAAAGTTTGAGCATGATGGGGCCAGTATTGCGGAAGTTGTGATAGACCCCGGAAGGCACAATACTGACATACCCTGCCTGAACATCGACCTGGGTGTCACCTATGGAAGCTTCTCCCTCACCTTCTACGAAGTAAAGTAACTGGTCGTGACCCTCGTGGACCTCTCCACCGATCTCTCCGCCCGGAGGGATGGCCATCAGCACCAGCTGGGTATTATCGCCGGTCCAGATCACCTGACGAAACTCTTCGTTATCCTTGGCCATCCTGATAATAGGAAGAGTCGTTTTGCGGACTTCCTGCATATCCTTACCTCCATCGGCTTAACTGTATGTAACCATTAGCCTAGCAAGCATGGTGAGGTTTTGCAAAAAGGTATATGTCTAATCGTTTTTGGAATAAAAGATCAAGCAGGACACCGTAATCGCTCAACGGATTATGTTGGGCAGGCCTTGGCGACAGGAAAATACCTGGAAGCCAATAGCTCAGGCAAAAGAGGACGATCATAGTAATAGCCCTGGGCAAACTCACAGCCGTTTGCTATCAGCCAGGCTTCCTGGGTTTCTTTCTCAATACCTTCGGCCACTAGACTGCAACCAAAGCCTCTGGCCAGTGAAATGACCGTGTTGACCAGCTTTTGGTCAGCCTGAGAGTGGGGAATGTCCATGATGAAGCTACGGTCAATCTTCAATGTGTCAAACGGCAAGGTCTTCAGGTACGCCAGTGAGGAATAGCCGGTGCCAAAATCATCAATGGCAATCTGGATACCTGCAGCCTGCAGTTGTCTCAGCTGCTTCTGAGCCTGTCTGACGTCCTGCATCAGGCCGGATTCAGTGACCTCGATGGATAGCAAGGAAGCAGGTAATTCCGCCTCTGCCAGCTTTGCCAATAGCCTGGTAGCAAAGTCTTCCTGAATGAGCTGCCTGGCAGCGACATTCACGGCAATGTGAAAACCCTCACCAAGCTGTTCGGTCTTCCGCCACGCAATAGCCTGGCGAACGGCCTCATCCACCACCCAGTCACCGATGGCGAGAATATCACCACTGGCTTCAGCCAGCGGAATAAAAACACCGGGAGATATCCAGCCATGGTCGGCATGTTGCCAACGCAGGAGCGCTTCAACGCCAACAATCTGCCGAGTTTCCAGAATCATCTTGGGTTGATACACCAGCTGTAACTGTTGATTGTCGACGGCATTGGCCAAGGCCTGCTGTAACTGGTAGCGCTGCTGCTGAGCCTCCTCCAAAGGAAGACTATAATATTGCCAGAAATGCTTGGCCGCTACCGGCGGAACGGAAAGAGCCGCCTGCTGTACCAGCCGCTCCGCCTCAAAGTGCTGCATGGCCTCACTCAAACCAATGCGCGGTGATACGGACAATAGCAGCTGACTAACCCTGTGGCTGCCAGAAAGTGTGGGGTGAAGGCGTTGAATCAGGCGGACGTCATCTTTTTTGCTTTCTGCGTCGGTGATCACGACCAGTGCGCTACCGCCCCAGACACCGAGGTAGTCGTTTTCCGTGAGCGTGGCGGTCAGCTGCCGGGAGAGAGACTCCAGAAAGCGTTCGGCTATTTCATGACCATGCAACTGCCCAATAGCGTCCATTCCATCCAGCATGATGAAAGCCAGCCGGGTGGGCTGGGCTGCTTTGGCACGTCGTCTTAGCTGGCCCAGCAGACTACGACGGTTGGGCAGACCAGTGGCAGGATCAAGGCGTGTCAGCCTTTCCAGGGCGCGGGTGCGTTTTGCCACCAGCCGCTCCAGTGTTTTTGCCTGCTGGCTGCGTATCTGGTAACGGTTTTCAACATCTATGGCGTTCTGGATCCGCTGCAGGACCTCATCCTGTTTGAACGGCTTGGTGATAAAATCGCGTACGCCCATGCTCAAAGCGCGCTGACGGGTATTATCGTCGATCTGGGCTGTCAGAATAATGATCGGCGGCACCTGATCAGCAAAACGCGCCTGTAGCTGTTCAATGACCGTATAGCCATCCAGATGAGGCATGCGGATGTCGAGCAGGATCAGGGCAGGCAGCGCGTTTTCGCACAGCGATAACACTTCACGTGGGTCTGTCACTCCCTTGACGTGGGTAAAGCCTTCATCCTCCAGCAGATCCAGCATAAGTTCCACATTGGCAGGAGTGTCATCCACTACCAGTAGAGGCTTCTCGCGATAGGCCATGGGGTAACCTCCTGTCAATATGGCTCCAGCAGTGATTCCAGCGTTGTCAGTAAGTTGACAACCTCGATGGGCTTGGTCAGGTAGGCATCAAAGGATATGCCGCTCTCGCTGGTCTTGTCCTGCTGATCGGCATGGGCCGTGAGCGCCATCACCGGCAAGTATTGCCTCTTCTGATGGAGGCGAATCATATCCAGCGCCTGAAAACCAGACATGCCGGGCAGGTTGATATCCATGATCACCAGATCAAAGGCCTGGGCTGATAGCAGCTCAAGGCCGATTTCCGCGCTATGGGCCAGGGTCAGAGAAAGGGTATCTTCTTCATCGAAAATATCTTCCATTAGCCGTTGGTTGGCGGGGTTATCTTCGATATAAAGTATTTGGGCGAGTACCTGGGTGCTGTCTTTGGTGTTCTCTGCAGGACTGTCTGGATTGGGCTGAGAGAGTGAACTTTCTGCCAAGGGTAGCGTGACAATAAAGTGGCTGCCTTCTTCCACACGGCTTCTCACCTCCAGAGTGCCCTGCATCTGCTCAATCAGCTGACGAGTGATGGTCAGTCCGATGCCTGTGCCCTCAATGCTGCCATTGGCCGCCTGTAAACGATTGAAAGGCTCAAATAACTGGGGTAGGTCCTGCTCGGCAATCCCCGGACCGGTATCGTGCACGCCGATGGAAACGGTCTGAGCTTGCTGCCAGACGTTGACCTTCACACTACCGTCCGGGCGGTTGTACTTGATGGCATTGGAAAGCAGGTTGAGCAACACCTGTTTGATGCGTGTGTAATCCGCTGTGATATAAACGTCGATCGGCAAGGTCGGGGAGACACTCAAGAGGATGTGATTTGCATCGGCACTGGGCTGAATCAGTGTCAGGGCATCATCAATCAAGGCGCTGACCTGAACAGGCTCCAGCGAAAGAGTGACATGCCCGGCTTCAATCTTGGCCAGGTCAAGGACATCATTGATCAGGCTCAGCAGGTGCTGACCGCTTTTTTCAATCTGGGTGACCTGGCGACGCTGTCTGTCAGTAAGAGGGGTGCGGCGGCCGTTGTTCAAAAGCTGCGCGAAACCCAGAATGGCATTAAGCGGTGTGCGCAGTTCATGGCTCATTGATGACAGAAAGTCGCTTTTGGCCTGATTGGCGCGTTCTGCATTGTGACGAGCCTCTTCCAGTTCTTCCATCTGATGATAAAGGTTGATCAGCAGGGCACAGGCATCCGTGAAGGGTTGTAACCATTCCACCAGACGCTGGTTGTAGGGCATGGCGCTATTGGCAATGGCAAACATGCCAATCACCTTGTCGTCCGAGAAGATCGGTACGCCAAGATAGTTTTCAAGACGCGGATGGCCAGGTGGGAAGCCGCCCCTTAGCGGATGCTGGTAAAGGTCATTGGTCATGATCACATCACCATAGGCAAATACGCGTCCCAACAGAGAGTCCGGGTTGGTCAAGCGCATATCACCGCTACGCAGTTTTTCCATCAATTGGCGCGATTCATCACTCCACGAAAGGTCGGTAATGGCATGGATTTTCAGTGCATGCTCGGTGCCGTCGTCATGAACTTTTTCACCAATCAGGGCATAGTCACTACCGGTCAGATCGAGGAGTGCATCCAGAAGAAAATGCCACAGTCGATCACCGGACATCAAGATGCCATAATCGGTAATGCCCCGGTGCAGCACCCGAAGTAAGGCCTGTTCCTGCTCGATACGCTGGTGGCTTTCCTGAATATCACTGAGATCAGTCAGGATCCCAAGGAATTCGATAGTACGGCCGTCCTTATCATCAATGGCATTGACAGCAAGATGAACGGGCACCTGGTGGCCCAGGCGGTGCAAGGCCTCGACTTCACGCCCACGACCGATAATTCGTGGTTGACCACCCCTTAAGAAAGCATCCAGGTAGCTATCATGATGGTTGCCGTGCAAAGGGGGCATCAACATGGAGACATTGCGCCCGATCAGCTCATCGGATGAGTAGCCTAACAACTCAGAGGCAAAGGGGTTCACGGCTTTGATCAGCCCTTGGGTGTTAAGACGTATGACCCCGGTAGGGCTTTCATCAAAGATAGTCTCGTAGCGTTGGGCAAGGCGCAGGGCGTCGTAACTTAGCTGGTGATGACGTAGCAAGGCTTCAGCCTGTTTTGCCAGACCCTGAAGCAGCTGATTTTCATGTGAACTGAACGTTCGTGGCTGATCATCAATCACGCACAGAGTACCCACCGTATGCGTACCATCTGGTTGCAGTGGTGCCCCTGCATAGAAGCGAATATGTGGCGAGTTGATTACCAGTGGGTTATCAACAAAGCGTGAATCTTTGTGAGTGTCTTCGATAACCAGTGGCGTGTTGTCTGCAACAACATAGTTGCAAAAGGAAATTTCACGCGGGGTTTCAGTGATATCCAGCCCTTGGCAGGATTTGAACCATTGACGATTGGCATCCATCAACGATACCAGCACGATCGGAACATCAAAGAGCGAGCGAGCCAGTGCGGTTAACTGATCAAAATCCGGGTCAGCATCAGAATCAAGAATCTGCAACTGTTGCAGGGCTTGCAGTCGGGATACTTCATTGAAGGTGGGAGACAGTGGCGGCATAAAACCTGCTGTGAACAGATAGAGTAAAGGCTGCGATGATCATCTGGGCTTCGTGTAAAGCAACTCTGTATTATAAACCGATTGGCATTCAATATTA
>JBNJGW010000083.1:0-10425 GCA_051748005.1 Pseudomonadota bacterium | reverse complement strand
CAGCGGGAAGCCGAAGCCGAGGCCCAGCGCCAGCGGGAGGCAGAAGCCGAAACCCAACGCCAGCGAGAGGCAGACGAAGCGCGTCGCGCCGCTGAAGCAGCTGCTAACGCACGCCAGGCAGAGCAGGCAAGCAACGCTTTTATTAATATCGTACGCAGTGCGGTCGAACAGTCCTGGATTATTCCACCGAGCGCGCGCGATAACATGGCGGTTACCCTGACAGTTCGCCTTGGCCCTTCAGGAGAGGTATTGGCGACATCAGTGGCGTCAACCAGTGGCGATGGAAGTTTTGACCGTTCTGCCCAGCAGGCTGTCGAACAGGCGGCGCCCTTCAGTGAGCTCCGCGATGTACCTGCTGAATTTCAACGCAATCTGCGCCAGTTCAATCTGCGCTTTACTCCGGGGGATGTTCGCTGATGTCAATGTTAAGACGAATAGGGATGTTGTTGGCTTTGTGTCTGTTGAGCAGCACAGCGTATGCTAACCTCACCATCGAGATTACGCGGGGCAGTGACCGTGCCTTGCCGATTGGCGTTGTGCCTTTTGAACAGGCCAGCGAACTGTCTGAGGACGTGGCCCAGATTATTCAGGATGACCTGCAGCGCAGTGGCTATTTTGATCCTCTGGAACGTAGCGCCATGTTCGAACAGCCAACCCGTGCCGACGAGGTGGAATTTGGCCCTTGGCGATCCTTGGATGTTCGCTATCTGGTGGTCGGGAATGTCGAAGAAACGGCTGATGGATACCGGGTTAGTGCTGCCTTGATGGATATCAGCGGTCAGCGCCAGATGCTCACTGAAAGCGTCACCACCCAAGGTAATAATTTACGTAGCGCCGCCCACTACCTAAGTGACCAGATCTTTGAAGCGATTACCGATATTCGCGGCGCTTTCTCAACACGGATTGCCTATGTCTCCGCCAGCGGCGTGGGTGATGATATGCAGTTTGCGCTTTATGTGGCTGATAGCGACGGGCGCAATAATCAGGAAGTTCTCAGTTCGGATCAGCCCATCCTGTCGCCCGCATGGTCGCCAGATGGCGAGAAGCTTGCTTACGTCTCCTTTGAGTCCGGGCGTCCAGCCATTTATGTGCAGCAGGTGGCCTCAGGCCAACGCGTCAAACTGACCGACTTTGAAGGAATCAACAGTGCTCCGGCCTGGTCGCCTGATGGCAGACGCCTGGCCATGTCGCTCTCCAAGGATGGCCAGCCTGAAATCTACATCATGAACCTGGCGGATCGCTCACTGACGCGTATTACCAACAACAGCAGCATTGATACCGAGCCTTCATGGGCGCCGGATGGGCGCAGCCTATTGTTCACTTCGGATCGCAGCGGTGGCCCGCAGATCTACCGTCATTCGCTTGCCAATCAAGAGACACAGCGGCTTACCTTTACCGGTAATTATAACGCCAGGGGACGCTTTTCACCTGATGGCGAAGATATTTTCCTGATTCATCGTTCCAACCGTGGTTATCAGGTAGCACGACAGGATCTGTCCAACAATCGACTGGTAGTACTGAGCGACTCTTCCCAGGATGAGTCTCCCAGCGTAGCGCCTAATGGTACTATGGTGATTTTCGCTACCAAGCGAGGAGGCAATGGAGTGTTGAGTGCGGTTTCCGCAGATGGTCGATCGTCTTTCCGGCTACCGTCACCTCAGGGTGATGTACGGGAACCTGCCTGGTCACCGTTCATGGATTAATCCATAAACGGTTTTAGCCAACTCAGGTTTCATTTCTTCTACTGTTCAGACAAGGGGTCTGATAATGCAAATCAAGTCACTGGTTCGTTTATTTGCTGTAGCGTTCTCAATCACCATCATTGCGGGTTGCTCCAGTACGGGGGGCACGCAGGGGAGTGATGCCTCCGGTACCCAGCAAGGTTCAGGCAGCTCTTCCGGTAGCAGTTCGGCCGGTGCTTCAACCACCGGTGTCAGCGGTACAGGGCAGTACGGCTCTACATCTGGCAGCGGGTCATCGGCTGGGCAACAGGCAGATTCCAGAATTCCTTCTGCACGTACCATCTACTTTGATTTCGACCGCGACACGATCAAAAGTGAATTTGAATCTGTTGTCATGGCTCACGCCCGTTACCTGCGCGCCAATCCAAGCGCCCAGGTCACCCTTCATGGTCATACCGATGAGCGCGGCACCCGTGAGTACAACCTGGCATTGGGGGAACGGCGGGCTAATGCAGTTCAACGTTTCCTGAATATTCAGGGTGTTTCCAACAGTCAGATGAGCGTGGTGAGCTACGGCGAAGAGCGCCCGGCAGCCCGTGGCAGCAATGAAAGTGCCTACTCCCAAAATCGTCGGGTTGTCTTTGATTATTAAGCGGCCAGTGCTGTTGACCGGCCAGTGAACTAAATATGTTGAACAAAGGGCAGTGCTGTCTTGGATACGCGTTGAATCCACAGATCAGTCACTGCCTTTTGTGTTTGATTTAAGGTGGTCTTATGAATCGCAGTCTCGCAGTATGGCGCCACAGCCTGTCAGAGCCGAAAAGGTCTGCAGCCCATCATGGTAAAACGCTTTTTGGACTGCCCGCTTGTGCAATGGGGCTGACGTGTTCGCTGAGCCTGATGGTTGCTCCGATAGCGCTTGCCCAGCAGCCCATCGTGCAGGATCTGTCGGCCTCATCAGCAAGCAGTTTTTATCAGCAGGCAGATACCCAGACAGCCACTGATGGTGCGCTGGTGATGTTCAATCAGGTTCAGGAGCATCAGCGGGAAATACAGGAGTTACGCGGCCAGGTAGAGGAATTACGCCACGAGCTTGAGCAGTTGCGTAATCAGGGCCAACAGCGCTATCTGGATACCGATGACCGTCTGGCAGCGTTGGAAAGTACCGCTTCTGCCGGTAATGTCGAACAATCTCTGGATAGTGACGTTATACCTGTCAATACTTCTGAGCTGGATAGCGCATCTGAGGCTAGCGACGAGACAGCGGAGGCTTCCATGGAAGAAAGCGATATCCCTGCATCTGACAGGCCTAGCGCTAGCACCACATCTCCAGAAGTACAGGAAGCCTATCAGGCAGCGTTTGCTTTTGTCCAAGCGCGTGAATTCGATGACGCAATTGGTGCTTTTAATGCGTTTGTTGCTGATTACCCGGATACCCGCCTGACACCCAACGGCTATTATTGGTTAGGTGAGTTGCACGCTGCCAATGACGACCTGGGTGAAGCTGAAGTATCATTTGAAAAGGTTATCAATGATTTTGACGGTAACAACAAGGTGGCAGATGCGCTCTACAAGCTTGGCCTTGTGAAAGCCCGCCAGGGAGAAACCGAGCGTAGTCGCGAACTGCTGAACCGGGTACGTGAAGAATTCCCGGAAAGCAGCGCCGCCGGGCTTGCGGGTGATTTCCTGCGCCAGACGCCCGAGTAAAGCCGTTCCGATAAGCTCATTTCAATAACGTCGTCTATCTATTCATTTAAAGGAAATGCCATGAGCTGCAAGATTGACTACCAAGCGCCTGCTGATCTTCTGGCAAATCGTATTATTCTGGTTACCGGTGCCGGTGACGGTATCGGCCGAGCAGCCGCTCTTGCCTATGCTCGCCATGGTGCCACCGTCATCTTGCTGGGCAGAACCATCGCTAAACTGGAAAAGGTTTACGATGAAATTGAAGCGGCAGGTGGCCCGCAGCCGGCTATCTTTCCGCTTAATTTTGAGGGCGCCACGCTCAAGGACTATCAGGACATGGCGCAGACGCTGGACACAGAGTTCGGGCGCCTGGATGGCATCTTACACAACGCAGGCTTACTGGGGCGCATCACCCCGTTTGAGCAATATAACCCTGAGCTATGGGCGCAGGTCATGCAGGTTAATATCAATGGCCCCATCTGGATGACCCAAGCACTCTTGCCCCTGACGGAAGCATCTGAGGATGCCTCCATCATCTTTACCTCGTCGAGCGTCGGTCGCAAAGGACGTGCTTATTGGGGCGCCTATTCTGTCTCCAAGTTTGCCACCGAAGGCTTTATGGAAGTGCTCGCTGATGAGCTTGAGAACCAGCCTAACGTGCGTGTAAATACCCTTAACCCGGGGGCAACACTGACTCAGATGCGGCGTACTGCCTATCCGGGTGAGGATCCGGAGACGCTGCGTACGCCAGAGGAAATCATGCCTACCTACCTGTGGTTGATGGGCCCTGATAGCGCAGGCATCAGTGGAGAAAAATGGGATGCCCAACCGCCGCGCGGCTAGTACCTGAAATGACGGCTTCATGAAAGAAATCAGGATGGCTTCGGCAAGGCCCTGACCAGGGCAGCGCAGTCAGCAAACCAAAGGTCTGCCGGCCATGTGCGATAGTCATCCTGTTCGGCAATATAACCGTAGCCAACCGCAATAGCATGCATGCTTGCCGCTTTGGCAGCTTCCATATCACGCAGGTGATCGCCAACATACCAGCAATCTTCAGGCGCAACACCCAACTGTCGAGCGGCCTCCCATAAAGGCTCCGGGGCGGGTTTCTTGACCGCCAGGTCATCTGCACAGAGTAGGGCACCCGGGTGCAGGGCCAAGGCCTTTAATAAAGGTTCCGTATAGCGGCGTGGCTTGTTGGTCACAATGCCCCAGGGTTTCTTCAGTGTTTCCCATTGATGAAGCCATTCATCCAATGGCGAAAAAACGCGGCTGTGAGTGGCCACAGCCTGTTCGTAGGCATCCAGTAACCATTGTCTTGCCAAACCATGCTCAGGCGCACTGGTGTTCAGTCCAAGGGCCAGGGTGACCAAGGCGCTGCCGCCGTTGGAGACTTCTTTGCGAATAGTCGCAAAAGGCAAGGCTGGCAAGCCATGATACTCGCGCAGTCGGTTAGTCGCATTTGCCAGGTCAGGGGCGGTATCTACCAGAGTACCGTCCAGGTCAAACAGAATGGCTTTGGGCGTCATGCGTCGTCACCTCGACGGCAATGCATCATGTAATTGACCGATACGTCATGCGGGTCAAGCCGATAACGTTTCAGCAGCGGGTTATAGGTCAAGCCGGTTTGCTCACTGACCTCTAGTCGATTGGCTCGGCACCAGGTCGCCATTTCCGAAGGACGAATAAACTTGGCATGCTGATGGGTGCCACGCGGAAGCAGGTGGAGGAGGTACTCGGCGCCTACGATGGCAAAGGCATAGGACTTGGGAGTACGGTTAAGGGTAGAGAAGAAAACGTGCCCCCCCGGGCGTACCAGCTGGCTGCACGCAGCTACCACTGAAGCTGGGTCTGGCACATGTTCGAGCATTTCCATGCAGGTTACTACATCGAACTCTCCTGGGTGCTGACTGGCAAAATCTTCGACTGCGCACAGCTGATAACCGATCTCAACGCCGTTTTCTTCAGCATGCAGACGCGCTACGTTCAGTGGGGCCTCTCCCATATCAATGCCAGTGACTTCGGCACCGCGGTGAGCCATGGACTGGCTGAGGATTCCGCCGCCACAGCCAACATCAAGCACGCGTTTCCCAACCAGTCCGGCACGCGCATCAATAAAGTCCAGACGCAACGGATTTATATCATGCAACGGTTTGAACTCACCGGTCTTGTCCCACCAGCGGCTGGCCAGGGCTTCAAATTTTGCCACTTCGGCTGGATCAACGTTGTCCTGAGAACCCTGTGCAGTGCTATCCTGAGGTATTGCTTGCATTTTTAGCTCCCTGCGTCGCTAGACGAGTATGAACCCGTGTGGGTGTGTTTGGATGTGTCGTGTATGATATTCATTCTAACCATTCCTGGGTCGTAACGCATGAAAAGGACCTTTGTATGATTCGTAAGGCTGTACTTCCCGAAGCAGACGTTGGCCATGGTTGTCTACCCGCTTCCAAGGCAATCGCCACAGAGATGACCCGTTATAGCCGGGAGTCCTGAGCGATGCGGATATTTATCTACGGTAGTGAACTGAGTGCAGTAACAGCGGCTGCCGCGCTTTCCTGGGTTGGTCATCATGTTCATTGGCTTGCTCATGAATCCGAGCCCTGGGAAAAGCTCGAGAGGGCAGGATGGATGTACCGCGAACCGCACCTGCTTAAACAGTTGCAGGAGAGCAGGGCAGAAGGCACCTTGACAATCGAACACCAGGGAGACGCCATCTCCCAGGCAGATGTCATCTGGCTGGCGTTATCCCCCGAACAGCGCAGTGATGCGGCCAGGCTGATGATGCGTGCTTCTGCCAAGGCGCCTACTGGCCTGCTGTTGATCAATAACTCGACTTTTCCAGTCGGAGAAACTGAGCGACTTCAAGGGCTTTTAAAAGAAAGCCAGCTAAGTGTTGCACTGCCGGATATGTTGGAAGAGGGACGCGCTTGGCTGACATTTACACGACCAACCCGCTGGCTGCTTGGCTGTGACGATGCGGAAAGCGAACGCCTGGTCAGGGAATTACTGCGGGCGTTTAACCGTCGCAGTGAGATCTTTCAGAGCATGCCCCGCCGTGCCGCTGAACTTACCAAACTGGCCATTAACGGTATGCTGGCAACACGAATCAGCTTCATGAATGAAATTGCCGGGCTGGCAGATACACTGGGTGTGGATGTTGAGTATGTACGCCAGGGCATGGGCGCTGATACGCGTATCGGCTTTGAATACCTTTACCCAGGGTGCGGTTTTGGTGGCCCCAATTTTTCACGCGATCTGATGCGCCTGGCAGATGTCCAGTTTTCCAGCGGCCGGGCGTCGGCTCTGTTGGAGCAGGTTATGGATATCAACGAAAGCAAAAAAGAAACCCTGTTTCGCAAGCTCTGGGCACATTTCGATGGCAACCTGCAGGGCAAGACCATCGCCATCTGGGGCGCAGCTTTCAAGCCAGGCACAGCACGCATTGACCAGGCACCGGTACTGACCCTGCTCGAGTCACTATGGGCGCAGGGTGTGAAGGTGCAGCTGCACGACCCGGCGGCCATTCCAGCTTTGCTGGAAGCCGTTGGTAAACGTGACGACCTGACCACCTTTGAGGATGACCCTTACCTCGCCTGTGAACAGGCAGATGCCCTGATGCTGGTTACCGAGTGGAAAGCCTACTGGAATCCTGACTGGCAGAAACTACGCGATCTGCTCAATGCCAGGCTGATACTGGACGGACGTAACATCTATGATCCGGCATTTGTGGCAAGCTGCGGCCTGGACTATAGAGGTATCGGTCGTCGCGCCGACATCACCGCTCATTGAGGAGAACCCATGTCTGAATCCGCTGCGTCAAGACGTATTGTCCCTGATGTTGAGCAAAGCGTCAGTGCACAGCATCTGCGCTACCGGAAGGGCCCTGCCATCTGGCCAATCTGGCTGGTCCTGATGGTCATATCAGGGCTGCTCGCCGCCGCTGCCGCCGCACTCTGGTATGAACGCGAGCGCTTGCTGGATGAAGTCAGTGGACTTAGCGGTGAGGTCTCCAATATGCATGCTCGGCTGGATTCTGGTGATACTCAGATAGAGGAAGCCATTACGCTATTGCAGGCTCAGATGGGCACCCTGTTTCAGGAGCAGGATCAGCTGGGCATGGCCTTTAACGATACGCGCCGCGAGCTGTTCAGTTTGATACCTGCCAGCGAAGATACCGTATCGGCAGATACCCTGGATGAACTGATGGAACAGATCAGCTCCCAACAGCAAGCGGCTGCCGAACGTGACCGTCAACTGTCAGAGCTTGGCGCTTCCCTTGAAACACTTGAGCAGGCCAGCACTCAGGCCCGACGTGAGCTGACAGATGAAATAGCCCGCCTGATCACACAGCTTGAACGTCAGGAAACGGAGGTTCTGGAAGACATGGAGGCGCTGAGGGCAGAACAGCAAGCATTGCACGATCGTATACAGGATCTAGATGGCAGCGTTGATGAAGTCATCGCTGGCAACAGTGCTGATACAGTCAGCCATGCTGAGATGACAGAGCAGATTGCTGTTGCACAACAGAACTGGCAAGAGGAACTGAATGCCCTGGAAAGCAATCTACGTCAGATCAGGCAAGCGCAATTGGCCTTCAGCGCTCAGTTGGAAATGCTCAGATGATAATCGGTCAGGCCATTTAGCAAGGAAACGAATCCATGGATAAAAATTGCCGAGGAAAGGCAATCAAGCGATTACTGACTGGCAGTGTGTTATCTCTGATGTGTCTCTCACCTACAGTACTGGCGTTTGATGTTAACGTCGAAGGGGTTGAAGAAGAGGTCAGCGACAACATCAGTGCCTATATCAAAGCGCTCAAGGCGAGTGAGTTTACCCAGGCGCGCCTGGAAGGCGAAATTCGTCGACGTGTGGCAGAGGCCATGCGGCCGTTCGGGTATTACGAGCCTGACATCAGCCTGTCGCTGGAAGATGATAAAAGTGGCGTCAGCATAAGTGTGGAACCAGGCCAACCGGTGACGGTTGAAGTTTTATCCATCAAGCTTAATGGCGACGCCAGCAGTGACCCCCCTTTTGTCAGGGCCGTTGAGGATTTCCCTCTTGAACAGGGCGATGTGCTGCGCCATAGCCCATGGGACAGCCTGCGCAACCGGCTGTCGACCCTGGCTCTGGAACGTGGCTACTTCAACTGGCAGTTCGCTGATAGGCGTATGGAAGTCAGGCCTTACCTGAACAGTGCGCGACTTTATATGGACTTCGATGGCGGGCGTCGCTACCGCTTTGGTGATATCAATATAAAGGGAAGCCATATAGAGCCGGAGCGCCTTGAAAAAATGCGACCCTTTGAACTGGACGCTCCTTACCTGGCTGAATCGATCGCTGAATACAATCAACGCCTGTCAGAAACCGGCTGGTTCAAGGCAGTCTCAGTTCGGCCACGCTTAGCTGATCCTGCAGAACTGATGACAGTGACATCGACCGAAGAATCCGCTTCCATGTGGTGGCAGGAAGCAACCGGACAGGAAATTGCTGACAGTAAACCGTTGATTGAAAATATCAGCCTGGATGCCATGCGCAGTGCCCTGAACGTTAGCCCTTCAGACAACGTCTCGATGCCAATCGATATCAGCGTTGAGCCTGCTGATCGCCACCAGTTCGAGGTAGGGGTCGGGTTTGCGACTGACGTTGGGCCGCGGATGAGCTTTTCCTGGCAGCAGCCCTGGGTCAACCGCTTTGGTCATAGCCTTGATCATGATCTGTACATTTCGGCACCTGAACAGCGTTTCTCCGGTGAGTACACCATTCCTCTGGATGACCCCCTCAAAGACAGCTATCAGCTGCAATACGGTATCAAGCATCAAGACGATAATGATACACGAGCGTTGGAAGGGTCGCTGCAGATTGCCAGACGCTGGAAATTCGATAACGACTGGGAGCAATCTGTCTATGTACGCACCACTTACGAAGATTTCACCCAAGGTGGGGAATCAGACAAGGTCTGGTTACTTTATCCCGGTGTTCAATGGACGCGTATCCGCACCCGTGAGCAGCGCTTCCCCGTCTGGGGCGACCGTCAGAAACTGTCGGTTGAGTACTCAGATACATTCTGGGGGTCTGATGCCCGCTTCCTGCGGGTCAACGGTGATACCCAATGGATCCGCATGATTGGTAACGACAACCGCTTTGTCGGTGGTTTGGGTATAGGTGCCATTGAAACGGACGACTTCGACCGTATTCCCCCCTCCTTGCGCTTCTTTGCCGGGGGTGATCGTAGCGTGCGCGGTTACTCCTATGAAAGCCTTTCGCCGCGTAATACTGAAGGGCGCCTGCGCGGCGGCCAACAGCGGCTGACGGCAAGCCTTGAATACCAGCGCCGAGTGTCAGGCAACTGGTGGGCAGCGTCATTTGTCGATACCGGCGATGCTTTCGACAACTGGGGGCCCGACAGCCTTAAGACCGGCGCAGGGCTGGGTGTGCGCTGGGTTTCACCGGTCGGACCCATTCGCCTTGATGTCGCCCATCCCTTTGATCACGAAGACGACTGGCGATTGCATTTCTCTATCGGGCCCGAGTTCTAGGAGTTGCCTGTGTCCCAAGATAATCAAACCGCGGCCAAACGGCATTACTTCTCAGCCCGTAAACGCCTGTGGCTGTTGTTCTGGAGCCTGCTTCGCCTGATCATTCTGCTGCCCATCTGGCTGATTTCACTGGTATTGGTGATTCTCGGCTGGGCACTGTCGCCCTGGGGAACCAGCGTGCTTCTGGATCAGGCAGAACAGCGCAACTGGGTTCAGCTGGAAGAGCATCAGGGTAGCCTGCTTGAACACCTCTCACTGGAAGGTTTTGGCCTGGATATGGCAGGTGTTTCCATTTCACTGGGCAAATTTGAACTGGCCTGGGCAGAGGACTGCGTGCTTTCCGGCCGTTTGTGTATTGACACGCTGAGACTGGTTGATGCTGATGTGCGCCTGTCGTCTGGCGATGATACACCTGGCAAGGAACCGCAGGACTCGGCGCCGCTGGAAGAAATTCGCCTGCCTTTCCCAGTTGAACTGCGCGAACTGGTGTTGGAAAACATAGATGTACGCCTTGGCGATGG
>JBNJGW010000082.1:0-10565 GCA_051748005.1 Pseudomonadota bacterium | reverse complement strand
ATTTCCAGCTATGCTGCCAGGGTAAAAATGACATAAAAACGCAACAAAATTTGATGAAGCAGCTGCATAATCTGTATTTTCTATCCTCCACAGAAACCTTTATGGTCAACGCGTTCAGCGGGACAACGAAATGCTACATACTTCATACTTCCATGATTATTGTGAAACAGGCTGACCAATGGATCAGCAATTCCTGTAACCGAACTTGCCTTAATATTTGCTGTGGCATAATTCCAGTCGGATGTTGAAATGCCTTTAGGGTGGACCTTGTGGCCATAAGGGTAGTAGTAACCATTCCTCACCATGTGTGTGAGGCTATAGCTTTTACAGCCTGAAAAATGGTGTGGACCCAATTCCTTAAAGCAGTAAGCAACAAGGACTGGAAAGCTGCATTTGTTAACAAACTCACGGGCTTGTTTGAAAACACCAGGACCTTGCTTTGCTTGTCTGATTGATATGCATTGCTTTGTAACAAAAGTAATTGGCACTTTCCCGCCTTGCTGGCTGACGGCACTGCTCAAGCTGGCCTGTTGCGACCCTGACCCAGACCTCCCGTAATATCGGTCCAAAGATCTATTAAACTCCTCTAGATTAAAATCCGGATTTTTTACTGATGCAACGCCTGCAGCGACATCCATCACGCTCGGATGGATTAAACCATCATGTGTACACCCTGTGGCTCCTACAAGCATAAGAAGGCTGATGGCCTTTAAAACGCGGAAAAAAATAAAAAATTGTGGAAATTTATTTTCATCAGCCATAATTTTGCCTTCCCGTTTTCTGTTAGTAGCCAAGACACCTATGGGTAATAGCAAAAAATTCTCTGTGCATCCCCATGCCGCCTCTAACCTGTGTACCGTTTGAAGGAGACCATATCGTGCCAAAAAGGCATGACAAGCATAAAAGATTTTTCTAAATTAATAGAATCATAGATCACATTTCTAAAGAAAACCAACCTTAAAACTGACCGTCAGCCAAGCGGCAAGCGATGTCTTTCAACCTTCCAGAAAAAGAACGCAATCGCCTGGCCTCCGAGGAGTACCAGGCGTAATTGCTGCTCTAAGGGTAACTCAGCGATAAGCCGTCGTACCGGCTTCATCGCAAGACTAAAGGCTAGGACGCTTGCGACAGGCGGTAGAAGTAACGGTGGCCACACTGGTGGCAAGGCTCAAGGCGGGCGACTTCCTCCAGGGTGACAACGGCGTCACAGTGTACGCAGGCCATCTTGCCAGGGGCGGCCATCTCGCCTTCACAGTAGTCGGCACGGGCCGCTTCCAGATCATCTTCAAAGCGTTCGCGCTCGACCACGCTGCGGTCAGCAATCGAGAGCAGCGATTCCGCTACCCGGCGCGATAGCGCATCGATATCAATATCCAGCCACTGGGCAACCTGCTTGCCGGTATCCGCCAGGAAAAAGCGCATGTCTTTCAGGTCGCGCTCTACCCAGGCGCGCAGCAACGCCAGCTCATCCTTGGTGAATTCTTCCAGCTCGCTTTCAAATTCAACCGCGTCATCAAGATCCTTCTGAAGTGCATCCCAGGTCAGCTCGTTAGCGCCTTCCTGCAATCTCTCCAGCAGGCGTTCATAGCCTTCGCGCAGGCGTTTGTCTTGTTGCTGTTGCATATAACTCCCCTTACTCACGTTGCGCGGATGTTGGGTTACCGTTCAAGGTTCCTCTCGCATAGGATACAATCAGATGCGACAACATACATTGGATTTTCATCATTCACCCTGCCCGATTTTTACGGGCGCCCACGCCAAGGCATTGAACAAACCGATGGACGCACATTACAGCCCACGTGAACTCGAACACCAGGTACAGCAGTATTGGGACAAGAACCAGTGCTTCAAAGCCGTAGAGGATGCTTCAAAAGAGAAGTTCTACTGCCTCTCGATGTTCCCCTACCCCAGCGGCAAACTGCATATGGGCCATGTGCGTAACTACACCATCGGCGATGTGGTCTCGCGCTTCCAGCGCATGCAGGGCAAAAACGTCATGCAGCCGATGGGGTGGGATGCGTTTGGCATGCCGGCCGAGAACGCGGCAATCCAGAATCAGGTGCCGCCCGCCAAGTGGACCTACCAGAACATTGACTATATGCGTAACCAGCTGAAAGCGCTGGGGTTCGCCTATGACTGGGGCCGCGAATTTGCCACCTGTGATACCAGCTATTACCGCTGGGAGCAGTGGTTTTTTACCCGGCTGGTAGACAAGGGTCTGGTATACAAAAAGATGTCGACGGTCAACTGGGATCCGGTCGACCAGACCGTACTGGCCAATGAGCAGGTGATCGAGGGCCGTGGCTGGCGTTCTGGCGCCCTGGTCGAGCGTAAGGAAATCCCCTTGTGGTTTCTGAAGATCACCGATTACGCCGATGAGCTGCTGGCAGATCTTGACCATATTGACTGGCCAGAGCAGGTCAAGACCATGCAGCGCAACTGGATTGGTAAATCCCATGGCGTCGAACTGAGCTTTGATATCGAAACCGCAGCGGGTCAGCCTGCCGAGCCGCTGTCGGTCTACACCACCCGCCCGGACACCCTGATGGGGGTGAGCTACATGGCGGTGGCCGCCGACCACCCGCTGGCCAAACAGGCGGCTGAAACCAGTGCCGAGATTGCCAACTTCCGCGAGGAATGTGCCAAGGGCGGTACCTCTGAAGCCGAAATGGCCAAGCGCGAAAAGAAAGGCCTGCCTACCGGGCATGTCGCCATTCATCCACTGACTGGCAAGAAGGTGCCCGTCTATGTGGCCAACTTCGTACTGATGGAGTTCGGTACTGGCGCGGTGATGGCGGTGCCTGCCCATGACCAGCGCGACTGGGAATTTGCCACCAAGTACGCCATTGAGCTTCTGCCGGTGATTGCCGCTGAAGATGGCAGCACCCCTGACCTTTCTGAAGGGGCCTACACAGCAAACGGTACACTGATCAATTCCGGCGAGTTCGATGGCCTGGATTTTGACGCGGCCTTCAAAGCCATTGCCGAAAGGCTGGCGGAGCTGGGCCGTGGCGAGGTCAAAACCAACTATCGCCTGCGCGACTGGGGCGTTGCGCGCCAGCGCTACTGGGGCGCGCCGATTCCGGTGAAGTACGGCCCCGCCGGTGAAACTGTACCGCTCACTGACGAGGAATTACCGGTCGAGCTGCCGATGGAAGTCACCGTCGATGCCTCCGGCTCGCCGTTGAAGAAAATGCCCGAGTTCTCCGAGCTGGGCGACGGCTGGCTGCGCGAAACCGATACCTTTGATACATTTATGGAATCATCCTGGTATTTTGCGCGCTTCTGCTGTGCGGATAACCATGAAGCCATGCTCGACGACAGGGTCAACTATTGGCTGCCGGTTGATCTCTATGTGGGCGGCATCGAGCACGCCATTCTACACCTGCTGTATGCACGTTTTTTCACCAAGCTGATGCGCGATTTCGGTCTGGTCGAGGCCAGCGAGCCCTTCCAGCGCCTGCTCACCCAGGGCATGGTGATTGCTGAAACCTATTACCGCACGACCTCCAACGGCGGTAAGCAGTGGTTCAACCCGGCGGATGTCGAGGTCAAACGCGATGACAAAGGTCGCCCGGTCAGCGCCCTGCTGGTCAGCGATGGTCAGCCGGTCGAGATGGGCGGCATCGAGAAGATGTCCAAGTCCAAGAACAACGGCGTTGACCCGCAATCGATGATTGACAAGTTCGGCGCTGATACCGTGCGCCTGTTCATGATGTTTGCCGCCCCGCCGGAGCAGTCGCTGGAATGGTCAGAATCCGGCGTGGAAGGCGCGCATCGCTTTATCAAGCGCCTGTGGCGTCAGGTGCAGGAACATCTGGGAGCTGGCCAGCCGCCTGCTTTGGAGGCTGCCAGCCTGAACGATGGCCAGAAGGCCATGCGGCGCAAGACCCATGAAACCATCAAGAAGGCCAGCGATGACATCGGTCGTCGTATCACCTTCAATACTGCCATTGCCGCGGTGATGGAGCTTTCCAACACCCTGGCCAAGTTCGAAGATACCAGCCCACAAGGCTTGGCCGTAGCCCGGGAAGCCGTGGAAGCCAGCGTTCTGCTATTGGCCCCCATCGTGCCCCACGTCAGCCATATCCTGTGGGAGCAGCTGGGTCACGCCGAGCCTGTGATTGACGCTCGCTGGCCGCAGGTGGACGAACAGGCCCTGACCCGTGACACCATTGAGCTGGTGGTACAGGTCAACGGCAAGCTGCGCGCCCGGCTTGAAGCCGATGCCGATGCTGACAAGGCCACAGTGGAAGCACTGGCCATGGCCGATGACAATGTCCAGCGGCATATTGACGGCAAGACAGTGCGTAAAGTCATCGTCGTGCCTGGCAAGCTGATCAACATAGTGGTGAGCGGATGACGCGTCGTCATTTTTTGCGACTTACCCTGATGACAGGCATGGTAGCTTCGGCTGCCATGCTCGGTGGCTGTGGCTTTCAGCTGAGAGGCACCCAGCGCCAGCGCAACATTCCCCCAATGGCCCTGGAAGGCGATACCCGTAGCCTGGTAGCACGCAACCTGAGTGTGGAGCTCAACAGCCTTGGCAATGGTATTGACGAAGAGGCGCCCTGGCGACTGACCCTGTCATCGCCAACGCTTGAACAGCGGCGCCTGGGCGGTGAGGATTCAGGCAGCCAGGAGCATGAGTTTACCCTGGATATCGACGTCTCCGTACAAGAGCGTTCAAACGGCGGCTATGCACTGAACAACCAGACCCTCAGCGTTATCAGCCGCCAGCGCCTTAATGATGATGATCTGCTGAACCGTGAAAGCCTGATTGAAGAAACGCGTTTAACGCTATCCAGACGCCTGGCACAGCGTGTTGTCGAACGCATCAGTGCCCTGGAGGCATTCGAGTGAAGGTATTTGCTGACAAGTTGCCAGCCGCCCTTGAAAAGCGCCTTCCCAAGGTCGTGATCGTCGCCGGGGATGAACCCCTTCAGCATCGCGATGCCTGCGATGCCGTACGCGCCGCTGCCCGGCAGGCAGGAGTTGAAGAGAGAGAAGTAATTGACGTTGAACCCAACTTTGCCTGGGGGCGTTTGCTGGATGTTGCCGGCAACCTTTCCCTTTTTGCCTCTCGCAAGCTGATTGATGTGCGCCTTGGCAACCAGAAACTGGGGCAGGAAGGCAGCAAGATGCTAGCGCATTATGCTGAACAGATGGACGGCAGCGACGATGTTCTGCTGCTCAGCATGGGCAAACTGGATGCCAAGCAGCAAAAAAGCGCCTGGTTTAAGGCGCTGGATAAACACGGCATTTTTGTACCCGTCTGGCCGGTCGATGCATCACGCCTGGGCTATTGGCTGCGTGATCGCGCTGGTTTACATGGTTTACAGTTGGATATGGACGCAGCCCGCTTATTGGGCGAACGTACCGAAGGCAACCTGCTGGCAGCTGATCAGGAATTGCAGAAGCTTGCCCTGATGCTCCCCCCGAATGCACGCGTCAGTGCAAACGCCATCGCGCAGGGAGTGGAAGATAATTCACGTTTTGATGTCTTCAACCTGGCCGATGCCTGCCTGAAAGGTGAACCTTCCAGGGTTTCACGCATTGTTCACGGCTTGCGCAGTGAGGGTATCGAGGCGCCCATTGTGCTTTGGGCGCTAAGCCGTGAACTGCGAACCCTGCTATCCATTCATCAGCACATTGATCAGGGGCAGAGCTTTGAACATGCCTGCAAGGCACAGAAGCCGATGATTTTTGATAAACGTCGACCTGCCTACCAGCAAGCCATTCAGCGCTTAACCATGAAACGTCTGCACAAACTGCTGCTGATGGCCCAGCGCCTGGATCTGGCAGTTAAAGGCGCATCACCTGTGCCACTTTGGCCAGGATTACATGACCTTGCCTTTACCCTGGCCGGTGGCCGTGGCCTGTTGGCAGAATCTGCCTGGACGTACCGACTGCATTAACTTTCATAGCCCTATATTAACGACGCGTTGCGTCGTAGCCAAGGTCAGCACCGCGGCTTTCATCGCTGGTGCGGCGTACAGAAACGCCACGGCGTTTGCGATTTTCTTCTTCGCACACTTCGTCCTTGCCACCACAGATATCACAGCCGTTTTTCATTCCGATCTGGTTGAGACCACCACATGAGCCTGCGATAGGCTTGCGGCCAAGAATGACTCCGACCGCCATAGCGCCCATTACCAGCAGCATGAAACCAAATACCAGTAACCAGATTGCCATTGTTGAACACCTCATTTAACAGTGAGTGCTAGTACGTGGCAGCCAACACAACAACAAACAGTGGCGCCACGCCATCCCTACCCTGAATGACAGTATTATACGCTGATAGTGCCCTCTTCGACCAATCATGGCCTCATACAAAAACGGGGCCAGCCGATTGGCTAGCCCCGCTGTACCGCTAGGAGTCGATATTATCCGCCAAAGTCATCCAGCAGGATATTTTCAGGCTCCACACCCAGATCAAGCAGAAGCTTGATGCAGGAGGCGTTCATCATCGGCGGCCCGCACATATAATACTCACAATCTTCAGGCGCCGGGTGGTCCTTCAGATAGTTCTCATACAGAACATTGTGAATAAAGCCGGTCGGACCATCCCAGTTGTCTTCCGGCTGGGGATCGGACAGTGCCAGGTGCCACTCAAAGTTGGGGAACTCTTCGGCCAGCTTGTCATACTCTTCGTTGTAGAAGGTTTCACGCCAGGAGCGCGCACCGTACCAGAACGAGATCTTGCGGCTTGACTTCAGACGCTTGAGCTGATCAAAGATATGGCTACGCATCGGTGCCATACCTGCACCACCACCAATAAACACCATTTCAGCATCGGTGTCCCTGGCGAAGAACTCGCCAAAGGGACCCATGACGGTTACCTTGTCGCCCGGTTTCAGACTGAACACATAGGTAGACATCAGGCCAGGCGGATGGTTGGTGCCGGGAGGCGGTGTCGCGATCCGGATGTTGAACTTGAGCAAGCCTTTCTCATCCGGATAGTTCGCCATCGAATAGGCACGAATGATTTCTTCGTCGTTCTTGTGGGAAATGTCGAACAGACCAAACTTTTCCCAATCGCCACGATATTCTTCTTCGATATCAAAATCGGAGAACTTGATATCATATGGCGGCGCGACCAGCTGCACATAGCCACCGGCACGGAAAGCGACTTCCTCACCTTCCGGCAGCTTAAGGTTCAGTTCCTTGATAAAGGTCGCCACGTTGGGATTGGCGGTCACTTCGGTTTCCCACTTCTTGACGCCAAAGACCTCTTCCGGCACTTCGACTTTCATGTCCTGCTTAACAGGCACCTGACAGGAAAGACGCCAGCCTTCCTTTTTCTCACGCATGGTGAAGTGAGATTCCTCGGTCGGCAGAATAGAGCCGCCGCCTTCTTCTACACGACACTTGCACTGCGCACAGGAGCCACCGCCGCCACAGGCGGATGAAAGGAAGATGCCGTTGGCTGCCAGCGTGTTCAGAAGCTTGCCACCGGCCTGGGTAGACAGGGTATGTTCAGGATCACCATTCACTTCAATGGTTACATCCCCGCTACTTACTAGCTTACTGCGGGCCGCCAGAATAATCGCCGTCAAACTGATGACGATGATGGTAAACATGACGACACCGAGCAAGATGACTGTTGTATCAACCATGTCGGTTTCCTATTGCTGAGGGTTTTCAGTGAACCGGCAGCGCCTTGAGACTCTGCCGGAAAAACCATCTCTCATTAAAGCTGAATGCCGGAGAAAGACATAAAGCCCAGTGACATCAGGCCCACAGTGATAAAGGTGATACCCAGGCCCTGCAAGCCTGCAGGCACATCGCTGTACTTCAGCTTTTCACGAATACCTGCCAGTGCGGTAATCGCCAGCGCCCAGCCAACACCGGAACCGAAACCATACATAACGGATTCACCGAAATTATAGTTACGTTCCACCATGAATAGCACGCCGCCGAGAATCGCACAGTTAACCGTGATCAACGGCAGGAAGACGCCGAGAGCGTTATAGAGTGCCGGCACATACTTATCCAGGAACATTTCCAGGATCTGAACCAGGGCGGCAATAACACCGATATAGCTCAACAGACCCAGAAAGGACAGGTCAATATTTTCAGCACCGCTGATCCCCGTCCAGGACAAGGCACCCTCCGCCAGCAGAAAGCCGAAGACGAGGTTGTTTACCGGGACAGAAATCGTCAGTACAACGATGACCGCAATGCCCAGACCGAAAGCTGATGACACCTTTTTGGAGACGGCCAGGAAAGTACACATGCCGAGGAAGAATGCCAGCGCAAGGTTCTCAACGAATACCGAGGCAACGAAAAGGCTCAGATAATGTTCCATGTTACACGGCCTCCTTCGGCTGGGTGTTTTCTTTCATCTTGAACTCGTTGGATTCTACCTGCTCCGGGTTGACTGCACGCAGTACCCAGATCAAGAGCCCAATAATAAAGAAGGCTGATGGTGGCAGCAGCATCATGCCGTTAGGCACGTACCAGCCACCGTTCTGGACAGTCTCCAGAATGGTGACGCCAAACACGCTGCCAGAACCAAGAAGTTCGCGGAAGAAACCGACAACCATTAGGACGAAACCATAGCCAATACCGTTACCGATACCATCAAGAAAAGACATGCCCGGTGTATTGGACATGGCAAAACCTTCTGCACGGCCCATAACGATACAGTTGGTGATAATCAACCCAACGAATACCGAAAGCTGCTTGGACATTTCATAGGCGTAGGCTTTCAGGATCTGATCCACCACAATAACCAGCGACGCGATGATCGTCATCTGAACGATAATCCGGATCGAGGAAGGAATGTGGTTACGAATCAATGAAACAAACAGGTTAGAGAAAGCTGTCACGAAGATAACGGCAAGTGTCATTACCAACGAAACGCTCATGCTTGTGGTGACGGCCAGCGCAGAACAGATACCCAGAATTTGCAGTGCAATGGGGTTGTTCTTGAAGATCGGTGCCGTCAGGACACTTTTAGGCGTAGCGTCTGCCATGTTTTAGGCTCCTTCCGATTCGAGTTCGACATCGGCTTGTTGAGCTTCTTCCTGGGTGATTCCACTGCGGAATTTCGCCAGGTACTCACCAAAGCCCTCAGGGCTCATCCAGAACTGCAGCATGTCGGTCACGCCGTTGCTGGTCAGGGTTGCACCTGACAGAGCGTCAACTTCGTACTCGGAGCTCGCGCCACCCTTGGTCAGGTGGATTTCCGGCGAAAGATCACCCTCTTCTTCATAGATCTTCTTGCCTTCCCACTGCGCCTGCCAACGGGGGTTATTGACTTCGGCCCCCAGGCCAGGCGTTTCACTGTGGTCGTAGTAGGTGATACTGACAATGGTGTTGCCATCACCTTCCACTGACAAAAAGCCCATCATGCTTCCCCACAGGCCCTGCCCACGAATGGGCAGGACAATCTGGTCGGGGTCGTCGACATCGCCGACAAGATAGATGGTAGCGAAGTTTTCAACCCGCGACAGACCGGCGATATCCTTGTCGCCTGAAAGTGTACGTCCTGTTGCAGGGTCACGCGCTGCTTCAAACTGGTTGAAGGTATCCGGATCAAACTGATCGGTGTATTCACCCGAGCGCAGATCAACCACGCGAGCAGTAATCTTGTCGCGGAAAGTCTCTTCAATGTCCATGCCCGGCTCGTAGAGCTTGGCCACATTGAGAATGTTGGATTTACGATCAAGTTCCTGATTCGTCTGCTGCATTGGGCGCAGTGCAACGGCTGCTGTCGATACAATGATCGAACAGACGACGCACAGGGCAAGTGCAACAGTCAGAATTTTCTTGATCGAGTTGTTACCTTGAGCCATCAGGCAATCTCCTCGGCCGGTGTACCCACGCGCTTCTCGCGACGCTTGATGTTGGCCTGGACAAAGAAGTGGTCGATCAGCGGTGCAAACAGGTTAGCAAACAGAATGGCCAACATGATGCCTTCCGGGAAGGCTGGATTGACAACGCGGATCAGAACGGTCATCACACCAATCAGCGCACCGAATACCAGACGCCCCTGATTGGTCATGGAAGCGGATACCGGATCTGTCGCCATGAACACCATACCGAAGGCAAAACCACCAATCACCAGATGCCAGTACCAGGGCATGGCGAACATGGGGTTGGATTCTGAGCCGATCAGATTGAACAGGGTACTGGTTATCACCATGCCAAGGAAAACCCCCAGCATGATTCGCCAGGAGGCGATACGCGTCCAGAGCAGCACTGCCGCGCCAATGAAGATAGCCAGCGTTGATACTTCACCTACTGAGCCCGGAACAAAGCCAATAAAGGCATCTGTCCAGCTGAATGTGGAAGACAGCGCAGACATACCGTCCTGGAAAGCCATCGATAGTGCTGTAGCACCGGTATAACCATCTGCCGCGACCCAGACAGCATCGCCTGAAATCTGTGCCGGGTAGGCAAAGTACAGGAAAGCACGACCGGTCAAAGCGGGGTTGAGGAAGTTCTTTCCGGTACCCCCGAAGATTTCCTTACCGATGACAATACCAAAGGTGATACCCAGCGCCACCTGCCAAAGCGGTATGGTCGCCGGCAGAATCAGCGCAAACAGTACTGAA
>JBNJGW010000081.1:0-10635 GCA_051748005.1 Pseudomonadota bacterium | reverse complement strand
GCGGGCATTGCCTATAGCTAGCGATAACCTGCCATCAGCTCTCTGACCAGTGGTGTATCGGCATCGCGATGGGTGGGTAATTCAAAACGCGCTTTAGCAATCGCGGTGCGGGAAAGGTCCGCCATTATCAATGTCTCTTCGTCGTCAGCTTGCGCGAGCGTTTCTCCGCTTGGACCGAGAATGCGTGAACCACCCCAAAAATGGCTTCCCCCTTCTGATCCAAAGCGGTTTGCCATAATGACGGGCGTGCCGTAAGTCATGGCATAAAATCGTGTATTCAATGCCCAGTTTTCTTCATTGGAAAAGTCATCGCTGACGATACCGCTAGCTGAGTTAATTGGCGCGCAGAGCACCGTAGGGCGAGCGAGTAAAGCAGCGTGTACAAGCGCGGGGTTCCATAAATCAGCACAGATTAGCTGCGTGGCTGACCAGCCAGGGCAGATTTCGGTGTGAGTAAGTTCGCTGCCATGAGTAAACCACTTGCCTTCTTCCAGCCCGCCATAGGTTGGCAGATTCAGCTTGCGATGCACTGCTGCCAGCTTGCCATGCTGAAAGATAGCCAATGCGTTATAGTGCTCGCCGGGGCTTGCCTCTTCTACAAAGCCTACCACCACCTGCATGGTGCCACATGCATCGGCCAGCATTTTAAGGCGTGGGTCTTCCAAGGGCATTGCTACCTGCATTACCCTGTTAGCCAAGCGGTAGCCTGTTAGCGAAAGCTCGGGGAATACCAGTAATTCCACGCCTGAGTGCTGCGCTTGGGCAATCAGTGTCAAATGGCGGTCTATGTTGGCGTTCAACTCACCTAGTGTTGTATTGATCTGCGCGGCACCGACGCGAAGCTTGTCCTGATAATGCATAGCGGCTCTCGAGTAAACGACTTCATAAGAAAAGCCGCTCACGAACAGGAGCGGCTTTGGCAATATAGTTTGCTGCGAAGTAATAGCACGGCATTCTGCCATTGCCATGAACAAGTGCCTAGTTACAGCAGCCCATTTTCTTTGAGGAAACTCTCCGCAACGTCTTCAATTGTCTCGCGTTCGACATCAACTCTAGCATTGAGCTCGGCCATGGTGTCGTCATTCAGCAGACCCGACAGGCGATTCATCTGGTCGGCAAGCTCAGGATTGGCTTCCAGGGTTTCTTCACGCACTACCGGGGTGAGGGCGTAAGCCGGGAAAAAGCCCTGATCGTCTTCTAGCACGTAAAAGTTAAATGCCGGGATACGACCATCGGTGGCAAAGACCAAGCCTACGTCAACTTCCTCGTCACGCAACGCTTGATAGACCAGGCCAGAGTCCATACGGCTCACTTCGCTACGCCCCACACGAAAATCGTAGGCTTCCATTAGCGGGCGCCAACCATCTTCACGGGCGTAGAATTCGGCATTAAGCGCAAAGGTCAGGCCCTCCCCATTATTCACAGCTTCGGCCAGGTCGGAAAGCGTTTCGATGCCACGTTCTTCGGCGGCTGCTTCGCGCATAGCGAGAGCATAGGTGTTATTGGCATCCGACGGCTCAAGCCAGGTGAGGCCTTTCTCAGCGTCGAGCTCCTTGACCCGTTGGTAGGTTTCTTCAGGGCTCAGGCTTTCGGTAACGTTGTTGTAGTTGATCAGCGACGTGCCGGTATATTCCCAATAAAGATCAATCTGACTGTTTTCCTGGGCTTGGCGCAAAATGGCAGATCCCATGCCTGAACGGCTATCAACGTCATAGCCCAAACCATCAAGGTATTGCGTTGTCATGGTAGAAAGAATTTGCTGTTCGGTAAAGTTTTTACCGCCAACGCTTATCTCGCTTGCGCTAGCGAGCGAGACACTGCCTGCTAAAACCATGGTTGTCAGTGTTGTAGTTAATGTTTTCATTAATTGGGTCCTTCTTTTGTTAGTGAAGCTTAGATGTTGATAGTGTTTAAGGGCTATACCCTAGCTGGGTTGACCCCACGTGGGACAAGCAGAAACGCTACTAACGCGATAAGAGCATCCACCACGATGGCCAACAGAGCTGTCGGGATGGCACCAGCAAGCATCATGACTGGGTCGTAAAGATCAATGCCGGTAAAAATCAGCTCTCCAAGCCCTCCTGCACCAATCAGAAACGCTAGGGGCACCGTGCCCACGTTAATTGTTAACGCCGTGCGAATCCCTGCAAAAATCACGTAGAGCGCATTGGGCAGTTCGACTTTGAAAAGCCGTTGCATGGGAGACATACCAATGCCTGCAGCCGCTTCCTTGAGCGCCGGATTTACCCCCTTCAATCCCGTGTAAGTATTACGAGTAATTGGCAGAAGCGTAGCCACAAAGAGCCCAAAAACGGCAGGTACCGTGCCAATGCCTAAAAAACTCATCGACAGTGCCAACACGGCAAGAGTGGGAATGGTGGTCCCTACGTTCAGCACTTGCATGAGGGACTCCGCCACACCCGACATTTTTGGGCGTGACAGCACAATGCCCAGCGGAATGGCAATGATAATCGCCAGACTGCCCGACATTAGCGTGAGCCAGATATGCTGCAGCATCAAATACTGCACATCAGGTAGATACCAGACAAACTCATCAATGACGCCGTTAGATTGGCTCCATACACCGGCGAAAAAAATGGCCACCAGCACCAGTACCTTAAGCGCCCCCTTCATGGATCGAATAGGCATGGTTACTCCTTAATGGCTGGCGATGGCTTGCGGTCATCCCCCTGACGAGCGCGATAACGTGCGCCTAGGTGGCTGGTCATGGCGCGCTGGGTAATCTGGCCGCATACAGTACCTTCCTCATTCACGCAGGGAAGCCAGGTTTGGTCGTGGGCAAACATTAATGAGGCTGCTTTGCGTAAGTCATCATCAAGGCCGACAATGGCGGGAATGGCTTGGAAGTGATCGCGACAGTAACCTTTAGTGGTGCGGGCAACAGAACGGTTGATAATGCCGACGGGCTGGCTTCGTTCATTAACCATCAAAATCGCGTTCAGATAGCCATAGTCATTGATTTTTGCTATCGCTGTCTCTAGCGTATCGCTTGGCATGACTGTAGCGATTTCGTTGGTGACAATCTCGCGCACTTTAACAAGATTCAAACGCTTAAGCGCGCGGTCTTCACCGAGAAACGATTCTACAAATGTGTTTTTCGGCGCCGCCAGCAAGTCATCGGGCGTAGAATATTGCACCAATTTCCCTTCACGAAAAACCGCTACACGATCCCCCATCTTAATTGCTTCATCAATGTCATGGCTAACAAACATGATGGTTTTGTTGAGCTCTTGCTGCATCTTCAAAAACTCATCTTGAATGACTGCCCGGTTAATTGGGTCAATCGCTCCAAAGGGTTCATCCATCAGCATTACCGGTGGATCGGCAGCAAGCGCGCGGGCCACACCAATACGTTGCTGCTGTCCACCAGACAATTCACTCGGGAAGCGCTTTAGAAAAGCATCTGGTTCCAATGCAATCATCGCCATCATTTCACGCGCCCTGGCCTTATACTTGGCTTTATCCCAGCCTAAGAGTTTCGGCACAATGGTGATATTTTCCTCAATTGTCATGTTAGGAAACAGACCGATCTGCTGGATTACATAGCCAATGTTGCGGCGCAGTGTTTGTGTATCGAGACCGTTGGTGTCGTCTCCATTGATAAACACTTTACCGGACGTTGGCTTGATGATCCGATTAATCATTTTGAGCGTGGTTGTCTTGCCGCAGCCCGAGGGGCCTAAAAGGATACAAATTTCCCCTTCCGGCACTTCCATATTGATATTGTCAGCAGCAACCACAGCGCCTTTTGGCGTATCGAATACCTTCGTCAGGTTATCCAGTTTAATCATAGTGGTGTGTGTCTCTTATATGAAAAATGATATCTGGAAAGAGATATTAGCTCTTTGCAGCCTCACGGCTCATTCCTTTGGGGGTCAGGCGCTTTTGCAAATACAGCAACGAGTAGTCAACAATAATGGCCAGCAGACTGACGGCGACTGCTCCAACGATCAGCTGACGTGGATCAGACTGGGAAATGCCGCGACTAATAAAAGTGCCAAGGCCGCCTGCGCCGATATAGGCAGCAATCGCCATTACGCCGATATTAAGCACAACCGCGGTACGAACCCCTGCCATAATAATGGGTACTGCAAGCGGAATTTCGACTAGGCGCAGGCGCTGATTGGGGCTCATGCCAATGCCTCTAGCGGCTTCTCGTAATGCGGGGTTAACATTATTTATTGCCGTGTAGGTATTACGAATAATCGGTAGTTGGGAATAAAGCAATACCGCGATAACCGCTGGCACATAGCCTATGCCATGCCCGATGAGAGACAAAACCGGAATCATGATGCCAAACAGAGCAATTGAAGGAATGGTAACAATAATTGACGCCATATAAAGCACCCCCTTAGCTACCCGCTCATTTTTGGTAATAGCGATGCCAATTGGCACACCGGTCAGGGTGGCAATGCCCACGGCGACACCTACAAGCGCGATATGCTCGACTGTGCGTGTCAGCAGAAGACCTGCATTATCCAATGCATAGAGAAATAGCTCCAAACGCTGTCTCCTTATTGTTAAAAGTTATCCGTCAGTAAAAGTGGCCAGCCGTCGCTTAAAACGGGTCATGCACGTTAGGAGTTCTTCAGGGATCTGTCGACGTTTCATTGTCGCTGCCGTGAGGAAACGTCAACAGATCCTGAAATGGGGCCTGTCATTGCATGGCACCATTATGTCTAGCATAGATGCAGCTTACCAAAAGAGCAGTCGGATTATTGGGGATTGGCATGACGATAGGTTATAGGCACAATCATGGGGCTTAATAGTTAATTTTTATGGACGTCGTTCTACGACCACCACTATCCAGTCTTCAACGTCAGGGAAAGCTCAGGAAGTAACAGCAGAACGCTTTTCACAGACGGGCTTTGTAAGACATGCATCTTACGATGTTTCAGACGGCTGGTGCACAGCCGCCAACAGGGTGTCGCCGGACTGGTTAAGCAGCGCCTGAACGCTAGGGGATTCAAACTGGCGGCGGATAGTGATGGCGTAAAATTCCTCGAACACTCCGGGCAGGGCGCCGAAGTCCTTGAGCGTTCCTGCACTCAACTCGTCACGTACAACGACCGGCGGCATAATCGCAATGTGGTGGGTATCACGAGTGAGCAGGCGCATCATTGCCATATCGTCCACTTCGGCCACAATATTGACTGACAGGCGATGATATTCGCAGAGCTGGTCAAAGGCGTGACGCATGGCATTCTCAGGGCCTGGCACAATCAGGCCGTGCTGACGTAAACTGTCAGGAAAACGCAGCGCCAGATGGGCTGCTCCTATCATGCTCACTGACTGCCGCGCCAGGCGCCGAGAACGCCAGGGGTGTTGCTTGTCACCTTGGACAGGTTGGTTGGCGAGCACCACATCCAGCTGATGAGCCGACAGTCGACGCTGCAGATCATCCAGGCTGCTGCTATGCAGGCTGAGTTCCAGGTCATGACGCTCCAGCAGCGGGCGCAGAAACCCTTCCTGAAAATTACGTGACAGTGTCGCAACCGCTCCCACCCGCACGACTTCACGGTGAGCATGCCCACCTTCGGCAAACAGCGCGGTAAGCTCTTCCCCCCGGCGGAAAATATTATCAGCATAATCAAACGCCAATCGGCCTGCTTCCGAAAGCTCCAGGCGTCTACCCTCACGTATAAACAGTGCCTGCCCAAGACGTTCTTCCAACTGGCGAATCTGGTGCGAAAGCGATGACTGCGACACATGCAGGGCCTCAGCCGTACGTGTCAGATGTCCGGATTTGGCGACCTGCCAGAAATAATACAGATGATGATAGTTAAGCTTCATCGCGCATAAACCTCTCCAGTCTGTTCTTATAAAAAGAACAATAGCATCTTTATAAACTATTTTTTATAACAAGTTTGGCTCGGCATAGTAACCAGAATCCGTAACGCCATGACACGACGAGAGGAATCATCGAATGCCGACGCTACTTCAAGGGACGATATTTGCCACTCTGGTTGCCTGGTTGCTGCTGCCTCTGGCTCTGCTTGGGCTTGCCGGTTGGAGTGCACGCGCCAGATCATCCCGGCAAAGCCGCCGCCATTGGCTGGTGGGCCAGTCAATGTTTATTGCGGCGTTTGTCGTCAGTGCCATCATAGGTATATTACTGATACTGGATGCCTTCGGGCTGGCAACTGGTTTGCCTCAGGCGGCTGCGCCACTGGGCCTCTACCCGGATGGGTTGGCGGTGTGGATGGCGCTGTTAATCAGCTTTCTTGGGGTTATTCTGCTACGTTTTGCCGAAAGCTATCTGGAGGGTGACCGCGGCAAGGCGCGTTTTCTGCCCTGGTGTCTGGTGGTGCTGGCCAGCGTGATGCTGCTGGTGTTTACCCATCATCTGATCGTGATGCTGATTGCCTGGGTGAGTGTCAGCGTAGCGCTGCATCATCTGTTGACCCTGTACCCTGAGCGTCGTGAGGCCCAGCAAGCTGCCTGGCAGAAATTTCTGGTCAGCCGTCTGGGGGATGTGGCTCTGATCGTGGCGATTGGCCTTTTGTATTACCACTACGGCAGCTTTGAACTGCCTGTCCTGCTGGCGGCAGCGCAGAATGCGCAAAGTGGTTGGGTGCTTGAAACAGCATCGCTGGCACTGGCTGTGGCAGCGCTCTGTAAATGCGCCCAGTTGCCGCTACATGGCTGGTTAATGAAGGTGATGGAAGCGCCCACGCCAGTGTCGGCGCTTCTCCACGCTGGGGTGATCAACCTGGGGGGCTTTATCTGGCTGCGACTTTATCCCCTGTTCGACGGTATCAGTCTGGGCCATGTGGTTCTGGTTGTCGTAGGGGGAATAACCGCCATTGTGGCTGTCCTGACCATGCTCACCCAGACCTCTGTCAAGCATGCCTTGGCCTGGTCCACCTGTGCGCAGATGGGGTTCATGCTGTTTGAAATCGGGTTGGGCGCCTATACCTTGGCGCTGGCGCACCTGCTGGCGCATTCCCTGTACAAGGCACATTCCTTTCTGGCCAGCGGGCGCACTGTCAAAGCATCAAGCAGTCCTCGCCTGGCGCTGGCTAACTTCAGGCAGCGCTGGCTGATGGTGGCTGGTAGTGGGAGCCTGGCTGCTGGGATATTGCTGGTCTGGCCCGGTCTGGTCAGTCATCACCCGGTATTGGGGGCGCTGCTGGTCATTGCCGTAGGGGCGTCCCTGTTAGGCGTGCCTGCTGGGTTGGGCTTTGTCCAGCGCATGAAGCTGTGCCTGATGGCGGTAGCGCTGGTACCTCTGTATGCGTTGTTGCATAGCCTGCTGGCGCCCGCGTTGGTAGAGCCGGTCGCTGCTTTTGATCCGCTGACGGGAATACTCGGCGGCCTGGTTCTGGCCTTGCTGGTGAGTCTGGCCAGTGTCATCACCTTCCGCGAAGATCATCCCTGGGTCATCCGCTGGCGGCTGCACTTCAGCTATGGCCTGTATATCGATGTGGTGTTGCAGCGTTGGTTGGCGCGTTTCAAGCCACAGTCTCTGCAGGTAGTGACGCCATCACTTTCCCCCTCTTATGCTGAAGGAGAGTCATCATGAACGTACCGGCTTCGGACGCCGCCACAGCGAATCTGCAACAAGCTGTAGAACCTGAAATATCTGCTCGCTATCGCCAGGCTCTGCACCAGGCTGCCAGCAAGGTAGCACCAGTATGGCCGCTGGATCAGTGGATTGCCGTTAATCCATGGTGGGGGATGAAGCAGCTACCCATTGAGCAGGCTGAGCACCAGCTTACTCAGCGTGCAGGTGTCAGCCTGACAATGCCCACCGCCTTTTATCGTGATGCCTGGAAGCAGGGACGTATCCAGCATATTGACCTTCATCATGCGATTAATGAAAGTGGCAAGCGCTACAGTGAAGAAGCGCTGCTGGCGTTGTTGCAGCAGAATGACACTGCTCAGTGCCAGCCGCGTTACCTGAATGTCTGGGAATTGCCGGAAAGCCGTGCTGCCCTGATAGATCAAGGGATAGCGATAGAGGCTGATCAGGTGTTTGATCAGGTGGCAGAAACCTGCCAGCGCTACTTTGACCGCCATCAACAGCGCTGGCAGACGCCCCATAGCGGTTCACTGTTCAGCGAGTGGAAGTTGCTGACACGCTTTGATCGGCGCTGGCCGAGCATCTTACGCGAACCGCTTGAAAATCTGCCGGATGATATCGATCACGCGACCGCTCAGTTGGTTGAAGCGCTGGGGCTGGACCCAGAGGGACTGGAAAGCCTGGTGCACACGCTGCTGCTGCGGGTGAACGGCTGGGCCTCTTGGTGTCAGGGGTTAAGCTGGCATGCTCCCGAGGCTCAAAAGACAGGCGGTATTCAAGCGCTGACAGCGATTCTGCTGGCCTGGGAATGGTTAGGGGTTTCCCGGCTCAATCCGGCTCACCAGGATGCCTGGCGTAGACGTTGGCAACCCCCGGAGCTGGCCTCAGTGGACGATGCAACTGCCAGGTGGTGCTGGCAACGTGCCTATGAAATTGCCTATCAGCGTCGCCTAGCACGCCTCCTGCTTGCTAAGGGGGGATCAGCGCAGTTGCCAGACAGGCAGCCGGAAACCATGCCGCAAGTGCAGGCGGCTTTCTGTATCGACGTGCGTTCTGAACGGCTGAGGCGGCATATCGAACATGTTTCTGCTGATGTGGAAACGCTGGGCGTGGCCGGTTTTTTCGGCCTGGCCCTGACCTATTGCGCAGCAGGGCCGGAGCGTTCACTGCCTCGTGCGCCAGGGTTGTTGACTCCCGGCTATCACAGCGAAGAGGCCTCCGCCCACGAAGCCCTGCATCAGCTGCGTTATCAGCAGGAAGCCACTCGCCAAAGCGTTCGCCATGCCAAATATTCGGCGCTTTCTACCTTTACACTGGTTGAGACAACAGGGCTGGCCTGGGGCTGGAAGCTGTTAAAGGATAGCCTGAAAAAAACCGCCCAACCGGCTCCGGTTGCCAACGGGCAAGGCGTTTATCATCGCTATAGTGGTGAACCTTTAAGTAGCTCAGAAAAGCTGGCGCTTGCCCGTGGCCTGATGGTGAACCTGGGTATCAAAGAGCGTATTGCGCCCTTGGTCGTGCTGATCGGGCATGATTCGCAAAGCGATAACAACCCGCACCATGCCGGGCTGGCCTGCGGTGCCTGCGGTGGCCAGGGCGGTGGGCTGAATGCCCGGCTGGCGGCGCAGCTACTCAATGACCCTGAAGTACGCAGCCGTCTGGCGGCAGAAGGGCTTGCGCTGCCCTCCAGCACTTACGTGATTGCCGGTCAACATTGCACCCTGACTGATACCGTCACCTTGCTTGACGTGGAAGCATTGCCGGCATCGCTGGTCAAGACGCTGGAAGCGTTCAAAAACACTCTGGAGACAGCAGCTCAGGCGACCCGTCAGGAAAGAGCTCAGGAGTTAGGGGTTCATGTTCAGGCCGATAGCCATCAGCAGCGCCTGACAAACCTGGCACAGCGCGGCGCGGATTGGGCACAACCGCGCCCCGAATGGGGGCTGGCCAACAACGCTGCCCTGGTGTTGGCACCGCGACACACCACCCGTGCCAAACCCCTGGAAGGGCGTGTCTTCCTGCATGAATACCATGCCGATCAGGACCCAGATGGCCAAACCCTCGAAGCCCTGATGACAGCGCCCATGCTGGTATCCAACTGGATCAACCTGCAGTATTACGCCTCGACCGTATCGCCACGCTTGTACGGTGCGGGCAACAAGCTGCTGCATTCAGTGATCGGTGGCCACCTGGGGGTTATTGAAGGCAACTGCCCGCAGCTGCGTATCGGTTTGCCAGAACAATCGCTGCACGATGGTCAGGACTGGTACCACGAACCCATGCGGCTGACCGTAGTAGTTGAAGCGCCACGTCATACTATCGAGGGCGTTTTGGCTCGACAGGAAGCCGTCGCGGCGCTGGTCAACAACCGCTGGCTATGGCTATGTCGCCCAACCCCAGAGGGTCTTGAAATCTATACCTCGTCAGGATGGAAACTTTTGCCCGCCTGACCCTATGGGTTGTTTACCTCCTTATGTGCCCCTATATTCAGTTCAGGTATACACATATAAGGAGGTTGCCATGTCAGATACTGTTACTCTGGGCTGTGCGCACTGCTACGCGATTAATCGCGTCAACGCAGCACGGTTGGCGGAGGGTCCCAAATGCGGCAAATGCAAGACACCACTGTTTAACGGTGAGCCGATTAACCTGAATCAGGCCAATTTCAGCGCGATAGTTGAGCGCAGTGATTTGCCTGTGGTGGTCGATTTCTGGGCGTCCTGGTGCGGCCCGTGCAAAATGATGGCACCTGTCTTTGCCCAGACAGCCCAGGCGCTAGAGCCAAAAATACGCTTTGCCAAACTTGATACCGAAGCCCAGTCCGCCCTGGCGGGGCGCTTTGGTATTCGCAGTATTCCTACCCTGATAGTGTTCAAAAACGGCCGCGAAGTGGCTCGTCAGGCAGGTGCCATGCAGGGCTCACAGCTGCGTCAGTGGCTAACACCTCATATGCGCTAGAAGTCATATAGTAAGGCGAGCCTGAAACGACACGCGCCGCTGGAGCGGGTATACAACAGTCAATACTATTAACAGCCAAATTTTGTTAATATTTATCCATATTGTGATGGATGTAGTCAGATGCTTGGCCA
>JBNJGW010000080.1:0-10707 GCA_051748005.1 Pseudomonadota bacterium | reverse complement strand
CTGCATTGATGATCAAGACCAGAATACCTGAAAGCACATAGGCAATCCCCATGATCGGCACCAGCTTGCCGGCCACTTTACCGATGCGCTTGATACCGCCGAGAATGACCGCGCCTGACAGTGCCATGATGACGATACCGGTCAACCAGGCAGGAATACCAAAGGTCGAATCCATCGCATCAGCGACCGAGTTGGACTGAACGGTGTTTCCGATACCAAAGGCAGCCACGGCACCGAAGAAAGCAAAGGCGCCGCCCAGCCACAGCCATTTACGCCCCAGGCCATTCTTGATGTAGAACATCGGCCCGCCCACATGAAAACCCGTGCTGTCCGTCTCACGGTAACGAACCGCCAGTACGGCTTCGGAGAACTTGGTGGCCATGCCTACCAGGGCGGTAATCCACATCCAGAACACGGCGCCCGGCCCACCCAGGGCAATCGCGGTGGCGACACCGGCAATGTTACCCGTGCCTATGGTCGCTGAAAGAGCCGTCATCAAGGCATTGAAAGGCGAAATCTCGCCGTCATCATCGGTCTTGGTTTTACCATCAGGGGTATGTTTAGCATCACGCCCCTGCCACATCAGCTTGAAGCCCTCACCCAGCTTTCTGATCGGCATCAGTTTCAGGCCAATCTGCAGGTAAAGACCTACCCCTAATAGTAAAATCAGCATCAAGGGTCCCCATACGACCCCGTTGATTGACCCAAAAATACTGGTCAGCATTTCCATTGTTTTTCTCCTGAAACCCTTTGCGATTGGTATGCACAGCCGTCATGCAGCGGCTGATGCAAAGACTGGTATTATAAGATGGCCAATGGCCACACATTGGCTTTTCAACAGCTGACCGAGACATTGATACGCTTGAGCTACCCCTATCATCTGAATAATCCAGGATGACGGCGGCCAAGGTCGCACATTGTCCTATGTCCCGTTGCAGTATTGTCGAGAAGCGAATTTTATCAAGCCATTATTCCAACGCAATACGGTATTTTTATAGTGAGTGAATAGCATTTTTAACAGCATTATCAGAAAAACTGACTATATTTTCTGTCAGGTTCAGTAATACCAGCGCTATAAACTAAAACATGTTGTCCGTGCTGCAAAGGGCTAACAAGAAATTTGTTTCCTTTCGGAAACACGGTAATATGTGCCGATTACAGCAACTCACCACCTCCGAGGTGACGAGTGGAACCTGTCACGCAAGCCCATCAGGGCAAACATTGCCTCCCGGGTGGCTAATGGCAAGGTTCAACCAAAGCGCCCGTTTTTGATCCACATTCAATACAGGAAATATCATGAGCCAAGTTCCCGCGAATCTACATTACGCTCCTAGCCACGAATGGGTGCTGGACAACCAGGATGGTACCGTCACTATCGGCATTACCGACCACGCTCAGGAAGCCCTGGGAGACGTCGTTTTTGTTGAATTGCCCGAAGTCGGCAATGCGCTGAGCAAAGGCGAAGAGTTTGGGGTGATTGAATCTGTCAAGGCGGCCTCTGATCTCTATGCTCCTGTGAACGGCGAAGTCATTGAAGTTAACGAAGGGCTCGAAGACTCGCCTGAAACTGTCAACGAATCGCCCTATGAAGATGGCTGGATCATGAAAGTCCGCCTGGACGGCAGCGTTGATGACCTGCTGGACGCAGACGCCTATCAGGCATCGATTGACGCTGACGCCTGAGTCATCGCCCAAGCTGCCTTCCGCTGCCCGCCCACCCTTGGCGGGCAGTTCTGTTAACACTGCCTGGCCCTCTTTAACGTCTGGATCTTGCACAATGTCACCACAGTCTACTGATACGCAGCCTTTTGCGGCACGCAGATTGGCCCAACTTGCCAATCACGACGCCTTTATCAAACGTCATAACGGCCCTGACGCCGCTGATACCCAGCGCATGCTGAACGTAATGAACGTGCCTTCCATGGAAGCGCTCATTCAGCAAACCGTGCCTGATGATATCCGTCTGGGACGTGAGCTGGATCTGGACGAACCTCGCAGTGAAGTGGAAGCGCTCGATTACCTGGCCCAGCTGGCACGCCAGAACCGCGTGGCCAGAAACTTTATCGGCCAGGGTTACTACGGCACTCAGATGCCAGCGGTCATTCAACGCAACGTGCTGGAGAACCCGGGCTGGTATACCGCCTATACGCCTTATCAGCCGGAAATTTCCCAGGGGCGCCTGGAGGGCCTGCTCAATTTCCAGCAGGTCATCATGGACCTCACCGGCATGGAGCTGGCCAATGCCTCCCTGCTTGATGAAGCCACCGCTGCCGCAGAAGCCATGGCACTTTGCAAGCGTGCCAACAAGAAGAACAAATCCAATGCCTTCTTTGTGGCTGAGGATGTGTTCCCTCAGACCCTGGATGTCCTCAGAACCCGCGCTCAGTATTTCGGCTTTGAACTGATTGTCGCCCCGACAGCAGAGCTGGATCAGCATGAGGCTTTCGGCGCCTTGCTGCAGTATCCCGGCGAAAGCGGCCAGGTCAATGACCTGGCACCGCTACTGGCCACCGCCCGCCAAAAGCAGATGATGACCTGTGTCGCCACTGATCTGCTGAGCCTGGTGCTGCTCAAAGAACCCGGCGCCCTGGGTGCCGACATCGTGGTGGGTAACTCACAGCGCTTTGGGGTACCCATGGGCTTTGGCGGCCCGCATGCGGCCTTCTTTGCCACCTCAGACAAGCTCAAGCGTTCCATTCCCGGACGCATCATCGGCGTTTCACGGGACAGCCACGGCAAGACGGCGCTGCGTATGGCCATGCAGACCCGCGAGCAGCATATCCGCCGCGAGAAAGCCACCTCCAATATCTGTACCGCCCAGGCGCTGCTGGCCAACATCGCCGGGTTTTACGCGACCTACCATGGCGCTGAGGGCTTGCGCACCATTGCCAACCGCGTCCAGCGCCTGACCACTCTTCTGGCGCTTGGCCTGCAGCAGGCAGGTGTCACCCTTGCCCATGACAGCTGGTTTGACACCCTGCGGCTGACCGATGTCGACAAGGGCAAGATTCACGGCCGCGCCATGACCCATGACGTCAACCTGCGCTACTTCGCCAATGGCGATGTGGGGATCAGCCTGGATGAGACCACCAGCGCCCATGATGTGGCGTTACTGTTCGATATCATTCTGGGTGACGAGCATCAGCTGTCCATTCCGCTGCTTGACGACCAGGTCATCAGCGCGGGCATCACCGGCATACCGACCAGCTGTCAGCGGGAAACAGATTTCCTGACCCACCCGACCTTCAAACGCTACCGCAGCGAAACCGAGATGCTGCGTTACCTCAAACGGTTGGAAAACAAGGATCTCTCCCTGGCTCATGCCATGATCCCGCTGGGCTCCTGCACCATGAAGCTCAACGCCACCAGTGAGATGATTCCTGTTTCCTGGCCGGCTTTTGCCAACCTGCACCCCTTTGCCCCGCGTGAACAGGTCGCAGGCTATCATCAGATGATTGATGAACTGGCGTCATTTCTGGTCGAAATCACCGGTTACGATCATATTTCCATGCAGCCCAACTCCGGGGCCCAGGGTGAATACGCGGGACTGCTGGCCATTCGCCGCTACCAGGCAGCTCAGGGCGAAGCCCATCGTGATGTATGCCTGATTCCCAGCTCTGCCCACGGCACCAACCCGGCCTCTGCTGCCATGCTGGGCATGCAGGTCGTGGTGGTTGAATGTGACACGGATGGCAATATTGACCTGGATGACCTGACCGACAAGGCCGAGAAACACAGCGACAGGCTGGCAGCCATCATGATCACCTACCCGTCCACCCACGGCGTGTTTGAATCCCACGTCCGTGCGGTATGCGATGTGGTCCATCGTCACGGTGGCCAGGTGTATGTGGACGGGGCCAACATGAATGCTCAGGTAGGTATTACACGCCCCGGTGATTTCGGTGGCGATGTCTCGCACCTCAACCTGCACAAGACCTTCTGCATTCCCCACGGCGGCGGCGGCCCGGGCATGGGGCCAATTGGCGTCAAGGCGCACCTGGCACCCTACGTCGCCAACCACTCGGTCACACCGATTGACGGTATCGACAAGGACAGCGGCGCCGTGGCTGCGGCGGCATTTGGCAGCGCTTCCATCCTGCCGATCTCCTGGGCCTATATCAAGATGATGGGCGCCCGCGGGCTGCGTGAGGCTACCGAGCTTGCGATTCTCAATGCCAACTACATTGCCAAGCGCCTGGAAGACAGCTTCCCGGTGCTTTATCGCGGTGAAAACGGCACCGTGGCCCATGAGTGCATCATTGATATCCGCCCGCTCAAGGCCGCTTCCGGAATCAGTGAGGAAGATATCGCCAAGCGCCTGATGGATTACGGCTTCCATGCCCCCACCATGTCTTTCCCGGTGCCAGGCACCCTGATGATTGAGCCTACCGAGTCAGAGTCGCTGTATGAAATCGATCGCTTCTGCGATGCAATGATTGCCATTCGCGACGAAATTGCCAGGGTAGAGCGTGGCGAATGGACACTGGAAGATAATCCCCTGGTCAATGCCCCGCATACCATGGCAGACATCATGGCAAGCGACTGGCAGCGCGCCTATGACCGTGAAACCGGCGCCTTCCCCACCGATGCCGTCAAGGCCGCCAAATACTGGCCTGCCGTCAACCGCGTGGATAACGTCTATGGCGACCGCCAGCTGATCTGTACCTGCCCAAGTGTTGATGAGTATCGCGACCCGGCCTAAAAAGGCCTGACTCATCACGCAGGTCGTGTTAACCACGCCCTCTGCGCTTATGCTACTCAGGCAGGCTAAGAAGGCGTTTTTTCGATACTTCGCTGCTCCTTGAAACCCTCCAGGAGCAGCGTATAGCGTTTGGGTAAAGGTGCACCTGCCCGATAGACGCAGTACAGCATCTCATCCACGCCCTGGCTCAGCGCCAGCTCCTTGACCTGGCGTTGCCAGGGCGAGGTTTCAAGCACCAGCCGGGAGACCACGGTAAAGCCCAGCCCACGTGCCACGGCATCCAGCACCATGGCAACCTCATTGGTAAACCCCTGATGGCGAAAATGGCTCATCGAGCGAAACTCGTCCACATAGTTGGCCTTCAACAGGGCATTGGCATGATTGATGCCATCGTAATAGTTGATAAAGCCTATCCCCATCAGCTCACTCAGGGTATTGCCCGCAAAATCTGCGGGAACCACCAGGCACAGGGGTTCCTGATGCCATACCTCACAGACAAGATCAGGATGTTTGACCTCTTCGGTCACAATGCCGATATCGTATCGGCCGTTGAGCAGGTCCGCGCTGATTTCATGATTGAAGGCAAAGCTGTAATTGACGATCAGGTTGGGCTGCATCTGCTGCTGACCCAGGATATAGGGGTAAAGCATCAGGCCTACACTGCCCGGTGAGGCTATCCGGCATTCACCGCTGTCGAGCAGGTCATCATCCAGCCCATGGCGGAACTGCTCGTGCTCGGCAAACAGCTTCAGGGCGTAATCATAGGCGCGTCTGCCGGCCTCGGTCAGAGTGATGCGCCGACCCTGACGCTCAATCAGCGCCTTGCCGAGGTAGGTTTCCAGCTTGCGGATATGCTGGCTCACTCCGGGCTGGGTCATCTCCAGACGCTGTGCCGTACGCGTAAAACTGCCCGTTTCTACCAGGGTGATATAGGTTCGAAAATACTGCGCATTAAACATAGCAAGCAGCCAACAATGAGATGCCATTATCCTAACATATTCATCCAGTTGCCCTCTGCCTCTGCCTTTGAGCAACCCGCATGCTAATATGGCGCCCTTGATGAAGACACAACGGAATCCGATTTATGAACAGCCCGCTAAAGTCGCGCCCGACGCTCTCCACGATCATTTCCCCGGAAGGGAGCCTGGAAGTGCTGTCCCAGCATGAGGTCAACCGTCTGCACTGTACCTCAAAGACGGGCCTGCATGACCTTTTGCGCCGCTGCGCCCTGGCCGTTCTCAATTGCGGTAACCCCACCGACGACAGCCTGGCCCTGATGGAAGCCTACAAGGATTTCGATATCGAGGTCCTGCAGCAGGATCGCGGCATCCGCCTCAAGCTGACCAATGCCCCGGCTGATGCCTTTGTTGACGGGCGAATGATCCGCGGTATCCGCGAACACCTGTCTGCCATCATTCGCGATATTGTCTACGTCTATAATGAGATCCAGCAGCACCAGCGCTTTGACCTGACCACCGGGGAAGGCACCACCAACGCGGTGTTTCATATCCTGCGCAAGGCAGGCACCCTGCAGCCCGGGCGCGACCCCAGCCTGGTGGTGTGCTGGGGCGGGCATTCCATCTCCCGTGAAGAGTATGAGTACACCAAGGATGTCGGCTACCACCTGGGGCTGCGGGATCTGGATATCTGCACCGGCTGTGGCCCGGGCGCCATGAAAGGGCCGATGAAAGGCGCCAATGTCGCCCATGCCAAGCAGCGCCGTTACAATGGCCGCTACCTGGGCATCTCCGAACCCGGCATCATTGCCGCCGAGGCCCCCAACCCGATCGTCAATGAACTGGTGGTCATGCCGGATATTGAAAAGCGCCTGGAAGCTTTTGTACGCCTGGGCCATGGCATCATCGTCTTCCCCGGCGGGGTAGGAACCGCCGAAGAGATTCTCTATTTGCTGGGTATTCTGCTCCACCCCGACAACCGCGAAACGCCCTTCCCGCTGATATTCACTGGCCCTGCCGACTCAGCCGAGTACTTCGCCAGGATTGACGAATTCCTTGTCTACACCCTGGGAGAGGAAGTGCGCCGCTATTACGCCATCATCACCGGCGACCCGGTAGACGTGGCACGCAGAATGCGCCATGGCGTTGATGAAGTGGCCGAGTTCCGCCGTCACCATCAGGATGCCTTCTACTACAACTGGCGTTTGACCATAGCGCGCAATTTCCAGGAAACCTTCGAGCCCAGCCATGCGGCCATGCAAGCGCTCAGGCTCGACCGCGAGCAACCCACCCATGAACTGGCAGCCAACCTGCGTCGCGCTTTTTCCGGCATTGTGGCCGGCAACGTCAAGGAAAAGGGGATTCGCGCCATCGAATCACACGGCCCCTTCCGCCTGCAGGCAGAGCCCGAACTGATGCGTCGTCTGGATGCCCTGCTGACCTCATTTGTGGCTCAGGGGCGTATGAAACTCGATGGCCAGGACTACATACCCTGCTATGTTTTAAATTGAACGTTTTTTAAATTGAACGTGTTAATCGAACATGGCGTCAGCCTGAATATTCAAACACGCTAACACTCAAGCAAGGTTCAGCATGCTGCGACTCTCCAATACGGTAACACTTGCTGAATGGGAAATTGAGCTTAACCCCATTCGCGCCCAGGGCGCTGGCGGGCAAAACGTCAACAAGGTGGCGTCGGCCATTCACCTGCGTTTTGACATTCAGCGCTCAAGCCTGCCGCCGTTCTATAAAGAGCGGCTGCTGGCGTTCAATGATCAGCGTATTACCCAGGACGGCGTGATTATCATCAAGGCTCAGCGCTTTCGCACCCAGGAAAAGAACCGCGATGATGCCCTGGAGCGCCTGACAGAGCTGATTCAGGCGGCTACCCGTGAACAGCGCGCCCGCCGCCCTACCCGGCCCACTCGGTCAGCCAAGCGCAAACGGGTGGACAGCAAGACACGCAAAGGCAAGACCAAGGCGCTGCGTGGCAAGGTACCGCCTTCAGGGCACTGAATCACTCAAGGGAGGAGACAAAGTTATGGTGCAAGGATTCCTGATTCTGCTGGTCTGCCAACTGGCAGGCGAATGGCTGATGGTCTGGTTTGGCTGGCCGATTCCCGGCCCGGTAGCCGGCATGTTGCTGCTGCTGACAGGCCTGCTGGTCGTTGGTCGCGTGCCGGACAGCCTGCGCCTGCCCGCGGAAGGCCTGGTTCGTCATCTGTCATTGCTGTTTGTACCCGCAGGCGTTGGCCTGATGCTGTTTGCGGATACCCTGGCGCAACACTGGCTAAGCATTCTGACTTCACTGATCCTCAGCACCTTTCTCACCCTGGCGCTAACCGGTTGGATGCTGCAAGCCTTCGAAAAGCGGCAACAAAAAAGGGAGGAGTGAGGCATGCAACTGACCAGCTTCTGGGTTTACTTCAATGCCCGGCCGCTCTTCTGGATGGTGATTACCCTGGCCGCCTATCTGCTGGCCAGCGCCCTCAACCGCAGAGCGGGCGGGACTGCCCTGCTGCACCCGGTGCTAGTGGCCATGCTGATGATCATGGCGCTGTTGACCCTGAGCAACACCAGCTACGATACCTACTTCGAAGGTGCCCAGTTCATCCATTTTCTGCTTGGCCCGGCCACAGTGGCGCTGGCTGTGCCGCTGTTTGATCACCGCGCCCGTATTCGCCAGATGGTGGTGCCGATCATGCTGGTCTGTTTGAGTGGCAGCCTGACCGCGGTTGTCACTACCTTATGGATTGGCCAGCTATTTGGCGGCAGCGATCAGCTTCTGCTGTCACTGGCCCCCAAATCCGTCACATCTCCGATTGCCATTGGTATTTCCGAACAGATAGGCGGTTTCCCCTCCCTTTCTGCTGGCCTGGCCCTTACCACCGGTATGATCGGCTGCCTGCTGGCGCCGCTGGTCTTCCGCCTGCTGAAAATACACTCGGATACCTCCAGCGGCTTTGCCCTGGGCATGGCCGCCCATGGTTTCGGCACCGCCTATGCCATGCAGCGCAGTACCCTGGCAGGTGCCTTTGCCGGCCTGGCCATGGGCCTGACCGGCGTGTTCAGTTCAATACTGATTCCCCAGGTCGTCAAGCTCTTCGGGCTTTGACCCAGCGGCAAACTGGCGCTGAGGAATCACAGCGAATCAGGCAACGCCCTGGCTGCGCAGGTAATCATCGTAGCTGCCACTGAAATCGACAATGCCTTCATTGCTCATATCCAGCACCCGAGTGGCCAACGAGGAGACAAACTCGCGGTCATGGCTGACAAAAATCAGCGTGCCCGGATAGTTTTCCAGCGCCAGATTCAGTGCCTCAATGGACTCCATATCCAGGTGATTGGTCGGCTCATCCATCAGCAGCACGTTCGGCTGGGTCAGGGTCAGCTTGCCAAACAGCATCCTGCCCTGCTCGCCACCGGAAATCACCTTGACCGACTTTTCAATATCATCGCTGGAAAACAGCATCCGCCCGAGCGCTCCGCGCACCGTCTGCTCGCCGCCCTGGGTCCACTGGGCCATCCACTCGAACAGGGTGGCATCCACGGCAAAATCATCGCCATGCTCCTGGGCAAAGACCCCCAGATCGGCGCTATCGGTCCACTTCACCTCTCCGGCATCCGGGTGAAGTTCGCCCGCCAATGTCTTGAGCAGCGTCGTCTTGCCAATGCCGTTAGGGCCAATAATGGCAATACGCTCACCGGCTTCCACGGTCAGCGAAAGCCGCTTGAACAGCGGCGCTTCATCATAGCCTTTGCTGATGTTATCGACATTGACCGCGTTGCGATGGATTTTCCTGGCCTGATCAAAGCGGATAAAGGGGCTGACCCGGCTGGATGGCTTGATGTCCTCAAGCTTGATCTTGTCGATCTGACGCGCCCGCGAGGTAGCCTGCTTGGCCTTGGAGGCATTGGCCGAAAAGCGGCTGACAAACTGCTGCAGTTCGGCAATCTGGGCCTTTTTCTTGGCATTATCCGACTGCTGGCGCTCGCGCACGGCAGTCGCGGCGGTCATGTAGTCATCGTAGTTGCCCGGAAACAGGGTGATCTCGCCATAATCCAGGTCCGCCATATGGGTACACACACTGTTCAGGAAGTGGCGGTCGTGGGAGATAATGATCATGGTGCTGCTACGCGCCTTGAGAATATCCTCAAGCCAGCGGATCGTATTGATATCCAGATGGTTGGTCGGCTCATCCAGCAGCAGTACATCCGGATCGGAAAACAGCGCCTGGGCGAGCAGAACCCGCAGCTTCCAACCGGGCGACACCTCACTCATCGGGCCAAAATGCTGCTCGAGCGGAATGCCCAGGCCCAGCAGTAACTCACCGGCACGCGGCTCGGCGGTATAACCATCGAGTTCGGCAAAGCGCACCTCAAGATCCGCCACGGCCATACCGTCTTCTTCGCTCATCTCGGCCAGCGAATAGATGCGCTCACGCTCCGCAGCCACCTGCCAAAGCTCGGTATTGCCCATGATGACCGTATCGATCACCCGCTCATTTTCAAACGCAAACTGGTCTTGACGTAACTTGCCCAGCCGGGTGCTGGAATCCACCATCACCTGCCCGGAAGAAGGCTCCAGATCACCCCCCAGAATCTTCATGAAGGTGGATTTACCGCAGCCGTTGGCGCCGATAAGCCCGTAGCGATTTCCGTTGTTGAATTTGACAGAGACGTTCTCAAACAGGGGCTTGGCCCCAAACTGCATGGTGATGTTAGCGGTTGCGATCACAAAATGGTCCAATTGAGGTGCAAAAGTTCGCCATTTTACGCGCTATCTGCCCAGCATTCACCCCAACTTGCCCGCATCAGCTAGTAAATCAACCAGCGTCTCTGCCTTCAGACAGAGTCCCATCCCCACAAGCATCTGAAAAAAGTCACAAAAGCACTTTCATTTTGAATATTTAAGCGCTAGTATACGCACCGTCTTGAGGCACTTATCAGCGCTTCAAAACAGGCATCGGAGCGTGGCGCAGCTTGGTAGCGCGTTGCAATGGGGTTGCAAAGGTCGCAGGTTCGAATCCTGTCGCTCCGACCAGAAAT
>JBNJGW010000079.1:0-10787 GCA_051748005.1 Pseudomonadota bacterium | reverse complement strand
GCCCAGAGCATCATTGACCATGGCATTGGCGTTAACCACAACGAAGACCTGGCCATGAGCCCCGAACAGCTCAAGGCGCTGGGCAACCACGCCTGATCCTTGGTCTTTTTTATTGAAGCGTCATCTTCTCGTTGCCGCAGCCCTCTAAGGGCTGCGGCATTTTTATGCCGCCGGCCTGAACCACGCCGATGGCGAGAAGCGCCTGCTGATGACGATTGATCCCGCCTGAGTTTTGTTGTCAGCCAGCGCCAGACTGACGCTGAATATCAGCTACTGGCATCTACCGCCAGTGCAGCGGCCCGTTCTGCCAGGGCGCCTTGCTGGGCTTGTTGGGTGAGTCGTTGGGCATGAGCCGTGTCATCTTCACAGGTATCGCGGCGCTCTGGGTGCAGGCCCAGTTTGGCAAACAGCGCGCGGTCGCGGTCGGCTTGGGGGTTGCCGGTAGTCAGGAGTTTATCGCCGTAGAAGATCGAGTTGGCCCCGGCCAGGAAGGCCAGCGCTTGCGTTGATTCACTCATCTGCTCGCGGCCAGCGGAGAGGCGTACGTGGCTTTGCGGCATCATGATACGTGCCACCGCGATGGCGCGAATAAACTCAAGGGGGTCAAGATCTTCAACGTTTTCCAGCGGTGTGCCCGGCACTTTTACCAGCATATTGATCGGCACGGATTCCGGATGCGGTGACAGTTTCGCCAACTGCTGTAGCAAGGCGCTGCGGTCCCGGGCACTTTCCCCCATGCCGAGAATACCGCCGGCGCATACTTTCATGCCCGCTTCGCGCACAGTGGCCAGGGTATCCAGGCGATCGCTGAAAGTACGGGTGGTGATGATCTCGCCGTAAAAGTCGGGGGAGGTATCCAGGTTATGGTTGTAATAATCCAGCCCCGCCGCCGCCAGGCGGCTAGCCTGATCACCGTTGACCATGCCCAGTGTCATGCAGGTTTCCAGCCCCAGCGCTTTCACCTGGCGCACCATCTCTTCGACCAGCAGTAAATCCTTGTCCCGAGGGCTGCGCCAGGCGGCACCCATACAGAAACGGCTGGCACCGGCTTCCTTGGCCGCCTTGGCCTGGGCCACGACTTTTTCTATTTCCAACAGCTTCTCTTTTTCGAGCTGGGTGTTGTAGTGGCCAGATTGGGGACAGTATTTGCAGTCTTCCGGACAGGCGCCGGTCTTGATCGACAGCAGGGTAGACACTTGCACCGCGTTGGCATCAAAGTGCGCGCGATGCACTTGCTGCGCCTTGAACAGCAGGTCGTTAAAGGGCAGCGCAAATAGCGCTCTGATCTCGTCCAGCGACCAGTCGTGGCGCGGAGCAGCGTTATTGAAAGCAGCGTCGGTCACAAGTAAACCTTTTTAATTTTAAAAGTTAACCAACTCTAGTGATGGAGCGCCAGCAGTGTCAACTTTATATAAATTCAAGGTTTACTTAAAATGGACGTACTGCCCAAAAGATTCTCACCTGCCCTGCTATTCATCCCCTCGGGCATGCTTGATGCGCTTGAGCCATTGCTGCTTGGCGTAGCTGCGCAGGTTATCCACATGGTCGGTTTCATCGACGATATCCTGGCCAAGAATGGTCTCGATAATATCTTCCAGGGTGATCAGGCCGACAAAGGTGCCGTGCTCATCGTAGATAACGCGCATATGCAGGCGGTCATGCAGCATGGCAGTAAATACCTGCTCGACGTTATGGGAAATATCCACACTGGCAATCGGGTGCATCAGCACCTTCATGATCTGATCATCCTCGGCCTGATACATATCCGCTTTGTGAACATAGCCAAAAGCCTGCTCACCGTTATCCATCACCGGAAAACGGGTGAACGGCGACTTGCCATAGGTTGCATCAAACTCGGCTACTGTCATGTGTGGCGGCACGGTTTCACACACGGTACGTGGGGTCATCGCCTTGCTGACCGGAATATCATGCAGGTTGAGCATATTAGTAATGGTGCGCGACTCATCAGCGTCCAGTACCTTCTCTTCGAGTCCGACCCGGGCCAGCACCTTGATTTCATCGCGCAGGTCTACGTCATGCTCGGATTTTCCCAGCCGACGGGTAATCTGCTCTGACATCCAGATAAACGGCAATAGCATCACAATCATCGGCTTGAGTATCTTGGGCAGCCAGGGCGCCAGGCCGCGCCAATAGGTGGCACCAATGGTTTTGGGGATAATTTCCGAAAGAATCAGAATCAGCATGGTCATCACCGCCGAAACAATCCCGATGGATGCCTCACCAAACACCACCGCCGCCTGGGCACCTACTGCTGTGGCGCCCACCGTATGGGCGATGGTATTCAGGGTAAGAATCGCCGCCAGCGGACGGTCGATATTGGCTTTCAGCTCGACCAAGGCGGCATGCAGACGAGGTTGCTCTTCCTTGAGTTTGGCAATGTAGCTGGGGGTAATCGATAGCAGCGCCGCTTCAAGAATCGAACATAAAAAGGAGAAGCCAATCGACAGGGTGGCGGTCAATACAAGCAGGAACATAAGCGTCCATGAGTGAAGGATGAAGGAAAGCGTCTGAAGTGTTCATAGGGCCAGGCAGCGGCAAAATCAATTGTTCAACCACATGTTTCAGGCACTTTTTATTCGACTTACATTATGCATTGAGAAAGGGTTCTCTTACGCCAACCTGGCAAAAGGCTCAATAATTGGCTGAGCACGATGCTCTGCCTGCCACAGGTCGTAATCGCTTTGTGCTGCCAGCCAGGTGCGCGCTCGACCAATACCGGCGCGTTCAAGGCGAACCGCCAGATCAGGGCTAATCGGTGCGTGCCCGTGAAGTATCCGTGACAGCGTTTCACGTGCAAGCCCCAGGCGTCGAGCCATTTCCGTGATACTAACACCCAGCTCAGGAAGCACATCTTCACGAAGCGTTTCACCAGGATGCGGGGGATTGTACATAGGTGTCATAACAAACCTCCTAGTGGTAATCCAGATAATCAACCAGCTCAACATCTGGGCCGGTGAAGCGAAAAATCACTCGCCAGTTACCACTGACGGTAATCGACCAGAACTCGGCACGGTCGCCCTTTAGCGGGTGCAAGCGCCATCCTGGGAGATTGACCGCTTCAGGTTCTTCGGCATGATCCAACAATGCCAGAATTCGGCCTAGCCGTTTGGCATGATCGTGGCGAATCCCTTTCGTCGACCCCGTCTCGAAAAAGGCACGCAGTCCTTTGTGCTGAAAGCTGATGATCATTCCTTATTGTGATGTTTTACATCACACAATGCAATCAGGGCTAGCGTCTGAAGCAGCTGAAGAGTCAAGCAGCGGCAAAATCAATTGTTCGCAGCTAACACTATGGCTTTTCGGCTACTCAAACCATACCATACTCTTACTGAATGGAATTAATGTATAGATATTGTATACTTTATTCCTTTTTACACCATCAGGAGCCATGCATGCTGAGCCTGCGTCAGGTACATAAAGCCTTCAGTACACCACAGGGCGAGCTGCCAGTGCTTAACGGCATTGATCTAAGCCTGGATGAAGGTGAAAGCCTGGCGCTGATGGGGGAATCCGGGAGCGGTAAATCCACGCTGTTACATCTGGCCGCCGGGCTGGACGTTCCTGATCAGGGCAGCGTTCATCTCGATGGCCAGAACCTGGCGCAGCTGGATGACTCTGCCCGGGCCCAGCTGCGCTGCCACCAGCTGGGCCTGGTGTTTCAGCAGTTTCATCTGGTGCCCAGTTTAAAGGTGGTTGATAACCTGCGCCTGCAGGCACGGCTGGCGCAACGTGAAGACCCTGAATGGACAAACCACTTGATCCATCGATTGGGGCTGAGTGGCCGGGAAGGCGTTTACCCTGAGCAGCTTTCCGGTGGCCAGCAGCAGCGGCTGGCCATCGGGCGCGCCCTGGCCGTTCGCCCACGCTTACTATTGGCCGATGAACCCACCGGCAACCTGGATGAGCAAAGCGCCGACACTGTGCTTGGCTTACTGCTGGAACTGGTGGCCGAAACCCGCTGTGCCCTCTTGATGGTTACCCATAGCGCCCGCGTTGCCGCCCCGCTGGATAGGCTGGTTCGCCTGAAACGTGGCCACCTGCTGGATGAACTGGCATGATCTGGCGCGTCCTGCTCACCCTGCTCGGCCATTACCGCCGCCACCCTGGCCAGCTGGCCATGTTGCTGCTGGGCCTATGGGTGGCGAGCGCCTTGTGGAGTAGCGTACAGGCGGTCAACGCCACTGCCAAAGACAGCTATGCCCGCGCCAATGCGCTGTTCAGCTCAGACGTTGACCAGCTGACCCGCCGCGATGGTGCTCCACTGACCCGGGACGATTATCTCACCCTGCGCCGCGCAGGATGGCCGGTATCGCCGCTGCTGGAAGGCAGCATCCAGATTAGCGAGCAGCGCCTGACGGTGATCGGCATGGATATCTTCAGTCTGCCTGCCAATAATGCGTTAGGCAGTGACGCAGGCGCCTCGTTAACAGCGTTCTTCACGCCGCCCTGGCAAACCCAGCTAGCGCCCGAGACGCTCAACACGCTCGGCATTTCCACAGATAAAGCACAAAACGCCAGACCAGTCACCGCCAGTGGCCAGACGCTCCCCCCTCTAGCGTTACGCCCGGATCTGCCGCCCAACACCCTGGTGATGGATATTGCCGCTGCCGCTCAACTGCTGGACAGCGGCGCAGCTCTGAGCCAACTGGTCACCCCGCCTGGTGCGCTGGCAAGCCCGCCCGAGGGCTTCCGTTTGACCCGGGCGGCTTCAATTGCCTCCCCCGGCCAACTGACGGACAGCTTCCACCTTAACCTGATGGCCCTGGCGCTGCTTTCCCTGGTGGTGGGCCTGTTTATTGTTCAGGCCGCATTGGGACTGGCCATGGAACAGCGCATGGCCACGCTGCGAACGCTCCGGGCGCTGGGCGTACCAGCGCTTACTCTGGTGTTGGCCATTGCCCTGGAGCTTTTGCTGCTCGGCCTGCTGGGGGCTGGCCTGGGCCTGATCAGCGGATTATGGCTGGCCAGCCAGCTATTACCGGATGTGGCCACTACCCTGACCTCCCTCTATCAGGCCGATGTCAGCAGCCGCCTGGCGCTGCCCTGGCATTACTGGCTGGGCAGTATCGGCGTCACCCTGGGCGGTTTGCTGCTGGCCGGCAGCAGCATGCTATGGCGGGCCGCGCGCTTGAATATCCTGGCCCTGGGGCAAGCTCAGGCCTGGCGTCAGGGGTATCAGCGCCAGCTTAAGCGTATGCTGCAAGGTGCCATGGTGTCGGCTGTTTTAGCCGTTGGAATACTGGTGTGGATCAGATCCCAGCCGCCCGGCGAGGGGCTATTGGGCAGCTTTGCGCTGGTGGCAACACTTTTACTGTTCAGCGCCCTGGCCCTGCCGCCCTTGCTGAACATACTGCTGCAAGGTCTACAGGGATACCTTCGCCATCGTCCCTTGGCTCACTGGGCAGTGGCAGACTGCCAGCTACAGCTGCCGCGTCTCTCATTGGCCATGATGGCCCTGCTGATTGCCCTGGCTACCAATCTGGGTGTTAGCAGCATGGTGGGCGGGTTTCGTCTGACCTTTCTGGAGTGGTTGGATCAGCGTCTGGCGGCGCCTTTATATGTTAACGCCGCCCCCTCGACGCTCTCGCCCATGCTGGAATGGCTGGATGCCCAACCAGAAGTGACGAGCACGCTGCCCACTGCCCAGGGCAGCAGCCAACTGACGCCTGCTTCCAGTAACACCCAGGCCGAGCAGCGTGAAGTAGCCCTGTTTGGCATTGCGCCAGTGCCTGCCCTCACGGATCAGTGGCCACTGATAGAAACCATCAAGGGGTCGACTCAGGCCTGGTCGGCCTTCAGTACAGGCCAGAGCGTATTTATCAACGAGCAGCTGGCGGTGGCGGCGCAGCTGACGCCGGGCGATAGCGTCATACTGGAATCCCAGGATGGCCCGATCAACGTCAGCATTGCCGCCATCTACCCCGATTACGGCAACCCTCGCGGCCAGCTGCTGATGCCGATCCAGACGCTGCTGGAAGACTTCAGCGGCGAGCTGGCCTCGCTGGGTCTGGTGCTGGATAACTCGGCTAATTCAGCCGCTTTTCGCCAGGCCTTGACCGAACGTTACGACCTGAGCGATGAAGCCCTGATCAACCAGCAGGAGGTCAAGCAGTTGGCCACCCAGATTTTCGAGCGCACCTTTACCATCACCCGCGCCTTGAATGTCTTGACCCTGGGCGTGGCCGCTCTGGCGCTGTTGGCGACCCTCTTAGCCCAGGCCCGAGAGCGCCAGCGCCAGGTAGCGCCGCTCTGGGCCATGGGGGTTTCCCGGCGTAAGCTGGCGTTCCTGCCGCTTTACCAGTTGGGCGGCCTGGCGCTGCTGACCGCGGTGGCCGCCATTCCGCTAGGAATCGCGATTACCTGGGTGCTGGTCGCCATTATCAATGTGGCAGCCTTTGGCTGGCGGCTGCCCTTGATCATGTTTCCCGGGAGTATTGTCGCTACCCTGGCCACCGCGGTGGCCGTGGCCTTGCTGGCTGCGGCTCTACCCGCGTTCAAACTGTGGCGCACCTCGCCCCGTGCCATGCTCAATGAGGGAAGCGCATGAAGCCTGTCTATCTATTCGTACTGGGTGTGGCAGCCATGGCAGTGATACTTGCCGGCTGCCAGGAAGCCCCCACCGATAGCGCCGCTACGCAAGGCTTTGCCGGCCTGGGCGCGGATGCTTCCGCCTATGCACAGGCCAGCGCGGACACACCGCTGGCATTTCCGGCTGATCACGGCCCGCATCCGGATTACCGCATTGAATGGTGGTACCTCACCGCCAACCTGGAAAATGCCCAGGGCCAACCACTGGGTTTGCAATGGACGCTGTTTCGCCAGGCCCTGATGCCGCCTGACGAGCGCCCCGAGCCTTCCGAATGGGCCGCTGATCAGGTGTGGATGGCGCATATGGGGATTTCACGCGGGGAAGCGCATATCGCCGCCGAGCGCTTTGCCCGCAGCCACAGTGCCCATGACGATGGTCAGGCCGGGGTGATCGCCGCGCCTTTCCAGGCCTGGTTGGATGACTGGACCTTGCAGAGCCCGCCTCAGGCCAACTTTAAGCGCTTTGAATTGAGCGCCTACAGCGGTGAAGGTGAAGAACGCTCAGGGTATGAACTGACCCTGACAGCACAAGGCCCGCTGGTGCTGCACGGCCAGAACGGTTTCAATGCCAAGACGGTTGAAGGCCAGGGCACCCACTACTACAGCCAGCCGTTCCTGCAGATCACAGGGCAGGTGACGCTCAAGGGTGAAACCCAGCAGGTAAGCGGCCAGGGCTGGCTGGACAGGGAATGGGGCAGCCAGCTTATCTCCGGCCAGCAAAGCGGCTGGGACTGGTTTTCGCTGCATCTGGACGATGGCCGCAAGCTGATGGCCTATCGATTGCGAGGAGGCGGCAAAGACGGCGGCGACTACCAGTTTGCTCACCTGATAGGCACCGACGGTCGCACGCTGCAGAAAGGCCCTGACACAGTCATCTTGACCCCATTGAAAGAGCAGCCGGTAGCCGGACGCGACGTTCCCACCCACTGGGCACTTCGCTTTCCTGAAGGCGACCTGCAGCTGGAGGTGGAAGCCCGCCACCCCAACCGCTGGATGGACACCTCGGTTCCCTATTGGGAAGGAGAGGTCGTTGTGCGTGATGCCAGCTCCCAGGCAGCCATGGGCGTGGGCTATCTGGAAATGACGGGGTATTAAATTGGCAGAGCGTTAATGTCGAGCCAATTGTTTATAAAAAGCCACCAGCTCGGCGGTTTTAATGTCTTCATGCCATTGCCCCGCATACGCCTGTCCACGTGCCCCCAGAGCAATACGCTGGGGCGCATGACTCAAAAGCTGGTTCACCTTGCGAGTAAAACCCTGCTGATTGTCGTCGGCTATCAGGCAACCCTCGCCGTCCACTAACACCTCACGAGTCCCCATCACGGCGGTGGAGACCACAGGTGTGCCCAGCGCCATGGCTTCAAGCAGCACCAAACCCTGGGTTTCGGTACGCGAAGCAAAGACAAATACATCCGCCGCGCGATAGGCATCCTGCAGTGGCCCGGAGCGATCCAGATAGCCAATAAACACCACCGCTTCAGCAACACCCGTATGGTGAGCATGGCGCTTTAATGCTTCCAGCGCTGGCCCTTCACCGGTAATCACCAGGCGTGCCTGGGGATGCTTTGCCAATACACCAGGCAGCATATCAATCAGAAAGCGGATATTTTTCTCAAATGCCGCCCGACCGACGAACAGTAGCAAAGGCGCCTCATCGGGCAAACCGTAGCGCTGACGAAAATCAGCCTCGCTGGTGGGCTGGGCAAACATTTCCGGCGCCAGGCCGGTCGAAATCACCCGGGATGCCGTCCTGACTCCATAGCGTTGCAGGGTATCGGCAATGATCCGCGACGGTACGATCAAGGCATCAAGCTGGTGGCACTGGTGAACAGAAAAGCGGCGCGCTGCAAAACGCAGCCAGCGTCGAGGCAACCAGCGCACATAATGGTGCAGGTATTCTTCAAACAGGGTGTGATAAGTGGCTACTACGGGAATGCCAAACTGCTTTCCCAGCGCAATACCGGCATAGTGGGCGATAAAGGGCGTATGCACATGAATGATATCGAAGCGGCGGGGATTGAGCCCACAGGCCAGTGCCATCACATGACGATAGCGCATGATGCGATCTTCCGGATCGTGCGGCACCGAGCGTGACGCCACTCGCCAGATGCCCGGCTCATCTTTCTCATCGCCGCGATACTCGGGGCAAACCAGTACCACCTCATGCCCTTGGCGTATCAGCGCCGTACGAAAGCTGGCAATCGACGTTGCCACACCATTGACCCGGGGAAAGTAAACGTCTGACAGCATCAGGATTTTCATAGTGCAGTGAACCCGCAAACTTATGGAAGGTTTCACTGTGCCTGCACTGCGTGACGCTGGAATGACGAAAACTAGGGTAAGCGCCCCTCACGCTTCAGCCGCCGGCTGACCCAGTAGTCATAGAGGTAACGCAGCCCCTGATTGATACCTGGCAGGCCGATTAGCCAGGCCAGCGGTTTCAGGCGCGGCACCCGGCGCATCAGGATGATATAGGCGGTCATACCTTCATGTATCTCGCCCTGGGCATCTTCAACATGCAGCGACATCAGCGCCGCTTGCGGGTCAATGCCTTTCTCGCGTAACTGTTCGTGGTGCTGGTTGAGGTCACACCAGATGACATCGCGGCCAGTCTCGCCTGCCCAGCGCTCATAGCGCATTCGGTCGCGGCGGCAGCCCGGGCAGGCAGCGTCGTAGTAAACCTTAAGGGGCGGCAGGTCAGCCATAGTCAACTCCTCAGCTAGGATAGTCGTGCCCGTAAAGAGAAGCGCCCTGGTGAGCGTGGTCGATATGTTCGAACTCCAGGCTGGAATGGCCAATACCGAAGTGCGTTTTTAGCTGCTTCTTGATATCCGCCTTGATGTTTTCCAGGTGCTGCCAGTTGGCTTCACTTACCACGACATGACAGTCAAGCGCAGCGGTGTGTTCCTGCATCTGCCAGAGATGAACATGGTGGACATCTTCCACGCCATCAATGCGGCGCATCAGGGTAATCACTGCCTCACCGTCGATATCAGGCGGCGAGCCGAGCATCAGGGTACGGATCGGGCCACCGATTTCACTCAGCGCCAGGTAAAGAATATATAGCGCAATGCCGATGGTAATCGCTGGATCTACCCAACGCAGGTCGTAAAGCAGAATCAGGCTGCCGCCTATAATGACCGCAACCGAAGCAAACGCATCCGAGAGGTTATGCACAAACAGGGCGCGTATATTGACACTGCCTTTCTGCATCGACCAGGTCAGCCAGGCGGTCAGCGCATCCACAAACAGGGCAACGCCGCCGATAATCACAATCGCCCAGCCTTGGATTTCCGGTGGATCAATCAGGCGCATCGCACCTTCATAGATCAGAAAGGCACCAATAAGAATCAGCGTAGTGTAGTTGATCAGCGCCGCAACAATCTCGATGCGGCCATAACCAAAGGTCATCTTCGCATCTGCCGGGCGGCGGGCAATCTTGCGGGCGGCAAAGGCAATCACCAGCGCCGCCATATCCGAGAAATTGTGCAGCGCATCTGCAATCAGCGCCAGGCTGCCTGCCAGCACGCCACCCACCAGCTGCGCCAGGGTCAGGAGTCCGTTTGCCCAAATGGCAATACTGACCCGTCGGTCACCGGATTCTGGATCGAGGTGGTGATGGTGATGATGTTCCATATAACAGACCTTTATTGTTGAAGCGCTGAATCAGCCATCGCACACTTGTCATCAATACTTTCTTGATACTGATAGAAGGACATTGACGCCTTTACAGTTTGAATTCAACGGACCCGCTAGCGATCGTCCAGGAGACAGGACATGACAGAGGTTGCACACCCCGGTTTTGAGACTGTCATCATTACCGGCGCCAGCAGCGGTATTGGCAGTGCCACTGCTGAGAAACTCGCTGAGCAGGGCAAAGCCCTGATACTGCTGGCGCGCCGCAAGGCCCCACTGGAGGCCATGATGACCCGGTTGCGCCAGCAACACCCGCAAGGCACCTTTATCGCCATTGCCGGGGACTTGACCCATCGCCAGGAATGCGAAGCAGTGATCAACGGCCTGCAATACACATTACACAGCCACTCATTCAGGCTGGAGGGCTTTATCCATTGCGCGGGAATAGGGACACCCACCGATGATTTGCAACATTGGAAGCCGGATGACCTTGAGGCAGCGCTGGCGCTGAATGTGATGGCCCCGCTAAGATTGATTCAGGC
>JBNJGW010000078.1:0-10878 GCA_051748005.1 Pseudomonadota bacterium | reverse complement strand
GGCGGGTATTTCCTTCAAGGATAAGGATGGCGTTCAGATCATGAAGGATTTCATGGCGTCCGGCTCCTTTGCCCGTGGGCGTGAGCAGATGGAAGCCTCGGCCTCCATGGTGTTTATCGGCAATATCAACCAGAGCGTGGAATCCCTGGTCAAAACCAGCCACCTGTTGACGCCGTTTCCGGAGGCCATGATCGATGCGGCCTTCTTTGATCGTTTCCATGCCTATATCCCCGGCTGGGAAATTCCCAAGATGCGGCCGTCCTTTTTCACCCAGCGCTACGGCTTTATTGTCGACTACCTGGCGGAGTTCTACCGCGAGATGCGTAAGCGCAGCTTCGCCGATGCCATCGACCGTTTTTACTCGCTGGGCGATAACCTCAATCAACGTGACGTGATTGCCGTGCGCAAGACGGTCTCAGGCCTGCTCAAGCTATTGTTTCCGCATGGAGAGTATGAAAAAGACGATGTGCGGGCGTGTCTGGAATACGCCATGCAGGTACGCCGCCGGGTGAAAGAGCAGCTCAAGAAAATCGGCGGGATGGAGTTCTACGATGTCCACTTCAGCTATATCGACAAGGAGACGCTGGAAGAGCATTTTGTGTCGGTGAAAGAGCAGGGCGGTGGTGGCCTGATTCCCGAGGGGCAGGGTAAACCGGGCGTGGTGCATACCATTGGCCTGAGCGATAAGGGCATGCCCGGCGTCTACCGCATTGAGCTCCAGGTGACCGCTGGCAGTGGCAAGCTGGCCATGTCCGGGCTTTGGAACTCCACTGCCGCTAAGGAACAGGTCAAGATGGCGTTTGATTACTTCAAGGCCAATGCTGGGCGCATCAGTGCGGCGCGCAAGGTGATGGCGCAGGATTTCCACCTGCACGTGGTCGATCTGCAAAATACCGGTGTGCTGCGTGACCTGTCGCTGGCCAGCCTGGTGGCGTTTTCCTCCGGCCTCTTGGCCAAGCCCACCCAGAGCCAGATGGTGGTGTTAGGCGATATGAGCCTGGGCGGCAGCCTGAAACCCGTTGAAAACCTCGCCGAGTGCCTGCAGGTGGCCTTTGATGCCGGTGGCAAGCGCGTCACCCTGCCGATGAGCAGCGCCGTGGATATCCCGACCATTCCCGGTGAGCTGTTCACCAAGTTCCAGACCAGCTTCTACTCGGAACCCGTGGATGCCGTGGTGAAGGCGCTGGGGGTAGAGTAAGCGCAATCACTCTCTTGGCGTGATACGTTCAAGGCAAAAGGCAGATTATGAGAGTGTCTTCGATGACAAAATCCGTGCCTGAAAGAGATGCAAAAAACAATGACAATCCCTTGGGTTGCCTACAATTACTGGACGGCGGCCTAAGGCCTTATGGTCGCATGTAACCGGGACTCTTATAAGATCTGCCATAAGATCTGCCTCCCTGGCAAATAATGCCTTGAGGCTCTGCCAGGCTTTCTGCTAGCGTGTTGTGATGATTACCTGCAACAGGGCCTGGTGATGATCCTGTTCGCGCAAATGCCCGCAGCATGGCGAACTACCGTCAACCGTCCTCATGGGAAGTGTTCGAACGATGGTTAAGTCTCAATCCAGTATCCTGATTCGCTGTTCGGTGCCTGATATCTTCCACTTCGTGGTGACCGATTTTGTCCGCAACTATCCGCGGTGGTCGCCTGAAGTTCAATCGCTGACACCTTTGAGCAGCGGGCCGCTGACCGTCGGATGGACGGCGCGGCAGGTGAGAATAGATCAAGGGCGCCGTTCCGAGGCCGATTTCAAGGTCATTGCACTCGAACCTGAGCGTCGGGTGTGTTTTAAAGGGATCAAAGACCCTTTTGAAATCAACTACTTTTTCGAACCGCACTTTGATTACACGCGGCTCACCTTCAGTTTTGAAATGGCACGCCTGAGTATGGGTTTGCGGCCGTTCGAAAAACTTATCCGTGTTGCCGTCAAGGATGGTACGGATCGCGTTGTGCGCGATCTGAAAACACTGGCCGAACGAGAACTTGGTCAACAGAAAACAGACTAACAGGTTTGATAACGCACCCCCTCGGCTGGAGAAACCATGCTATTTATCCCTGATAAAGATACTGGCGTTATTCCACACGTACTGACACAGATTCTGAATACCTGCGTCAATGGCGTCACGCTCTCAGACCCGGATCAGCCGGATACCCCGATTATTTATGCCAATACCATTTTTGAGCGGCTGACCGGCTACAGCCAGGAAGAAATCCTGGGGCGCAACTGTCGCTTCCTGCAGGGTGATGATCGTGATCAACCCGAGCTTGATAAGATCCGCGCTGCCCTTAAGGTCCATGAACCCGTTGAAGTCACGCTGCGCAATTACCGCAAGGATGGCACCCTGTTCTACAACCGGCTGATGATTCAGCCGCTGTATGATAACGAGGGTCAATTAATCTACTATCTGGGCGTGCAGTATGATGCAAGCGAACTCATCAATGCGCAGGCCGAAATCGAACGCCTTGAAAAAGCCCTCAAGAACACCCCTGCCGACTAGAACCTGCTGAATGAACATGGCCGTTGACTGCTTTGGATGACGCAGCGCCAACGGCCATGTTATTGACGCTAGCGGCGTCAGCCCCGGTTCGATTCAGCAACGTCAACCACCCAGTAGGTGTCACGGGCCTGGGCATAGGCTTCATCCGGCAGCATATCGCTGTCGCGTATGTTGGCCTCCGCCTCTTCATTAATCGCTTTATGCAGCGCAGCCGTGGCGGCCTCTGGGGTATCGAAGATATCGCCGTGCGGGCCATTACGCAGGTCTGCAAGTTGGTATCGCATAGAAAAACCTCTATTTTACGCGGAACCCGTAGATGCCGTGGTGTAGGCTCTGGGGGGGCGTAAGCCTATTTTGCCTCCCGAGGGAAGCGTATTAAGATAGTCGCCGCAATGGTCAGCAGTACGATGGCACCGGCCTCGAATACGATATTCTGCGGGTTCATTTCCTTGCCCTGCAGCACGATCAGGCGGGCAATGGCGGTGATGGCAATAAAGATCGGGTAGACAAACGGCGAGCCGCGCCCGGTATAGGAGACCAGCACCATGGCAATCACTTCGGTGTACAGAAACAGCAGCAGGATATCGGCCAGTTCGACATTGCCACGCTGGTAAACCCCGAACAGCTCGTTGGCAGCGGCGCTCAGGGTCAAGAGCCCGGTGATGACCAGCAGCAGTTTCTGAAGCAGGGTGAAGCCGCCGACAATAAAAAACTGCTCTGCCGAGCTGATCCTGTTCGTTTCAGGCTGTTTCGACGTCTGACGCTTGGTGAGCTGTTGCTTGGTCGAATCTGAGTCGTCCATGGTGGCTCCTGCTAGGTGGGTAAGGGGTTTCTGATTAATACGTACATGACTTATACGAAGTCATGTACGGGTATAACTCTGTCACGCTGTTCAAGCTATCATGCCGCCCAGGCAATGCACACAGCAAACCTGACCCGACAATGTGCTGTATGAAGAGTGGTTTCAGCACCGCACAAATATTGAAGTACTCAAGCGCCTGACAATGCCGAAGTTGCCATGACGCTCGCGCTGGGGGTGGAGTAGGCGATGTAGTATGCTATTTTTACAGTATTTTCAGTCGGTAATAGGAGGGCATTCTGACAGCAACCATCTCGATGCACTTTGTCAGGTCATTGTTTGATGGCTTGCCGCAGGAAGCGATGTCGCAGCAGACTTACCTCAAGCGTGCAGGTATTTCACCTTTTTTGCTGCATTCATCCCACGGTCGGGTGACGGTCGCTCAGTTTGCCACCCTCTATCGGCTGTTGGTCAATGAGTACGACGACGAAACACCGGGGTTTTTTGCGCGCCCCCTGCGCGGCGGTACTCTCAAGTTCCTGTGTTTAAGCCTAATGGAAGCGCCGACGCTCAAGGTGGCGCTTCATCGCTATACGATGTTTTTCCATATTCTGCTTGATGAATTTGCCTACGATTACAGCACTGAAGGAGATCTGGCGCGTATTGCATTGGTTGAAAAGCAGCCATTGAATGGCAATCGCGTGCTGATACATGAACTGATGCTCAAGCTTTTTCATGGTATTGCCTCTTGGCTGATTGCGCGCAAGATTCCTCCAGCGATGATGGAGTGTGCCTACGCAAAGCCTCAGCATAGCGCAGATTATTTGTACTTCTACCCGGGGAGCGTTACCTTTGATTGCTCACAGACGGTGTTCTATTTCGATCGCGCGCTGCTGGAAGAACCTATTCGTCAAACCAAACGCCAGCTAGGTGAGTTCCTCAAGCGGGCGCCGGCGGACTGGTTTTATGTGTCCTTTGAAGACAGGCTATTTTCGCACCGCGTCCGGGAGTATCTGGTCAAGGAGTATGCGTTACTGCGAAAGGGCCCTCCTGCCAATGTAAAAGAGGTGGCAGAAGCGCTGAATATGTCGGTGCGTACCCTCTCGCGACGTTTGAACATTGAGGGCACGCACTTTCAGGCGGTCAAGGACGAGCTACGCCGTGATATGGCTGTCGAGGCGCTTACCCGCAGCAGCGAACCGCTCGTGGGTATTGCCGAACGGCTCGGTTTTGAAGACCAGGCCTGTTTCAGCCGCGCATTCCGCATCTGGACAGGCAACTCACCCGCCGCCTATCGGCGTGCCAGCGTGATGCCAACGCCCTGACTGACTGGCCAGTACTCATACATTCTGGCGAATACGCTTTTTATCGAGTTTGCCGACGCTGGTCTTGGGTATCTCATCGACGATACGGATAAAAGAAGGCAGTGCCCAGCGCTTGATCTTGCCCTGCTCGACAAACTGGTTGAGAAATGCCTGAATGTCCTCGTTTTCTGGCGGTGCATTGAGATCGCTGGGTACTATTAGCGCAGCCGGCCGTTCACCCCATTTATCGTCTGCTACCCCGATCACCGCGACTTCGGCAACGTCAGGGCACTGGGCAATCAGGTTTTCAAGCTCGAGCGAGGAAACCCATTCGCCCCCGGTTTTGATGACGTCCTTGATACGGTCGCGGATCTGGAGGAAGCCGCGAGCATCCATTGTTGCCACATCCCCGGTATGCAGCCAACCGTCCCGCCATAGTACCTCGCTGCGCTCAACTTCTTTGTAGTAAGCCTGGGTCAGCCAGGGAGCCCGGACACGGACTTCACCCACACTTTCGCCGTCGTGGGGTAATGGCTCGCCATCCTCATTGACTACCTGCAGGTGTACCAATGGAATGGGCACGCCGGCCTTGCACCGCCAGGGTAGCTGCGTCTCGAAGTCAGCCTTGTTAATATCCTCAGGCAGAATATCTGCCGTCAGAAGCGGGCAGGTTTCCGACATTCCGTAGGCACTGCGGGTATCGATGCCGAGCTCCCAGGCGCGGCGTGACAGTGCCTGTGTGAGCGGGCTACCACCTACCAGCACTTTCCAACCGCTGAGATCCACCTTGCCTGACTCAATCGCATCGGCACCCACTACCATGCCGAGCAGTGTTGGCACACAGTGGGAGAAATCGACCTTCTCGTTGACCAGGAGTTTGATCAGCATCTCGGGCTCGTAGCGCCCGGGGTAGACCTGGGTGGCACCCAGCAGCGTCGCGGTATAGGGAATGCCCCAGGCGTGAACGTGGAACATCGGCGTGATCGGCATATAGACCTTGTCGCGATTGATCAGCTCAAAACCGGGCGCCTGGAGTGTGCTGGCTTCTGTCAGGGTGTGCAGCACCAATTGGCGGTGGGTGAAGTAGACGCCCTTGGGGTTGCCGGTGGTGCCAGTGGTATAAAAGAGCGTGGCTACGGCGTTTTCATCGAAGGTGGGGAAATTGTAGTGGGTGGGCTGGCTGGCAAGCAGAGCTTCATATTCCCCTGCAAGGGGTAAGGTGGTATCGGGCTTTTCTGGCTCGTCCTGGCAAAGCAGATACCCGCGAATAAGCGGCAGACGCGTGTGAAGTGGCTCCAACAAGGAAATAAAGTCCGAGTGGATAAGAACGTAGACGTCTTCGGCGTGTTCCATGGTGTAGTGAACCTGCTCGGGAGAGAGCCGAATGTTCACCGTGTGCAGCACCGCCCCGATCATCGGCACAGCAAAAAAAGCTTCCAGGTAGCGATGGCTATCCCAGTCAAGCATCGCGACCACGTCGCCGGCCTGCACGCCCTGGGAGGTCAGCAGGTGAGCCAGCTGGTGAACCCTTTCCTGAAAGCGGGTGTAGCTGTGACGGCTTATGTCGCGGTAAACAATCTGATTGTCCCCTCCCATGCGCACGCCGCTTTCCAGCAGCTCGCTGATCAAAAGCGGTGGGTTGGTTGCCGACGCCGTGGGAGGCAGAATTTTAGGTGTGACAGTTGTCATTGTTGTGGATCCTTTGTGCGGATGAATTAACAGCGTTCAATCAGCATTGCTATGCCCTGGCCGCCGCCGATGCACAGGGTAATTAACCCGTAGCGGCCACCGGTGCGTTCAAGTTCGGCCAGCGCCTTGAGTGTCAGAATAGCGCCAGTGGCGCCAACCGGGTGCCCAAGCCCCACCGCACCGCCATTGGGATTAAGCCGCTCTGCAGGAAAGTCGAGCGAGTGGGCCACTGCCATGGCTTGGGCCGCAAAAGCTTCGTTAGACTCAATGACGTCAATATCGCCGATCGATAGGCCTGCCTGGGAAAGACAGCGGGTGACAGCAGGGATCGGGCCAAGCCCCATCAGATGCGGCTCGACACCGCAACTCGTGCCTACCAGAAGCCGTGCTCTTGGAGTCAGGCCACGGCGCTGTGCTTCGTCGGCATCTGCCAGTACCAGGCTTGCGGCACCGTCGTTGAGTCCCGAAGAATTGCCAGCGGTGGCAATGCCATCCTTCTGGAAAGCCGGTTTGAGTCTGGCAAGGTCGTCTAACGTGACGCCTGCACGAACGTGCTCGTCCTGATCAAAAATATATTCCTTTTTACCTGTACGCACAGTAACCGGCACTATCTGTTCGGTAAAGCGCTGTTCACTGATGGCGCGCGCCGCCTTGTGGTGGCTCTCCATGGCGAAGATATCGACGTCCTCCCGGGTAAGGCCGTACTGCTTGGCAATGTTCTCGGCGGTTATCCCCATATGGCCGCTGCCAAAGGGGTCGCTCAGGATACCTAACGTCAGGTCAGTGATGACGGCATGGCCCATGTGTAGCCCTGAGCGTGATTGTGATGGTAGCAAGGTAGCGCCACGGCTCATTGATTCCGCGCCACCTGCAAGGGCAAGACAGCTATCGCCCAGAGCGATCTGCTGAGCCGCTGACAGCAGCGCCTGTACGCCTGAGCCACATAAGCGGTTGACGTTCAAGGCGCCAGCGCTGTCGGGCATGCCTGCCTCTCGCGCAATATGACGGGCAAGATAGGCATCCTGTGGGGCGGTGGTGATGATATGGCCATAGACCGCATGGTCTACGTCGCTGGCGTCGACGCCAGAGCGCTTGATGGCTTCCCGGGCGGTAATGGTACCTAGCTCAAATGGAGCAAGCCCCGCAAGACTGCCACCGAAGCCGCCAATGGCCGTACGGACGCCGCTAAGGATGACAACAGAATCAAAACGCATGCGTTTACCCTTCTTTAGCGGAATAAGCAGATTAAACTGAATGTCTGTCAGGGTTTGCCCAGCAGCGAACGAGCCACTACCTCTTTCATGATTTCCGAGGTGCCCGCGTAAATCGTCTGCACGCGTGCATCGAGATAGAAGCGTGAAATCGGGTATTCGTGGGTATAGCCGTAGCCGCCAAACAGCTGCAAACAGGTGTTGGCTGTGGAGCACTGCATCTCGGTAAGGCGAAGTTTCAGAATCGCAGCCTCGGTGGGTCCCATCTTGCCGTGACGATACTGGGACATGCACTTTTCCAGGTAGGCGCGGCCCATTTCGATATCTGCCCGCACCTCGGCAAGTGTAAAACGAGTATTCTGAAAATCGCCTATCCGTTGACCAAAGGCGCGGCGTTCCTGGACATATTCCAGTGTCAATGCAAGAGACCCCTCCATAGCACCGAGGGCTTGCGCCCCTACGCCCAAACGCTCTCTGGGCAGTTCTTGCATCAGGTAGACAAAGCCCGCGCCTTCTTCACCCAGCAGAGCATCCTCGGGCAATTCAATGCCGTCGAAAAACAGTTCGGCGGTATCGCTGGCGTGTTGGCCGATTTTTCTGATGGGGTGACCACGGGAGAAGCCAGGCAGGCTTGTATCCACCAAAAACAGTGAAACACCTTTGGACCCGGCGCCGGGGTCTGTCTTGGCGCAGACAATGACCATATCCGCTACCTGGCCGTTGGTGATAAACACCTTGCTGCCGTCTAGCTGCCAGCCATGCTCGGTACGCTGTGCGCGGGTCTTCATGGCGGCCATGTCGCTGCCAGCGCCGGGTTCAGTCATGGCAATAGCGCCGATCGCGTCTCCCTTGGCCATGGCCGGCAGCCAGCGCTCTTGCTGTGCGGGCGCGGCGATGTGCCAAAGGTAAGGCATGACAATATTGGCATGGATGTTATAGGCGCTGGCCAATCCGCCAAAGCCATGTCGCGAGATTTCCTCGATAACGAGCTGAGTGATGGTGAAATCTGCGCCGGCACCTCCCAGCGTATCAGGCATATCGATACCCAGTAGCCCCATCTCGCCCATGTGCTGCCACAGTGCGCGCGGTACTTCGCCAGCTGCTTCCCAGGAATCGTAGTGGGGGGCAACTTCCTGCTCCAGAAAACGGCAGATCATGTCGTGGAACAGTGGGGTCAGTTCATCCTCTGGTGTGTTGATAGTCACGCGTGGAGCTCCTTGCGCAGATAGCGCTTGAGGATCTTGCCGGCGGTGCTTTTTGGCAAGCTGTCAGCAAAATGGATCTGCTTGGGCACCTTGTAGTGCGCCATGAGGCCTTTGGCATGCTCGATCAGCGCTGCTTCGCTCACTTCTTTCCCTTCTTTGAGCACCACCACAGCCGTGATTGCCTCTATCCATCTATCATCGGGCAGGCCGATTACAGCAACTTCCGATACGCAGGGGTGTTGAAAAAGCACCTCTTCCACCTCACGGCTGGCAACCACGATGCCGCCGGTATTGATCACGTCCTTGATGCGGTCAACCACAAAGAGATATCCCGCCTCATCCATATAACCCACATCGCCGGAGTGAAACCAGCCACCCATAAATGCTTCTTCAGTCATCTCGGGTTTGTCCCAGTAACCGGTGAGCAAGTGGGGCGAACGGTGAACAATCTCGCCGTGTTGGCCTGCTGGCACGTCGTTCATCTCGACGTCGACAATGCGTGTCTCGACCGTCAGTATGGGGCGGCCCGCCGAGGCGGGACGGTCATGATGTTCTTCAGGCCTCAGGACCGTGGCAAGGGGGGCAATCTCACTTTGCCCGTAGCAGTTATAGAGTCCCACGCCGGGGATTCGCTGGCGCAGTTCGTCGAGTACCGGTACCGGCATGATCGAGGCGCCGTAATAGGCTTTTTTCAGGTGGCTCAGGTCGTGACTGTCAAAATCGGGGTGGCGCAGCAGGCCGATCCATACCGTGGGCGGGGCGAAGAACGAGGCAATACCGTGATGTTGGATCTGTGCCAGACAGTCATCCGGCGTGGGCGCTTCGCGCAGGTGCACCGGGGCACCCAACAGCAATGCCGGCATCAGGAAGACATGCATCTGTGCAGAATGGTAAAGCGGCAGGGCGGCAAGCATTGGCTCGCTGCTCTTGATGTCCAGAGTCACCATGCAGGCCATGTACTCGGCCAGCAGCGCCTGATGCGTCATCATTGCTGCCTTGGGGGCGGCGGTAGTGCCCGACGTATACAGTAGCTGTGCCAGACTCTGGCTATCCAGCTCTACCTCGGGTTCCTCATCATCCCCTGTGGCCAGGGCTATCTGAAGCACATCTAAGTCCGTGTTCTCTTCGGCGTGTAGCGTGCCGGAGAGCGTCAGGGGGTGCGATAGGCAGGCAGCGTTGACGGTATCAGCCAGGCTTTTATCACTTAATAACCCGCTGGCGCCGGATTGCCCAAGGATATAGCTTAGTTCCTCACTGCTCAGAGCGAAGTTGATCGGTACGTGAACCAGGCCAGCGCGGCTAGCTGCCAGCCAGGCGATTACATAGGCATCTGAGTTTTTACCATAGACGGCCAGGCGATCCCCTGGCTTAAGCCCTTTAGCCAGAAGGTGGTTGGCAACTCGGTTGACAGCCCGGTTCAGGTCGTCATAGCGCCACTGACGTTGGTTAAATGTCAGTGCCATACAGCTGGCATTTTTTCTGGCGCTGCGTGCAAATGCGGCACCGATGGTGTTTTGCTGGATACGGCTTTGCATGGTGATCACATCTCCTTCGTTGGTATTGTTGTCAGAAAGAGAGAAGGTTTAACGGTTGGTATTGACCAGGGGGCAGTCGCTCTCGCTCAAGGGGCGGAAAGCTTCTTCAGCAGGAATAGTGCTTACCAGGCGGAACAGGTCGTCTTCATCAGTCGACTCGCTGGGTGTTTTGACTTCGACCAGGTACATATCATGAACCATGCGGCCGTCCTCGCGGATATACCCACCGCTGGCAAACATATCGTCAACCGGAGTAGCGGCCATCTGTTGGCGGACCGCCTGTGCTTCGTCGGTGCCGGCGGCATCGACTGCCTGCAGGTAGTGAAGGGTGCTGGAATAGAGGCCCGCGTGAACCTGAGTAGGCATGCTGCCAGTGCGCTCTTTAAAGCGTTCAGCCCAGGCGCGTGCTTCATCATTCAGGTCGTAGTACCAGGCCGTGGTGAACTGTAGGCCTTGTGCTGCTTCCAGCCCGAGACTGCGTACATCGGTACTGAACAGTACCATTCCAGCCAGAATCTGCCCCGCTTGAGTAATACCAAACTCGCCTGCAGTACGAATGGCATTGGTCGTGTCAGAACCTGCGTTATTCAGGGCTATCACATCAGCACCAGAGGCCTGGGCCTGTAGCATGAAG
>JBNJGW010000077.1:0-11111 GCA_051748005.1 Pseudomonadota bacterium | reverse complement strand
TCCAGCTATGCGGGCATGACCGCCAAGTACTGGATCGAGCAGGTAGCGGGCCTGCCGTGCAATGTCGAGATTGCCAGCGAATATCGCTATCGGGTGAGTGTGGCCAATCCGCGCCAGCTGGTAGTGGTGATTTCCCAATCCGGTGAAACGGCCGATACCTTTGCAGCGCTTGAACATGCCAAGGCGCAGGGCCATACGCACACACTGGCGATCTGTAACGTGCCGGAATCCGCGATCGTGCGTGAAACCGCGCTGCGTTTTATTACCCGCGCGGGGCCGGAAATAGGGGTGGCGTCGACCAAGGCGTTTACCACTCAGTTAAGCGCGCTTTTCCTGCTAACGCTCCTGTTGGCCAAGGCCAATCAGCGTTTGAGTGAGCAGGACGAAAAAGCCTACCTGGATGAGCTTCGCCATCTGCCTGTGGCCGTGGAAAACGTGCTGGCACTGGAACCCAGCATCAAGGCTTGGGCAAAGCATTTTGCCAACAAGCATCATGCTTTGTTTCTGGGGCGTGGTCGCCACTATCCGATTGCCCTGGAAGGTGCGCTTAAGCTGAAGGAAATCAGCTATATTCATGCGGAAGCCTATCCGGCCGGCGAGCTTAAGCATGGCCCCCTGGCGCTGGTGGATGCAGAGATGCCAGTCGTTGTGGTGGCGCCTAATGATGAGTTGCTTGAAAAGCTCAAGGCCAATATGCAGGAAGTCAGCGCCCGGGGTGGCCAACTGTATGTATTTGCTGATGGCGGAAGTCAGGTAACGATAAGTGACAACATCCATGTGTTGCAGATGCCTGAGCATTATGGCTTGCTGTCACCTGTGCTGCATGTGGTAGCGCTACAGCTGCTGTCTTACCACGTTGCTCTGGTGAAAGGGACTGACGTAGACAAGCCCCGTAACCTGGCCAAAAGTGTGACGGTTGAGTAATGTCGGGAAGTTGGTGGTGGATAGGCATTAAGTTCATTCGTTGACTCGCTGTTTTCAGCATCATCGAAATGCAGGTGTGTATGTTAATTAATTGTTTTTTCAAATAGCGACTTTTTATAGCAACCTTTCGCCACAGTGCTTTTGTTGAGTGCTGTGGCGATTTTGTATTTAAACAGGCGAATTATTTGCCAGTTGCTTATAACCTGGCGATTGTCTGGCCTCTGATTGACCAACAGCCATTCTCTCCCAACCAAAGATGCTGACGCTGTGGCGTTGCGCCAGGCAGCGGTATTTTAAGGCCAGGTAAGGCACTTCTTTTTCGCCCCAAGGAGACGACGTAGTGTGGAAATGGGTTGCCTCGTACTTGAGGAAAAAGCTGGACAACAATGCCCGCCGAACAGCAAGGGAAGTGCTCACCGGTCATCCGCCTGAAGATTTCGATAGCCACTGGTATTTGAATGCTTACCCGGACGTTGCTGCCAGCGGTATCGACCCATGGTTGCACTATCAGCGCCATGGGCGTTCTGAAGGGCGTTTGCCTCGGCGTAACCGGGCAATTGCCTGGGATCACGCGCTTTGGCGTGGCGCTGATAGTGTCATGCTGGCGCGTCTTTTCCGGCTGGTGGAATCTGCTGAGGCATCACTGGAAGAGCAGCAGTATGCCCGCTGGGCGCTGGCACGGTGGTGGGCCTGGCAAAATAACTGGGCTGTTTTGCCTGATTGGCTGTCACCTTTGCTGATGGATTGGCCGACGTTATCTGGAAATACATCCACAGGGCCTGCCCTGCTGGCAGTTGAGGCGTGCGCACGTCTGGCGTTGGAAACAGATGAAAACGCCAGTAACGAAGCGCTCCATCGGCGGGTGCTGGAGCAGGCGCTGATGGCTTTACAGCAGCATGCCGGTGAGCATGCTGATACATTTCTGGCTCAATCCAACATGGCCCTGGCCCAAGGTAACAATGAACAGGAACGCTTGGCACCGCTCAATGCAATGTGGTCGGCACAGGGCCTGGCAACAGTTCGTAAAGCATCAGCAAACCTGTCGCTCACGCTGGATAATCTGGCGCCGGAGTATACAGCAGCTGAATCTTCAGAGCATGAACAGCCTCCCAGAATCAGCGTCGTGATACCGCTATATAACGCCGCTGGCTCAATAGCGACTGCGGTACGTAGTCTGTTTGCACAGCGTTTTTTGGGCTCCCCAGTTCCTTTTGAAATTATTGTGGTTGATGATGCCAGCGTGGATGCCAGCGTGGCTGCGGTTGAAGCCTTGAGAGCAGACTGTCCCAGCCATGTTGAGTTGCGGATTCTTCATCATCGGGAGAATAAGGGAGCCTATGCGGCGCGGAATACTGGTGTTGCTGCGTCGCGTGGAGAGCTGATAACCACCCATGACAGTGATGACTGGTCGCATCCCGATAAACTGCGCCTGCAGGTTGAAGCACTGAGCCAGGTTAGCAGTGTAGAGGCCTCGATTTCCTGGTGGGTCAGGGCGACTCCCGGTCTACTTTTCCATCGTTGGCGCCTGGAAGGTGAAGGTTGGGTATACCCCAATCTTTCTTCATTAATGGTACGCCGTGAGGCATTAGACCAGCTGGGCTTCTGGGATGATGTCAAGGTCAATGCTGACAGTGAATTCCGTGAGCGTCTGGAAGCCGTTTTCGGGGAGAAGGCAGTGTGTGAGGTGCTGCCCGGCGTCCCGCTGTCGTTTGGTCGTGCCGATGCATCGTCACTAAGTCAGCATACCCATACGCATCTCGCGACCCAGTTTCTTGGCGTTCGCCATGACTATATGGCTAGCGCTCGTCGTTGGCATCAATCAGCCAAGCCAGCGGGGCTGTTTCTTTCTCAGCACCCTGCAAGGCGCCCTTTTGCGGCTCCTGCTGCGATTTGCCGTCAATCATCCACGCCCACTCAACAAGCCGCTTATCAACATCCTCTGGATACACTTCAGGCGGCGCAGTATGAGGCAACGCCCTGGTTTGATGCAGGTTGGTACCTGCGCACCTACATTGACTTGCAGCAGTCGCTGATTGATCCGCTAAGCCATTATTGGCGAGAAGGGGAGTCTCAGGGGCGCGATCCCAGCCCGCATTTCAGTGTGTCTGGCTATCGCTATCTATACGCAGAAGAAATGCGCGTCGATAAGAAGGAGCCGCTTTCACCCTTGCTGCATTTTTTGCAGACGGGACGAAGTGCCAGCTATTCACCTCGGCCGGTAATACAGGGGTTCTGCACGCTTGCTGCTGATCAGCCAACGGTGCTGGTGTGTGGGCACGCGGCAGGTGAAACCCTTTATGGCGCCGAACGCAGCCTGCTGGATGTGGTGAGAGGGTTGCGTGGGCTTGGCATGAATGTAGTGGTTGCGCTGCCAAGCGCAGCCAATCAGCCGTACATTAAAGCGTTGCGGGAGGCGTCGCTGGCCGTGGCGATTCTGCCGTATGGCTGGTGGCAACAAGGTAAACAGCTTGAGCATGCCACATGTGACTATTTTCGCCAGCTGATGCAGCAGTTTGATATTGCTGCACTGCATGCTAACACGGCCATACTGGATGAACCCTTGCATGCAGCCAGGGCGTTAGGCATACCGACGATCATGCATGTGCGCGAACTGCCCGAACATGACAGCGCCTTGCGTGCAACGTTAAATGCTTCTGCGGTTGAAATCATGGAGCGGGTGCGCGAGCTGGCTGATATTCCGGTTGCCAATTCACAGTGCGTTGCCACTGCCATTGCTTGCGAACGGACCCTGATTGTCCCCAATACTATCGATATGTTGCCCTTGTTGGATTTGCCTGTCCGGGAAGCAAACGCTTCTGTAAGAATAGGCATGTTGAGCAGTAATCTGGCCAAGAAAGGGTTATCGGATGTTACTGCCCTGGTTAATGCTTTAGCCCATCAGACTGCTTGCTCGGTGGAGGTCTGGTTATTCGGCCCACCCACTTCTGATCTTGCTTGTCTTTTGCGTCATCATGATGAGGCGTCAACAGGTATCCGTATTATTGACGGTGGCTATGTGGAATCGCCTGCCCATGCATTGGCAGAGCTTGATGTGGTAATGAATCTTTCACATTTTCAGGAGTCTTTCGGACGGACGGTACTGGAAGCCATGGCGGCGGCTCGCCCTGTTGTATGTTATGCCTGGGGTGCCTTGGCAGAGTTGGTAATACCGGATAAGACGGGCTATCTGGTGCCTTTTGGGGACATTAACGCCATGGCGCGCCAGTTGACAATGCTGGCTGATGCGCCTGAGCTACGTCATACGTTAGGCCATGCGGGACGTGAACATGCTATAGCGCACTTCAGTCCGAAGGTGCTGCAAAAGGCACTCGCTGAGGTTTACGACCTGGCTTTGCATGGCGATTCGAGGAAGCAACATCTTATATGAGTATGGTGAACTGGTTATCGCGACAGATAGGCGTCGGAAAGAATCAAGATGATAAGCTTCCGGTTTTCAAATGGATGCTGGATTATCCAACTGCAGAGCGTGACGCACAAATAGATCCCGCAGGCAGGCGGGTGCAAGGTTGGCTACTAATGCCTGAAGGCGAAGAGGACATACTGCGTCAGGTACGTATTGTGGTGCAGTGGTCATCCGAGCAGGAAGGTGTTTATCCGCTGGATATAGAGCGCCCGGATGTAGTGGAAACGATATTGAAGACGGTTCCTGCCGATCACCCACAGCGTTACTGCGGATTCCGTTTTCATGTCCCTGTTCATATTGCTCGCTTCCGCCTGTTACTGGTTATTGGCGAACAGCGCTGGTTACTGAAAGAGATAGATGTCACACCGGTAGACAAAGCGGCTTCAACCTCTCTGAAAGTGCTGAAGGGGAAACAGGGCTGGCTGTTTCTGGATAACGATACCAATGCCAGCGTTGATCAGTTTCGCGGTCGTTTGCGGCTGACTGACAAAGGCCTTGACGAATGGCGGTACTACCTGCGGGGCGTTGATCAGCTAGCGAAACAGCAGGGTATCCCCTGGAAGATGCTGATCGCGCCTTCCAAGGAAAGTGTGATGGGAAATGCCTACCATCCATACGAAGCAAGTGACGGCCCCATGTCACAACTGCTGGAACTTGCTGAGGCAGAGTCGATTCTGCATCCGGCAACCGCCTTGAAAAAGCTCGGTGATCAGGCGTTTATTCCGACAGACACGCATTGGGCGCAGCGGGGAGCCATGGTAGCCAGCACTGTGTTAGCCCGGAATCTGGGCCTGGATGTTCGTCGTTATCGACAAGTTATGTCAAAGGACCGTTACGTAAAGCGCAATATGGGCGGTGATCTGGGCAATAAACTATCGCCACGTCAAACCAGCCGCGTTGATATTCTGCGTTCATTCAAATATCAACCTTACAGGCGCTATGATAATGGTCTGCCTAATTTTGGGAGGATTATCGCTCTGGAATACCCTGATGCCATAGAGCAGGGAATGGCACTGATTTTTGGTTCGTCTTCAAGTTATTCAATGTTTAACTACCTGTGTCGATTGTTCAAACGAGTCATTTTTATTCATTCGGCGGGTAATCTTGATCCGGATGTCATTAGTGCCACTCAGCCGGATTACCTGATCATTCAGACCAATGGTCGATTTGTTGTGCAGGTTCCCTCACTGGATCAATCTCTTGCCGAGACTATTCGTGATAAGGTATCGCGATTGAATGATGATGAAAAAGCCTTGGTATCCGAGCGGTTCATTCCTGCAGAGTCGACCTACCTGCGGGAGATCGGACTCGAACGGTGGGATGATTATGCGAGAAAAATGTTGAGATGCTGAGAGTCACCAGAGACGCCTCACTAAAAGTAGCGGCGAAAATATCTGAAGTTATCCAGAACTGGTGGAACCAGCGAGCGGATGTAAAACCTTTCTGGCACCGCGAACCGGTGTTTCATCCCAGGCAGCTGAGTGATGATCAGCTGCAATTCGAACTGGTTGGTGAGCGGCCTTTGCCAGGCTGGAACATGGTTGAGCTGGATGTGAACGGTACTGAAATGTATGGGGTCGCGACCATTACCGTAGAAACGCGTCGTTATAGCTTTCAGTTGGGCATTCCATTGCGGCCAGGCAAGACAGCGAAGCGCCTGGTTTATATGCCGCTGGGTGTGAAACGCATTTCGATTACTACCATAAACGCCATGGGTGCCTTTCAGGTGCAACATTTACGTTGGGTATGGCTGACACCCTGGTTTGCCCGTGACAGGCTGGCTCGGCGATTGTCGAGTGTGCATCCGGATTACAAGGAAATGAGCGCCCAGCGGGTAATACGTGCCCTGCACCAGAAGTCGGTAGCGCATGCCTGTAGCTGGAAAAGCGTAGCACTGTCCGAGCATACCCAGACCTTCATGCGTTCATGTGCGCATTACAACTATGCTGACTGGGTGGCTAATGTTGAGCCGGACATTAAACAGCTACCTGAATATTGGCAGCTGAAGAATCTTGCAGCAGCGCCATCCTTCGCCGTGCTTTTGCCGCTACACAAGGAAGAGTTCGAGCGTGTTGGCATGGAAGGTCTGGAGCAGACGCTAGCTTCTCTAGAGGCACAGGTTTACTCACAGTGGATGTTAAGCGTTTCTATTTCGGCGGAGTTGCCGGAAAAGCTGGTGGATGAGATCAAGTTGCTGATTCATCAAACATGTGAAAAGTCATCCCACCTTAGCGTCTGTCGTGAAGATAGCCTGGTCGCGCTCAACCACCATGCCTTTGTTCACTCGGACGGGGAAGGAGTGATCAGCATGGCGCCAGGTGACCGCTTGGCACCAGAGGCCTTGGCCAGAGTCGTGGATGCTTGGCTTGATGCGCCGCAATGCCAACTGTTTTATGCCGATGAGGATGTATTGGGCTGGAATGGCATACGTAACAAACCCTGTTTTAAACCTGAGTGGAATCCGGATCTGTTATTGTCGTCTGGCTACGTAGGGCGCATGACGGTCTACAAGCGTCGTATGTTATGGCGTCTGGAGGTCTATCAGGGAATTGGGCGCCGAGTACGGGGAGAGTTGACTCGGCTGGAGATTGATCACGCACAGGCACTGCGTTTTTTGGCCTGGCAGTACCAGCGTGATGCATCAGCAGTGAAAGCCGTCAAGCATTTGCCGTGGATGCTTTATCATCGCCATATTGCTCACCATGAAACTGATCAGACACGCCAGGATCATACATCCTCGCTGGTAGAAGACTGGATACGGCTCAGCTTGCCGGAATGCGATGCCAGGGTGAGTAACGGTCAATTGCCCTTCAGCGCTCATGTATGCTGGCCAATCAGTGAAAAACCACCGCTAGTCAGCCTGCTCGTGCCTACCCGTGATGGCGTCGATATTCTCAGGCCCTGTGTTGATCGTATTCTGCAACTGACGAGCTATCGTCACTTCGAGCTTTTAATCCTTGATAACCAAAGTACCTGTCTGAACACATTGGCTTATCTGGATGAGGTTGAAGCACGTGACCCCCGTGTCAGGGTGTTGCGCTGGAATCATCCGTTTAACTATTCGGCACTGAATAATTTCGGTGTTCGGCATGCAAGGGGCGATATCATCGGCCTGGTGAATAATGATATTGAACCGCTCAATGGTGATTGGCTGAGCGAAATGGTAGGGCAGGTATTGCGCCCTGACATTGGCTGCGTTGGGGCAAAACTGTATTACCCGAACGGAACCCTGCAGCACGGTGGCGTCATTCTTGGGTTGGGTGGCGTGGCCGGTCACGCGCACCGCTTCTTTCCGCGTCAGGCGGATGGTTATTGTGGTCGACTAAAGCTGGTGCAAAACTTGACCGCTGTGACTGCTGCCTGTCTGCTAGTCAGAAAAGACGTCTTTAATGAGGTGGGGGGACTGAATGAACCTCGTCTTGCGGTGGCGTATAACGATGTTGACCTGTGCCTGAAGGTCCATCATGCGGGCTATCGAAACCTGTGGACGCCTTACGCAGAGCTTTATCATCATGAGTCTATCTCTCGCGGAGCAGATGACACTCCCAAAAAGCGAGCTCGCTGGCTGCGAGAGATGGCTTACATGCGTCATACCTGGAGTGATTTGCTTGACAACGATCCTGCCTATAACCCAAACCTGACATTGGTTTATGAGGATTTTTCGCTGCGTTAGGCTGTAGAGGAGTGAGGAGTGAGGAGTGAGGAGTGAGGAGTGAGGAGTGAGGAGTGAGGAGTGAGCGCTGGTTAGTGTTGAGCGATGGGGCGCGGCCGACCGAGGATATCTATTTCCTTGAGTCGGCCGCGCCCCTTTTGCGTGCCCGGGAAATAGATGCAGGTCGCCTTGATATGCGCGGTTGGCGCGGTTGGTTGGCGAAAAAGCTGATGCGCAGGATGCTGGGGGTCAATCTGATTATTTGCCGTTCTTTGCCAATGCGCTGGATTACCTGGTTGCAGGCACACCGCGAGCAGTTTGGGCGTATGGTTTATCTGGTTGATGATGATATTGAAGCGGCGGCCGATGATATTCAGTTACCTGAGCACTATTGCCAACGTATGGCGGGCATTGCCAGGCGTCAGTCTGATTTGCTGACCCTGTGTGATGAAGTCGTTGTCTCCAGTGAGCAGCTGGCCAAGCGCTTTCATGGGCGTCATGGGTCAGTATCCGTGTTGACGCCACCGTTGATTGCTTCCTTGCCCACGCGGGTACATCTTGAACACCCGCCCTCTCAGCGATCACCCTGGCGCATCGGCTTTTATGGCACCCGCGCTCATCTTAATGATCTGGAACATATAGCGCCCGGGTTGGAGAATATTCAGCGCCAGCGGGAAGATACCGCGCTTGAGATAATGCTGGGCCAGTATACGCCCGAGGCGCTATGTGACTTACCCCGTGTTACGACACCTGAGCCACTCGCCTGGCCCGCGTTCCGTCGCTACCAGGCCAGCCATCAGGTGCATATCGGGCTGGCGCCGCTGATGGATTCACCTTTCAATCAAGGTAAGTCGTTTATCAAGTTTCTGGATATCGCGGCCATGGGTGGGGTAGGGGTCTATTCTAACCGTTACCCTTACAGCGAAGTTGTCTGCCACGGTGAGAATGGCTTACTGGTAGATGATGACCCGTATGCTTGGCAGGCTGCCATCGAGGAACTGTTGGATAACCCCGTTGCGGCTGCTGAAATGGCGCGCGCCGCCGCCGCTGATGCCAAGCGTCTGGGGAGCCCACACCATGCTGCAGATTTCTGGCAACGCTTGGGAGAAAAATGTTGATTGTTTAGAGGTCATGAAGCCTAAGAGGGGGGTAATGTATGTGGGATACCCTGACGGCGTGGTGGATGCCACGCCGTTTTTGTTGGCTGGATTGAAACTAACCGGTATGAAGCGTTATGAGTTTGGCTGTGTGCCTGCGCCGCCGAGCATGCCGGTTTTCATCGCGTTGGCAGCCATCTGGTCGCTGGGGTTGCCGGCCATTTCGCGGAACATGCCCATGGAGCCGAGCAGCGCACTGGATTCATACGGCACAAAGACGCGCTCGCCCTGTTTGGCCATGTCGGGAAGGGTCTTGATGTAGGTCTGGCCGAGCAGATATCCCACGGCGGTTTCCTTGTTCTTCTGGGTATCGCCGAGCGATTCGAGTACCAGTCTGATGGATTCGCGTTCCCCTTCGGCCCGCAGCACCGCCGCTTCCTTATCGCCCTGGGCATTGAGAATCGCGGATTCCCGCTGGCCCTGGGCCTTGGCAATCGCAGCGGACTTTTCCCCTTCCGCTTCTGTCACAGTGGCGCGCCTGTTTCGCTCTGCGGCCATCTGCAAGCGCATGGCTTCCTCCACTTCAACCGGCATCTGGATGTCCTGAAGCTCGACGCGGTTGATCTTGATGCCCCACTTGGAGGCCGGTTCTTCCATGGCCAACTGGATATCGGCGTTGACTTCAGAGCGGCTGGCAAACAGTTTGTCCAGCTCCATCTGGCCGACCACGCTGCGCAAAGTGGTCTTGGCCAGTGTCTCTACTGCCTGAGACATGTTCTCGACCTGGTAGACCACGTTTTCTGGTGTGACGATGGTGTAGTAGAGCACGCCGTCGATCTGTACGGTGACGTTATCGGTAGTGACGACGGCTTGCCCTGGAAAGTCCATTACCGTTTCGCGCCGGTCGATGCGGGTTTCTTCCTTGGTTTGCGGAATGAATTGTCCATCCACGCGTTTATAGCGGGTCATGGTGATGGGGCGTGGCTTGTCGATAAACGGCACGATAATGTTCACGCCGCTCTCGAGTACCCGGTTGAAAGAGCCCAGTCGCTCAACCACGACAGACTCTGACTGCTGTACGATCATCAGCCCTTTGGCAATGATGAAGATAGCGATGATGGCGATCAGGCCGCCAATAATAAGGCCCGTTCCGAAAGGGAGTTCCATGTGTTGCTCCTTGAGTGGGGTTACGTTGCTTTGAAGCGCGTGACCTGGGCTGTGGTGCCTTCAAAGTGATCGAAGATGACACGGTCTCCGGGTTGCAGGGGTGGGTCTGAAGGCAGGGCGTTGATCAGCTTTGCATGAAAGAAATCGCCATGAATCTTGATGCCGGGGGCGCTGTCGAAGTCGCGGGCCACGATGCCAAACATCTTGCCGTTTTCAGCGCCGGAGCCGACGGAGCCGTAATTGATACCTTTCGGCGATAGGCGCGGACGAATCACCTTGATCGCAATGGGCGCAAAAACAGCCACGCAGATGGCCAGTGTGACCAGCTGCCCGGTCAACCCGATATTGAAATAGGCTGCAACGGCTGTAATAAACGCCGCCGCGGACAGTGCCAGCAAGAGCACAGTGCCTGTCATCAGCTCTGCGAGTAGCAGGCCCAGGCCAATCAATATCCACCAATAATGCATTTCCAGTATGTCCATAAAGGCCTTCTCCTGTCTGATTGACGCCAGGACGGGACTTTTTAGATGGCCACAAGGCCAGCTTACCCTGATGCCATGCAATAAACCCTTTAACCACACTAACAGTTTTTCATTTCAGAAGGTGGTCATATAAAAAATGGACCGGTTCTGAATTAGTTGTGATGGTAATTGTAGAGAAAAATTCGCAGGGTGGATTCGCTCAGCCATCCACCCACCCGCCGCAGGCGGGCAGGCGGTGCCCGTTATGTTACGTGTCGGCATCAGGCATGGGTGGATTGCGTCGATCATCCGCCGTTGGTTTTATGGGTTGGTTCCGGTTCATTGCCCGGCGGATGACGCCGGGAATCCACCCTACGGACATAGTT
>JBNJGW010000076.1:0-11565 GCA_051748005.1 Pseudomonadota bacterium | reverse complement strand
AAGGCGCGCAGTGCCTGAAACAACGCAATACCGGGCATACCGAAGGCAACTGCCGACAGATAGGCAGCTGAACTGCGAGCTACATGCTCAGGCACGGCCATCAGCTGAAAAACCGGTGTCACCAGAAACCACAGCAAGCCCGCTGAAATAATCCCCAGCAGAAGGGCTATCCATAATGCCTGGTGTACGGCAGGCCGGATGCCTGCATGGCGTTTGCCGCCTAGCATATGGGCGACAATCGGCGTTAACCCCATTAGGGTACCGGTCATGAACAGCATCAATGGCATCCACAGGCTCGAGCCAACGGAGACAGCTGCCAATGCCGTCGGGCTTTGGCGTCCGGTCATCATGACGTCGACCACGCTCATGCCGGCCTGAGCCAGCTGAGCACCGCAAATCGGCAGTGCCAGGCGCACAAGTAACCGGGTCTCCGGCCAATAAAGGGTTTTGAGTTGCTTGCTCAGGCTTTCCAAGGTGGACTTCCTAGATAGTGGATATTCCTGTTTTAAAAAACGATTCTAGCAGCTATTGCTATTCGTTGATCACACCACATGACGTCATAGGGTGTCGGTCTTTATAATCATCATCATGTGCCATTTTTTCGTGATCAATATTCAACCGGATAGAATTTATGCATGACGAGACCCGCTGGACGCTTGCCGATATTATCGCCCTGTTTGATGGTGTGTTTGCCAAGCGTTACCGCACCCGGCTGACGCGAGGTGGCGATGAACCTTTGTATCAGCCGGCCAGCGGTGATGCTGACTACCATCAGGTGATTTTTGCCCATGGGTTCTATGCCAGCGCATTGCATGAAATCAGCCACTGGTGCATCGCTGGCGAACGGCGAAGACAGCTTGAGGATTACGGCTACTGGTACCTGCCCGACGGTCGTGATGCCCAACAGCAAGTTGCCTTTGAGGCCGCAGAGATTGCCCCACAGGCACTTGAATTACTGTTCTGTGAGGCCAGCCAGCGCCCCTTTCATGTCAGCGTGGATAATCTGGGAGGCGAGGCAGAAGTAGACCGGGAAAGTTTTGCTAACAGGGTGTTATCGCGGGCGCAGCGCTATCGGGCTGAAGGTTTACCACGCCGCGCGGCTGCTTTCCAGATGGCCTTGCAACGTTATTATCAACAGGCAGCTTCACTGGATCAGGCATGCAGGGCCGGGCTGGTGGTGCTGGATCACTCGGTGTCATCACCTTCCAGTCGTTGATGTAACGCCAGCATGGCGCTTACCTCATCTTCAGGGCGCATTGGCTCCAGGCCCAGTTGATCAAACACCTCGCGGCGTTGACGCTGCCAGTCCGCGCCGTTCAAGCCTGGGTAAAGGCTTTCCGCAGGGGCAAGCTCAACGAAGGGGTCAATGCCGTAGGTGTCAAACAGGCGCGCCAGGGCGAGCTCATCTTCGCCGCTGCCACTGGTGTAGAGCGTCTCGTTGAAATAATCGGTTTCCAGCTCACGAATGACATCCAGCGGGCTGACGCCAAAGCTCTCCAGTTCCTCTGCGCTATATTCGTTGGTGATATGGTCGGATTCTGCAATCCAGCTGTCGTCTGGCTGGATCAGGGTGTGCTTGATACGCCCATCCGCCAAAGACCAGGCAACCGAAAGCGGCAAGCCTTCCTCGTCGCCTGTTTCAATGGCAATAAAGCCGGGTAATTCACTCATTAGGGTTCCTTTTAGATGTTACAGGTGCTGACTCATTGACCAGCGATGGCAACCGGAAAAAGCGCTGCGCTGTCGCGCTGCTGGCCGCTGCCAACCTAGCTTCACTGACGCCGTGCCAATGGGCAATTTCACGCACGATCCACGGCAGTAGTGCAGGTTCATGGCGCCGCCCCTTCAACTTGGCCGGTAAATTGCGCGGTAAAAGATACGGGCAGTCGGTTTCTACCATAAGCCGATCAAGAGGGATATCCTTGACCAGTGGCTGCAGGTGGTGACCGCGTCGCTCGTCGCAAATCCAGCCGGTGAGCCCTATGTGCAAGTCTAGGTCCATATAGCCGTAAAGGGTATCTTTGTCGGCGGTAAAGCAATGAATAACAGCGTCGCTGATATCTCCGCGCCAGTGATGCAGCATATCGCGCATGCGTGGCCCCGCATCACGCTCATGCAGAAAAAGGGGCAAGCCGCTGCTGGCGGCCAGCGCAAGCTGTGCTTCGAAGGCGTGTTCCTGCTCCTGCGGGGTTGAAAAGTTGCGGTTGAAATCCAGCCCGCACTCGCCCACCGCGACAACGCCCGGATGCTGATGCAGTTCAGCCAGTTGTTGGCCGAGCGTGTCTGTCCACTGGCTGGCATCGTGAGGGTGGATGCCCGCCGTGGCAAAGACACCGCTGTACTGCTCGCTGAGGCTGGCTGCCTGACGAGCATGAAGCAGGTCGGTGCCGGTCAGGATCAGGGTGGTGACGTTAGCAGCATGGGCGCGTTCAATTACCTCAGGGAGATCACGCTGAAAGCTTTCGTGAGTCAGGTTGGCGCCAATGTCCACCAGCGGGGCAGGTGATTGAAAGCGCAAAGCTTCGGGTAGTGTCGCATTGTCACGCAGAGTGGTCACACAAGGCTCCTTCAGAAATTTAGCCACAGCGAATTTGCAGCGCTCAGTCTACCTTGCCAAGAAAGCTTCCACGAGACGTCTGCAAGGTAAACATTATCAAGGCAGCATGCGTTACACTATGGCCTTTATTATGCGTTTCATGATGATGGAGAACACTGAGTGACCTTGTTACGACTTGAACAGCTGCAACTCGCTTACGGCACCCAAGTATTGCTTGACCGCGCTGACCTGACGGTCGAAAAAGGCGAGCGGCTGGCGCTGGTCGGGCGCAACGGCACCGGTAAATCAACGCTTTTAAAGCTGGTGGCTGGCGATATCAAACCCGATGATGGCACCATCTGGCGCGCGCCTGGGCTGAAAATTGGTGTTCTGTCTCAGGAATTGCCGGAGTCTTCCGGTATGACCATCTTCGATATGGTCGCCCAGGGGCTGCCTGAAGCCGGTGACTTGCTTTCCGAGTATCACCATCTGATTAACGACCCTGACCCTGACATGAACCGCATGGCGGTGTTGCAAACCCGGATCGAGGCGATTGATGGCTGGTCATTCCATCAGCGTATTGATGTGGTGCTTACTCGCCTGGGATTGCCGCCTGAAGCTGAAATGAGTGCGCTTTCAGGCGGCTGGCGGCGGCGCGTAGCGCTGGCACGGGCCCTGGTGGCCGAGCCTGATCTGCTGTTGCTGGACGAGCCGACCAACCATCTGGATCTCGACACCATCGCCTGGCTGGAAGAGCAGCTGCTGGCATTTAATGGCGCTGTGCTGCTGATTACCCACGACCGTGCCTTCCTGTCCAAGCTGGCCACCCATATTCTCGAACTGGATCGTGGCAAGCTGGGCCGCTATCCCGGGAAATACGCTGAGTACCAGGAACGCAAGCAGCACGAACTGGAAGTCGAAGCCCGCGAAAACGCGCTTTTTGATAAAAAGCTGGCCCAGGAGGAAGCCTGGATTCGCCAAGGCGTCAAGGCACGTCGTACCCGTAATGAAGGCCGTGTACGCGAGCTTGAGCAGATGCGCATGGAGCGCAGCCAGCGTCGCGAACGTCAGGGCACGGCCAATCTGTCGGTGGATAGCGGCGAGCGCACCGGTAAGCGGGTCGTCAAGCTGAAAGACGTGACTCAACGCTTTGGTGATGAGGTTATCCTGCGCGATGTCAATCTGGAAGTCATGCGCGGCGACCGGATTGGTTTTCTGGGCCGTAACGGCGCCGGTAAGACAACGCTGCTTAAAATTTTGCTGGGAGAGTTGGCTCCCACAGAAGGCAGCGTACAGCTGGGTACTAACCTGCAGGTAGCCTATTTCGATCAGCTGCGCGCTGGGCTTGAGTTGAACAAAACCGTCTATGATAACGTGGCCCAAGGCAGCGACCGTGTCAGCGTAGGAGGTAAGGATCGCCATGTCATGAGTTATCTGCAGGATTTCCTGTTTACGCCTGATCGGGTGCGTCAGCCGGTCAAGGCGCTGTCCGGCGGTGAATCCAATCGTCTTCTGCTGGCCAAACTGTTTACCCAGCCTGCCAATGTCCTGGTTCTTGATGAGCCGACCAACGATCTGGATATGGAAACCCTGGAGCTGCTTGAAGAGCTACTGCTGGATTTCGACGGTACCCTCTTGCTGGTCTCTCACGACCGTACTTTTATGGATAACGTGGTCACCAGTATGCTGGCGTTCGAAGGTCAAGGCTGCGTGCGTGAGTATGTGGGCGGCTATACCGACTGGATTCGTCAGGGGGGCAAATTGCCCCCGGCGCCGTGGGACGGTGCGGCTCGCCAACACACCGAGCCAACCAGCGAGATGGCCGAGAAAGCTCAGGATAAACCGGCGCCCGAGCCTACGCGTAAAACCGTCAAGCTTTCTTACAAGTTGCAGCGAGAGCTGGATGGGTTGCCCGCCGATATCGAGCGTCTTGAAGGCGAAATAGAGGCCCTGGAGCAGGAGGTGGGTGATCCGGCTTTTTACCAGCAGGAAGCCAGTGTCGTCACTGCCAGGCTGCAGGCGCTGGAAAATGTCCAGCACTCATTGGAAGCCGCCATGGAGCGTTGGATGGAGCTTGAAGCAATGGCTAACGGTGAGCTTTAATTAGCGGCTTGGCAAGGCGGCTCTGTCAATAGCGGCCCAGTAATAACAACAAGGCACCCGTTTGGGTGCCTTGTCAGATTCATGAAAAATTGTTGAAAGATGCGGCTATTCGGCGCTTTCTTCGCCTTTCTTGCCAACGCGCACAGCAAGTACATCGCACTGAGCGCCGTGCAGTACACCAGTTGATGTAGAACCCAGCAGCAATGCGAAACCATGACGGCCATGGGAGCCAACAACAATCAGGTCAACGTCGTTTTCCTGGGCAAAACGATGGATTTCAGTGTCCGGCATGCCCACCAGTACGTGCTGATCTTCGCTGGGAACATGTGTTTCGGCAATTTCTGCCAAGCGCTTTTTAGCGTGGTCATCCAGCTGGTCCTGAATGCTGGTGAGATCCATGGGAATATCGCCGCCATAGGCAAAACCCAAGGGTTCCAGAGTATGCATGATGGAGATCTTGGCGCCATTGTTACGTTCGGCAATCGCTACTGCGCGTTCAAGAACCTTATGGGAATCCTTGGTCAAATCGACCGCAACCAGAATATGATGGTAGCTCATGAGTACTCCTCAAAATAAGACAGTCAGCTGAGAACAATAAAGTATGTACTCCTTACTTTAGGCGGCTTTTCGTTAAGTAACAACGACCTGGATCATTATTTTGAAGATCAGTCAGGTTTGTGGGCAGATCACCCATGTCGTCATCCCTATACCCGGAGAGGCAAGTAATGGAATGGTTCCTGATCGTTATCGTAGTTATGTTTGTTGTGGCGCCGGTAATGTGGCTGAAGCCTAGCCCGCGCCAGCAGCGTCAGGCGTCGTTGCGCAACAGTGTGCGTAAGCAGGGCGTTGAGGTGAAAATGGCTGTGCCGCCACTGCATTACGTCAAACAGGCAATGCCTGGCTACCAATGGCGTTACCCGCAACAAGCCCCTGGACCGGATTTTTTGCTTGTCCGGGACAGCGATGCCAGTGATGCCCTGACCCCCTACCACGCAGGCTGGCGCTGGCGGATAGCACCGTTGCGCGCCTGGCCGGAGCCGGCGGATAGCGTCCTCAAGACCTTGCTCGAACGCCTGCCTCAGGATGCCTTGGTACTGGAATCCAGCGAATCCTCACTGACTCTCTGGTGGTGGGAATCGCAGAATGCCGAGCGCTTTTCGAGCTATATCGACGACTTTGTCACGCTGCGCGATTGCCTGAAAGGCCACGCTGATCGCCCGAAAAAGCATCACGAGGCATCGCCTCTAGCTCATGGTACCGATGACGTCTCTGCCTCCTGATCCTGTGCCTGAATCGCCAGACCATTGGTCTCGATATGCGCAAGCCAGGCCTCAAGCTGTTGTATTTGTTGGTCACTCAAGCCAGCAAGCATTTCCTGACGAGCCTTCGAGGCAATCGCATCAATCTGCTCAAGCAGCGGCAATGCTTCATCGGTCAGATAGATACGTTTGGCCCGCCGATCATTGCCGCAGGCCTGGCGTGTAATCAGCCCCTGGGTTTCCAGCTGACTCAGAGTGCGTACCAGCGAGGGTGCTTCAACGCCGATATTGCGGGCAAGCTCACATTGAGTTTGCCCGTTTCCCATGCGCCATAGATGGTACAGGGTGACCCAACGGGTCTGGGTGAGGCCTAGCGGCGCCAGGCGACGATCAATGATCGAGCGCCACAGATGTGGAAGCCGGGCAATGCGAAAGCCAATAGTAGATGGCATAAATCAACCTGCAGGTGGTGACTATGTTGAATACCCATGTTCATTACCAAGTGTCGATAGGCAATGAGTTGAATGCAAGTCCTGGTTTGCAGCGTTATCCACTGGACAGGCATCATTCAAGGCTTGACGTCTGAAATAATCTCGACCAAGCTAAGGCAATCAAACGATCGTATGAATTTCTTTCTGTCACCAGTCCAATGGAGTAAGGCGGATGATCTACAAAGGTAATGCCATTTCGGTGGCGCGCAGCGATGATAATATCGCAACCCTCACTTTTGACCTGCAGGGTGAGTCTGTTAACAAGCTTTCCAGCGCTGTGATCAAAGAGCTTGGTGAAGCGGTTAAGGCCCTGAACGCCGAGCATGGCCTGAATGGCCTGATTATCGCTAGCGGAAAAGAGGCATTTATTGTTGGTGCGGATATTACCGAGTTTCATCAGCTTTTTGATAAAGGCCAGGAATACCTGGTCGAGATGAACCTCAAGGTGCATGAGATTTTTAATGCCATCGAAGATTTGCCTTTTCCGACGGTTACGGCCATCAATGGACTAGCCTTGGGCGGTGGCTGTGAAGTACTGCTTACCACCGATTTTCGCGTGATGAGCGAAAAAGCCAAGATTGGTCTGCCGGAAACCAAGCTGGGGATTATTCCCGGCTGGGGTGGCTGTGTGCGCCTGCCGCGCATGATAGGTGCAGATAATGCCATTGAATGGATCGCTGGAGGAACGGAAAACCGGGCTGATGCCGCCTTGAAGGTGGGTGCCGTTGATGCGGTAGTGCCGCAGGACGACCTGCTGGATGCCGCCGCTGATATTCTGCATCGCGCCAATGCCGGTGAGCTGGATATTGAAGCACGTCGTAATGAAAAGAAATCAGCGCTGAAACTTAATGCCATTGAACAGATGATGGTGTTTGAAACGGCCAAAGGTTACGTTGCAGGTAAGGCGGGGCCGCATTATCCGGCACCGATTGAAGCCATCAAGGTGATCCAGAAAGGCGCCGGTGAAGAGCGCGAACGTGCTCAGCAGATTGAAGCCAACACCTTTGCGCGCATGGCCCTGACGGATGTGGCCTTTAACCTTGTTGGCCTGTTCATGAATGACCAGCTGGTCAAGAAAAAGGGCAGCAGTTACGAAAAGCAGTCTCAACCGGTTAAGCAGACTGCCGTGCTGGGCGCCGGCATCATGGGGGGCGGTATTGCCTATCAAAGTGCCTCCAAGGGCACCCCCATCCTGATGAAGGATATCAAGGACGATGCCATTGAGCTGGGCCTGAAGGAAGCGCGCAAGCTGTTTGCCAAACAGGTTGACCGCAAGAAACTCAGCGTTGACCAGATGGCAGCCCGACTTTCCAATATTCGCCCCTCGCTTTCCTATGGTGATTTTGGCAATGTCGATCTGGTGGTCGAAGCCGTGGTTGAAAACCCCAAGGTGAAAGACGCTGTTCTGACTGAGGTAGAAGACAAGGTCAGCGACAGCACCATCCTGACCTCCAACACGTCAACGATTTCGATTAACCGTCTGGCGAAAAATCTTAAGCGCCCAGAAAATTTCTGCGGCATGCACTTTTTTAACCCGGTACATCGTATGCCGCTGGTGGAAGTCATCCGTGGTGAAAAGACCTCGGACGCCGCCGTTGCCGCGACCGTTGCCTATGCCCGTGCCATGGGCAAGACGCCGATTGTAGTCAACGATTGCCCGGGCTTTCTGGTCAACCGGGTGCTGTTTCCCTACTTTGGCGGTTTCAGCTTCCTTATGGAGCAAGGCGCTGATTTCCAGCGAGTCGATAAGGTCATGGAAAAATTCGGCTGGCCGATGGGGCCTGCCTATCTGCTGGATGTGGTCGGGCTGGATACCGCCGTGCATGCCAATGAAGTGATGGCCGAGGGTTTCCCGGATCGTATGGCGCGTGAGACGAAAACGGCCATTCAGGTGATGTTTGACAATGACCGCCTGGGGCAGAAAAACGCCAAGGGTTTTTACGCTTATGAAGAAGACAAGAAAGGTAAACCCGTCAAGGTAAGCGATGAGCAGGCGCATTCGCTGGTCAGCAGCGTGGTCAAGGAAACCAAGGAGTTTTCCGATGACGATATTATCGCCCGCATGATGGTGCCGCTATGCCTCGAAACGGTGCGCTGCCTGGAAGATGGCATTGTTGATTCTGCCGCAGAGGCGGATATGGCCTTGATCTATGGGATTGGTTTCCCGCCTTTCCGTGGTGGCGCGCTGCGCTATATCGATGCCATGGGTGTCGCTGAGTTTGTCGCCCAGGCGGATGCGCTGGCCGAGGAACTGGGCGCACTCTATGCCCCGACCCCGAAACTACGTGAAATGGCGCGTGATCATTCACGTTTTTATCCTGCTAACGCCTGATCAACCACCGCACAGAGGAGACTGAAAATGAGTTTGAACCCGAGAGATATCGTGGTGGTTGATGCAACCCGTACCGCCATGGCCAAAGCCAAGCAGGGTGCCTTTCGCCATGTTCGCGCTGAAAACCTGTCAGCCGCTGTTATGCAGTCACTGTTTGACCGTAACCCCAACCTTGATCCGTCAGAAGTGGATGATGTGATCTGGGGGTGTGTCAACCAGACCCTGGAACAGGCCATGAACATCGCCCGCAACGCGGCGATCATGACCGGCATTCCCCGCTCTGTGCCTGCGCAGACGGTCAATCGGCTGTGTGGGTCCTCCATGAGCGCCCTGCATATTGCAGCGGCGAACATCAAGGCGGGTATGGGAGACTTCTTTATTATCGGCGGCGTTGAGCACATGGAGCATGTGCCCATGACCCACGGCGTGGATGTTAACCCGGCAGCCAGCAAACATGCCGCCAAAGCCGCTATGATGATGGGCCTGACGGCAGAACTGCTGGGCAAGATGCACGGCATCAGTCGCGAAGATCAGGACAAGTTTGGCGTGCGTTCCCATCAGCGCGCTCAGGCGGCGATGGAAAACGGCTACTTTGCTAACGAAATTGTCGGTGTGGAAGGGCATGATGCCAAGGGCTTCAAGGTGCTGGTGAAAAACGACGAAGTGATTCGCCCGGAAAGCACCCTGGAATCCATGGCGGCTCTGAAACCGGTGTTTGATCCGCGCAGCGGCACCGTCACCGCTGGCACCTCCTCGGCCCTTTCGGTCGGAGCCTCTGCCATGGCGGTAATGAGCTACGAGCGTGCCCAGGCGTTGGGCCTGACACCCATGGCCAGGGTGCTGTCAACCGGTGTAGCTGGTTGCGATGCGTCTATCATGGGCTATGGCCCGGTGCCTGCTTCCAAAAAGGCGCTGAAAGCGGCTGGGCTCAAAGCCGACGATATCGACACCGTTGAGCTTAATGAAGCCTTCGCTGCGCAAGGCCTACCCGTATTGAAAGATCTTGGCTTCCTCGATGCCATGGATGAAAAGGTCAACCTGCACGGTGGCGCGATTGCCCTGGGGCACCCCTTGGGCTGTTCGGGCTCGCGTATCTGCACCACCTTGCTGAACGTGATGAATCAGCAGGACACGTCACTCGGCCTGGCCACCATGTGTATTGGTATGGGGCAGGGCGTCGCCACGGTGTTTGAACGCCTGAAATAAACGCGCCAGAGCGTTATGCTGGTGCTTTGAATGCAACTTCTGTAAGGCGGTATCTTGATAGGAGATGCCGCCTTGTTTGCGTCTGAAAGATGAAGTACCTGCTAATCAGGCTGTCTGCTCAAGCATATGCACGTAAATATGGCAATCGACGGCATAGCAAAGGCAAGCCGCTGCTTCAAGACCTGAGCGGTCCTGTATGGTGATTCTGCCCCGCTGATAGTCAATCAATCCGCAATTCTGAAGCGCTTTGGCAGCATGGGTAACGCCAGCACGCCGCACTCCCAGCATACCGGAAAGAAACTCATGGGTGAGGTGCAGTTGATTGCCACGGGTTCTGTCATGAGTCATCAGCAGCCAGCGCGCCAGACGCGCCTGTAATTCATGGAAGTGAGCACAGGCCGCTGATTGGGCAATCTGGTTCATCAAGACGTCAAGATAACGTTTCATCAGTTGCTCAATCACCGGGCTTTTTGCCAAGTGTGCCTGAAAGCGTGCCGATGACATGCAAAGCGCCTGCCCGGCTCCTTGAACCAGCATCTGTAGCGAGCTTGTGTGAGAGCCGAGTATCAAGGAGACGCCCACCATGCCTTCATTACCGGCCATGGAAACTTCCAGGCGGTTACCGCCTTCCAGCGTGGCAATCAGGGAAATAAGGCAGTCAATAGGAAACAAGGCATACGAGACTTTTTCACCTGGTTCAGTCAGTATTTCGCCAAAAGTCATCTCGACTATTTCGCAGTCAGCAAGAAAGGCATTTTTTTCTTTATCGGGCAAGCTATCGAGTAGTTGATTGGAATTGAAAAGATAAGGGGTACCCATGTGCTTACTCCTGATGGGAACAATTGGCCATCGGCACATGGAAAACATCATGAAACCCCGATGTCAGCGATGAATAGAAAAAGAAACAATAACTATCAACGACATCAAAGAGGTTACCACTATATTTTTACTCCGTCGGTACGCTGGAATACATCTAGAACGTTATGTTGGGCGGCGATAACTCAACAGCCGTTCATATTCTTTTCTGACAACTGCATAGCACTCGCACACACGTGCCTCCAGGCCTGGCCTATCGAGAATGGTAATGCGTCCGCGATGATAGGAAATCAGCCCGGCTTTTTGCAGCTTGCCCGCTGATTCGGTGACCCCCTCACGGCGAACCCCCAGCATGTTGGCGATCAGCTCTTGAGTCATCAGCAGCTCGTTGGTTGGCAAGCGGTCAAGGCTTAATAGCAGCCAGCGGCACAGCTGCTGATCAAGGCTATGGTGGCGATTGCACACGGCTGTCTGTGCCATCTGGGTGAGCAGGGCCTGGGTATAACGTAGCAACAAGCCCTGCAAAGCTCCCGCCCGGTAGAACTCGTCTTTTAAAAGATGACCCTTCAGCCGATAAGCAGTGCCCGCACTTTGCACGATGGCTCGGCTGGGAGTGGTTTCGCCGCCCATAAACAGCGAAATACCGACAATTCCCTCGGCGCCGACGACGGCAATTTCGGTCGAATCACCATCTTCCATAACACATAGCAAGGATACGATAGAATCTGTCGGAAAATAGACATGCTGCATCGCTTGACCGGACTCGACCAGCGAATCGCCAAGCACCAGATCGACCTTTTCCAGGTCAGGTGCCAAGCGCTG
>JBNJGW010000075.1:0-11773 GCA_051748005.1 Pseudomonadota bacterium | reverse complement strand
GCTGAAATTCGGCTATCTGGATATCGAAACGGTCAAGCAGGCGCTGGAAAACCGCCCCCACGAACAGACCGTCGTGATCACCGGACGCAACGCCCACCGGGAGCTGATTGACATGGCCGATACGGTGACCGAAATGCAGGAAGTCCGCCACGCTTTCAATAACGGCATCCAGGCCCGTCGCGGTATTGATTACTGAACCATTGAGACAGCCGTGAAATCAAAAAGGCGCCAGTGGGCGCCTTTTTGCTGCTCAAGCCATTTTCAGCCATCAAACGGATTACGCAATACAATGGTTTCGATACGGTCAGGCCCAGTCGAAATAATATCAATGCTGGTGCCCACCTGCTCTTCAAGAAAGCTGATGTAGGAACGCGCATTGGCGGGCAGATCTTCCACCCGCTTCACTCCCAGGGTGGACTCTTTCCAGCCCGGCAGATCTTCATAAAGCGGCTCAACCGCTTCATAGCCTTCTGAATCGACTGGCGTATCCAGAACATCACCGTCCTTGCTGCGATAGCCAACGCAGACGCGGATATTTTCAAGACCGTCAAGCACGTCCAGCTTGGTCAGGCAGATGCCCGATACCGAGTTGATCTGCACCGCATGGCGCAGGGCAACCGCATCAAACCAGCCGCAGCGCCGCGGACGCCCTGTGGTAGCTCCAAATTCATGGCCCCTTTCAGCCAGATGACGACCGTGGTCATCAAACAGCTCGGTCGGGAATGGCCCCGAACCCACCCGGGTGGTGTACGCCTTGGTGATACCCAGCACGTAATCCAGATACAGCGGGCCAACGCCAGAACCTGTTGCGGTGCCGCCTGCCGTGGTGTTGGAGCTGGTCACAAAGGGATAGGTGCCATGGTCAATATCCAGCAGCGAGCCTTGCGCGCCCTCAAACAGGATATTGTCACCCTGACGGCGCAGAGCATGCACCAGGCCTACGGTATCGCTGACCATGGGGCGCAGCTCTTCGGCCATACGCATGGCGTCATCAAGTACTTCCTGGAAATCAACGGCTTCTTCACCGTGATAGCGAGTCAGCACGAAGTTATGATAGTCGAGCACTTCACCCAGCTTGGAAGCAAAACGCTCACGGTGCAGCATATCACCCAGGCGCAGGCCGCGACGTGCCACCTTATCCTCGTAGGCCGGCCCGATACCACGCCCTGTGGTGCCGATTTTGGCGATACCACGGGCTTTTTCACGCGCCTGGTCCAGGCGTACATGGTAAGGCAGAATCAGTGGGCAGGCTGGCGACAGCCGCAGGCGCTTGCGTACCGGTACATCTTTGGCCTCAAGCTCAAGAATTTCCTTGAGCAGCGCTTCCGGTGAAAGCACAACGCCGTTGCCGATGACACAAGTTTTGTCCTGACGCAGAATCCCCGAGGGAATCAGGTGCAGAACCGTCTTTTCGCCATCAATCACCAGGGTATGGCCAGCGTTATGGCCGCCCTGGAAGCGCACTACCGCTGACGCCGACTCAGTCAAAAGATCGACGATCTTGCCTTTACCTTCATCACCCCACTGGGTGCCTAGTACTACGACATTCTTACCCATTATGCTCTCGTCTCATCTGCCAGCGTCGTTGGCTGCCAACGACCATCAATTAACTCAAGATGGCGGTCGCATGAATGCGCCGCCGGCCCGGTGTCCTGCCCAGGCAGCGCCTGAATAACCCTTTCGCCACGCTCACGCAGCGTTGCAATTGCCTGATTCAGAGCTTCATCTTCCTGCGCCGGTGCCCAGATGGCACCCTGGGCGGCTGCAGCGGGCGCCAGGGAAGCCAGCTGTTTGAGATCCATGGAAAACCCCGTGGCGGGTCGTGCCCGCCCAAAAGCCCGGCCGGTATCATTATAGCGCCCGCCCTTGGCCAGCGCCTTGCCGTAACCCGGCGCATAGACAGCAAACATCATACCGGTGTGGTACTGATAACCGCGCAGCTCGGCCAGATCCAGATACAGGGCGACATCGTAGCGAGCGCGAATACCTTCATACAGCGCTCTCAATTCATCCAGGGCAGCGCTCACACTCGGCGGAGCCCCGGCAAACAGATGACGCGCCTGATCCAGGATCGAAATATCACCGTGTAATTCAACCAGCGCCTTGAACATGCTGGCCAATGCCGAGTCCTTAACGCTGGCATTCACCTGCTCAGCCAGCATACCCGGGGATTTCAGCGCCAGGGCATCAAAGATGGACGCTTCCTGATCATCATCAAGTCCGGCAGCTTCCACCAGGCTACGGTAGATACCGATATGGCCAAGCGCCAGATGAATCTCGTCAGCACCCGCTGCCGTCAGGCTGGAAATCGCCAGATGAATGATTTCGCTATCAGCTTCAAGACCTGCATGCCCAAACAGCTCGACCCCCACCTGAACAGGGCTTCGGCCGCCCTGGTTCTGGTCGGCCTGGGCACGTAGCACATTGGTGCAATAGCAAAGCCTGACCGGCCCCTGGCGGCGCATTGAATGGGCATCCATGCGCGCGACCTGAGGGGTAACGTCAGCGGTAGCGCCCATCATTCGGCCAGTCAACTGGTCTGTCAGCTTGAAGGTCTGTAGATCAAGATCTGTCCCTGTGCCGGTCAGCAGGGAATCCAGAAACTCAACTGGAGGCGGCATTACCAGATCGTAACCCCAGCAGTAATAGAGATCCAAAAGGGTACGGCGCAGCTCTTCCATGCGGCTTGCCTGAGGCGGAAGCACCTCATCCATGCCGTCGGGCAATAGCCAGCGGTCAGCAATGGTCATGTCAACAATCCTGCGAGACGACAGTGAAGGCCCAACAATGTAATGATTCAGATCACCATGTTAAGACCACAAGGTATGGACCACAAAAAAACCGGGCGACGCCCGGTTGCTAGGTCAACAGATATAAAAGTCTATCACGTTTCGTTTATGGGTGAACCCCACCAAGGCAGCAGGGTTACCCGAAACGCATAGGTTATTGCTTCATTCCTCAGCAGAGGATGGCATGGCACTACGCAGATACTGGAAGAACTCGCTATCCGGCTCCAGCACCAGGAGGTTATCGCTGTCAGCAAAGCTCTCACGGTAGGCATTCAGACTGCGCCAGAAGGAGAAGAACTCGGCATCCTGACTATACGCTTCAGAGAACACTCTGGCCGCTTCCGCATCACCTTCACCGCGTAACGTTTCAGAACGCTCGTTGGCCTGGGCGATCAGTACCGTACGACGGCGGTCGGCGTTGGCGCGAATCCGCTCAGCCTCTTCCTGACCCTGAGCGCGCCATTCGCGGGCTTCACGCTCACGCTCAGAACGCATGCGATCAAATACCGCGGCCGATACATCCTCCGGCAAGTCGATACGCTTGATACGAATATCACGAATCGCGACACCCAGTTCGTCGCGCATCAACCTGTCAAGCTCTTCCGTTGGCCCTGTCATCAGGTCATCACGCCGCTCGGCAATGATTTCCTGTAGGTTCAAGCGGCCAAATTCATTACGCAGACTTTCATCGACGCGGGGCTGAATCAGGCGGATAGCCATTAATTCATCGCCCGCCGTTGCCTCATAATAGCGGGTCGGGTTGACCACCTGCCACTTGACGTAGGAATCCACGATAACCGCTTTCTGCTCCAGCGTAAGATAGCGGCTGGTATCCGTGTCCAGCGTGAGCAGACGGGTATCGAACTTGCGAATCGTCTGGGTAATCGGCACCTTGAAGTGCAGGCCCGGCTGGATATTTTCTTCGACCACTTCACCAAAGCGAAGCTTTACAGCGCGCTGCGTTTCGTCGACGACATAAAGGCTGTTACTGGCTAACCAGGCAACGGCGGCTAAACCACCGACGATCAGCAGGGATCGATTATTAATCATTTAGCGGCCCTCCCTGCGAATAGAGCTATTACTGGAGTTGGAAGATGAACCACTGCTCTGACCGCTGCTCATGCGTTCCAGCACGCGCGGATCAAGCTCTTCATCGTTACTGCTGCTTGAAGACGAACTGCTGTTACCGCGCATCTGATCCAATGGTAGATACATCAGCGGAGCATTTTCGCTAACATCCAGAAGAACCTTGGGCGTACTGCCAAAGACGTCTTCGATAGCATCCAGGTACATACGTTCACGCATGATATCCGGCGAGTTGCGGTACTCACTCAGCAGGGAGTTGAAACGGTTAGCCTGACCCTGGGCTTCTGACACCACAGATTCGCGATAACCCTGACCCTGTTCGACCAGGCGTTGAGCTTGCCCCTGGGCTTCCGGGATAATCGCATTGGCGTAGGCAATACCCTGGTTAATCGTGCGCTGACGGTCTTCACGGGCACGAATAACGTCATCAAAGGCATCGATAACCGGATCGGGTGCCGACGTGGACTCAATGTTGATCGTCTGCAAACGAATACCCGCACCGTAAGAGTCCAGGTATGACTGCAAACGGCTGGAAACCGAGCTGCCCAGAATCTCACGACCTGAGGTCAGAATATCGATCATGTCAGTCCCGCCCACCACGTGACGAAGCGACGAATCGAGGGCATTTTCGATCGACAGGTTCGGGTCGCGCAGGTTGAGGACAAAATCACTCGGGTTGGAAACCTGGTACTGAGCCGAAATTTCCACTTCAACGATGTTTTCGTCACGGGTCAGCATGGACTGCGTCTGGGTCAAGGAGCGAACCCGTGTGACGTTAACCATACGCACGTCATCAATCAGTGGCGGATTCCACTGTAGACCCGGCGTGACGACTTCCTGGAATTTACCAAAACGCAGTACGACACCGCGCTCAGACTGGTCAACCAGATAGAAGCCGGAAGCCGCCCATATCGCCAAGCCGACCACAATCAGCAAGCCAGGCAAGGCAAAGGTATTGCGCGGCTTGTTACCGCCGCCGCCCTGACCACTGCCACCTTTCTTCTTGCCACCTCCACCCAACATGGTGTTGAGCTTGTCCTGAAACTTTTTCAGTGCTTCATCCAGGTCAGGCGGGCCCTGGTTGTTTCCACCACCGTTATTCCCACCGTTATTACCATTTTCAGGCCCCTTGTTGCCACCATTGCCACCGCGGCGGCCGCCGCTGCTCCAAGGGTCGTGCTGGTTACCACCACCAGGCTCATTCCAGGCCATACGTTTTCTCCGCTAAGGTGTCCTACTAAATAGTACTCGCTGATGCGGCTACAAGAACGACTGCTAAAAAAATTGCTGTCTGATGTCGCTGTAAAATATTGTCCGGATAAACTTATACCATTCTAATACAAATGACAAAAGATGTTGCACTTACCACTCCACGGATGCCTGTAACGAAGTGGGTAGATAAGCATCGGCGCATTCGCCAGTCTGCGCCATTAACTGGTTGAAATCACGCCTTGGCAAACGAACGTCCAGTACAGAACGTCCCTGCTCATCAAAATATTCTTTCTGCACCGCGTTAAGGTCATGAAGCCCGGCTCTCAACCGCCCCTGTCCCGGGTCAAGCGTCAAAGAAAAACTTATAACATCCACTGCCAAACGCTCACTCAAGGCCTGCTCTAGTAGCTCAAGCCCCTGACGCGTCTGAGCCGACAGCCAGACAACCTCCGGCACACCCTGACCATCGCGCTCAATCCTCGGGGCGCTGTCCAGCTGGTCAATCTTGTTCATTACCTTAAGCATGGGAACATCGTCAGCGCCAATTTCTTTCAGAACGCTGTTGACCTGCTCCACATTCAGGTCTCGGTCAGGATCGGCAGCGTCGATCACATGCACCAGCAATGAGGCTTCAGCGGCTTCCTGCAGGGTTGCCTGAAACGCTTCAACCAGCTTGTGTGGCAGGTGGCGGATAAAGCCTACTGTATCTGCCATCACCACCGGCCCCACATCGTCAATTTCCAGCCGCCGCAGCGTCGGATCCAGGGTGGCAAACAGTTGATCGGCTGCATAGACGTGAGCGTCTGTCAGCGCATTAAAAAGCGTTGACTTGCCCGCATTGGTGTATCCCACCAGCGAGATACTATGAATCTCGGCCCGTGAACGGGCACGGCGGTTCTGCTCGCGCTGGCTGCGCACCTTATCAAGGCGTTTATGAATTGACTTGATGCGTCCACGCAGCAGGCGACGGTCGGTTTCCAGCTGGGTTTCACCTGGGCCACGCAGACCAATACCACCTTTCTGGCGTTCAAGGTGCGTCCAACCACGCACCAGGCGTGTCGACATGTATTCAAGCTGGGCTAGCTCAACCTGCAGCTTACCTTCGTGGGTACGTGCACGCTGGGCAAAGATGTCCAGGATAAGACCGGTGCGATCAAGAACACGGCACTTTAGCTCATGTTCAAGATTACGCTGTTGGGAAGGGCTTAAGCCATGATTGAAAATCACCAGCTCAGCCTGATGAGCTGCGAGCATTGCCCGCAGTTCATCTAGCTTGCCTGAGCCAATAAAGGTGCGCGAGTCAGGCCGATTGCGGCTGGCTGTCAGCAACGTTGCCGCTTCTGCTCCAGCAGAGCGCACAAGCTCCAGGAACTCACCGGCGTCTTCGCGTGCCTGATCATCATGAAAATCAACATGAACAAGAACTGCCGTTTCACCGGCATCTGGGCGCTCAAAAAACAATCAATACCTCATAGATTGGCTGACCGAACTCAAGGCTCTAGTCTTCAGATTCTGCTGCCGGATCCTGCACTGGCAGACGTACATTACGTGATGGCACTACGGTCGAAATAGCGTGCTTGTAAACCATCTGACTCACGGTGTTGCGCAGCAGGATCACAAACTGATCAAAGGACTCGATCTGGCCCTGCAGCTTAATGCCGTTCACCAAAAAAATGGAGACCGGAATGCGCTCCTTGCGCAAGATATTCAAGTATGGGTCTTGAAGGGACTGCCCTTTGGACATGTTACTCTCCCTAAAACTGTCGTTGGGGTTGGTTATTTAAGGAGTGCCACCTGGGCACACCACAATCTTTTTACCCGAACGGCCTGCTATCGCATGACCCTTCGAAAAGCTTTCTTATAAGCCGTCATGAAAAACCGCTTAAAAAACCAGCGATGAATTAACTATCTTACGCTAAGCACTGCTTTCACGCACGAGTTTCAGCACCTTATCAAGCGTGTCGGGTTGCTGAATGTTAAACCAGCAGGCATTTTCCCAGCGCCGCAACCAGGTCAGCTGACGCTTGGCCAGTTGGCGCGTTGCAATAATGCCGAGTTCTTCAAGGCCTGCCCTGTCATAGCGGCCCTCAAGATACTCCCACACCTGACGATAACCCACGCTTTTCAATGCGGGTAGATCTGAGTGTAGATTATTACGCTTTCTGAGGGCACTGACCTCATCTATCAAGCCCTCAGCCAACATTTGCCGAAAGCGTAAGGCAATACGTTGGTGCAAAAAGCTTCGCTCCCCAGGTGCCAACACAATAGAGACTACTCGCCAGGGGAAGGGTGTTACCGCCTGTTCAGCCCACAGCTCGCTCATTGGCCGCCCCGCCAGCCTATACACCTCCAGCGCCCGCAGTGTTCGCTGCGGGTCGTTGGGGTGTATGCGCTGCCCGGCAACCGGATCAACCTGCTTCAATCTGGCATGTAGAACCGCCAGGCCGTCGCGCGCCAGTGAGTGTTCAAGTTCTGTGCGTACTTCAGGCGAAGACGGCGGCAGGTTTCCACCACCTTCCAACAGCTGCTTGAAATAAAGCATGGTGCCGCCTACCAGCAGAGGCACCTTGCCGTCTGCGCTTATTTGTCGCATCTCACGCAGTGCGTCCGTGCGAAAATCTGCCGCCGAATAAGGGTCAGCCGGATCGCGGATATCAATCAAGCGGTGAGGCGCACGCCTGAGCTCTTCTGCGCTGGGTTTAGCGCTACCGATATCCAGCCCACGATAAACCATGGCGGAATCCACGCTGATCAGCTCGCAGCCACACTGCTCGTGAAGTGCCATGGCCGCCTCGGTTTTACCTGCAGCTGTCGGCCCCATCAGAAAAAGCGCCATCGGGCGTTCATCAGTCATGTATATACCCTGCTCAATGGCCTTGGCTGAAAAAGGTTAGTGTCCACGCAGAAAGAGCTTATCAAGGGCTTTCATGTTCATCTGAGTCCAGGTCGGGCGACCGTGATTGCATTGATCGCTGCGCTCGGTACTTTCCATATCGCGCAGCAGGGCATTCATTTCATCCAGCGTCAGCCTGCGGTTGGCGCGCACACTGCCATGGCAGGCCATGGTGGAAAGCAGCGCCTGAATGCGCGCCTCTACCTGCTGAGAACGCCCGAAACGGGCCAGTTCATCCAGCAGGCTACGCACCAGCGGCTCAGGGTCAGCATTGGCCAGCAGCGCGGGAAGCTGGCGTACCAGCAGGGTTTCAGGCCCGGCAATATCTATTTCAATGCCCAGCTGAGCAATCGCCGCCTGCTCACTTTCCACCGTGGCGACTTCCCCTCGGCTGGCCGCCAGTGAGACCGGCACAAGAAGCGGCTGGGTATCAATGCCATTCTGGCCCCACTGGGTTTTCATGCGCTCATAGACAATCCGCTCGTGGGCGGCATGCATATCCACCACCACCAATCCTTCCTGGTTCTGGGCCAGAATATAGACCCCGTGCAGCTGCCCTAGCGCATAGCCAAGCGGCGGCGCGGCGGTTGGATCTTCGGCGGGCATCAGACTGGCTAGCGGCTGTTCATTGACCTGATGCTCGGGATCAGGAGTCGCGTTTTCTGACGCTCTGGTTTGAGGCGTCAACAGGGACGCTTCATGGTCAGGATGCAGCGCCTGATAGCCTTGCATGAAACGTCGCACCCGCGCCGCGCCGGGGTGTCGTTCGCCATGAGATGACAGGGCCATGCCCTGCTGCTCCCAACGCGCCTCAGGCGCTAACGGGGTGCTCGTATCGCCGCCCCCTTGCTGAGCAGCGCCTGTCTGATCGCTACCTGCGTCCATGGATGGGTGATCAATGCTGTGGCTATCAGCAACTTGACTATCAGCGCCTTGATTATTGACGCCTTGATTCTCAGCCGCTTCGTGGGGTTGGGTATGCGCCAGACAGTGGTGCAGGCTGGAGAACAGAAAATCATGCACCATACGACCATCACGAAAACGCACTTCGTGTTTGGTCGGGTGAACGTTGACATCCACAACATCAGGGTCGAGATCCAGATACAGCACGAAAACCGGATGGCGACCGTTGTAGAGTACATCCCGGTACGCCTGGCGTACGGCGTGGGCTACCAGGCGGTCCCGCACAACGCGGCCGTTGACGAAGAAGTACTGCTGGTCAGCCTGGGAGCGGGAGTGGGTGGGCAGGCCAACCCAGCCGGACAGGCGCAGAGAACCCGCCTGGCGCTCAATATAACGAGCATGTTCAATAAAATTGCGCCCGAGCAATGAGGCTATGCGACGCTCGCGCGACGCTGCCGAATCGACTGCCGGTAGTTGGTGTACCACTTTCTGGTTATGCCTGAGCACCCAGCCAATGTCATAACGTGAAAGCGCCTGGCGGCGAAATGCCTCTTCGACATGGGCAAACTCGGTTTTTTCGGTGCGCAGAAACTTACGCCGGGCCGGCGTATTGAAGAACAGGTCGCGTACGCTGACGCTGGTACCCCGCGGGTGGGGGGCTGGCGACACACGTGCTTCCATGCTGCGCCCTTCTGCTACCACCCGCCAGCCATCTGTAGGGTCTTCGGAGGCATTAGACACCAGTTCAAGACGCGAAACAGAACTGATTGAGGCCAGCGCCTCGCCGCGAAACCCAAGCGAGCTCACGCCTTCCAGATCCTCAAGGCTGCCAATCTTGCTGGTGGCGTGGCGCGCCAGCGCCAGCGGCAAGTCCTGCTGACCAATGCCAATACCGTCATCGCGCACCTTGATCAGGCGAGCGCCGCCCTGCTCAATGTCCACCTCGATACGATGACTACCGGCATCAATGGCATTCTCGATCAATTCCTTGGTCACTGACGCCGGGCGCTCGACCACCTCGCCAGCAGCAATCTGGTTAGCAAGACGCGCATCCAGTACCTGAATACGCGTTACCGGCGTTTGCGCTGCAGACGCCACCTGAGTATCGGACACAATCACCTCGTGTTTAAAACCTTCTCAGAAACTTCTATAAACATCTCGGTACCAAAGCCGATATGTCCGACGTTATCCAGTACAGGCCAGCAGTTCAAGAGCGCGGAATACGTAGCACTTGCCCGACGCGGATCACGTCACCGTTGAGGTTATTGGCCTGCTTCAACTGGGGCAGCGGCACTCCGTGACGCGCGGCAATAGTTGAAAGCGTATCGCCGGTTTCAATGCGGTACTCGTTACCTTGCGGGTTGCGCTGATTATCCCGCTGCCAGGCCAGCAAGCTGGCCGGTGGCGGGTTGCGTTCAAAATGAGCGCGCAGACCATTGAACACCGCAGTGGCAATATTCTCCTGGTGCTGAGCTGTTTTCAGGCGGCGTTCTTCTTCAGGGTTGGAAATAAACCCGGCTTCAATCAGCAAGGAAGGAATATCCGGCGACTTGAGCACCATAAAACCGGCCTGCTCGACCCGCGACTTATGAAGCCGATTAATCCTGCCCAGCTGATCCAGCACCTGCCCGCCAATTGACAGAGAATCGTTAAGAGTTGCCGTCATGGTCAGGTCAAGCAGCACACCGCGTAGCACATGATCCTTGTCCCTTAACGACAGGCTGCCATCAACGCCGCCGATCAGGTCAGCACGATTCTCACTATCAGCCAACCACTGAGCTGTTTCCGAGGTGGCGCCACGTTGCGAAAGTGCATAAACGGAGCTGCCGTTGGGGCGAGGGCTGGTGAAGGCATCGGCATGGATTGAGACAAAGAAGTCAGCCTTCTGGTCACGGGCCAGCTGGGTGCGTTGGCGCAAACCGATATAATAGTCGCCGTCGCGAATCATCACTGCCCGGAAACCGGGCGTTTTATTGATATGAGTTGCCAGACGCTGACTGATCTGCAGGACAATATCTTTTTCCCGGGCACCCTTGGGTCCGATCGCCCCCGGATCTTCGCCACCGTGACCCGGGTCGACGGCAATGATGATATCCCGGCGCGGGTGTGGCTGCGCCTCTCGATCGACTACCTCTTCAGTGACCGTCGGGGGGGTGCCGCTGGCCGCCGCCTCAACCTTGGTCCGCTGCGCTTCAATTTCCTGCTCGCGAACCAATGATTCTATTGGATCAATCGGGTTTTCAACCGGCGCCTCTCCCGGGTATTCAAGGTCGACCACCAGGCGATGACCATACTGATCGTTAGGCGTCAGGGAGAAGTGCCGTGGCGACACCTCCCGATCAAGATCCAAAACGATACGCAGATCTGTGCCGTCACGGACGCCGCTGCGAATACTCGAGATGGCACTCCCTTCCAGTGGCAAAGTGCTGGCGTCCGTCTTAAGCTGACTATCTTCCAGGTCAATCACCAGACGGCTCGGCGAGTCCAGTTCAAACACAGTGGCACTGCCCGGACTGGAAAGATCAAAGACCAGGCGGGCATGATCCGGTGCTGCCCACAGGCGCATGCTTTCAACATCCGCTGCCAGCACCTTCCCGGTGATGGATAGCAGCAGCCACATCAGACAGACGCCTGCTAGCTGGCATCTCCCTTCCCCTTTATACGACCACCGCTGCTTCATAACGACTCACTACGTGGATTGACTGATCAATGGTGACACCTGAATATCACTACAAAGCTTACCGATTCAGGCCAGCACTACCTGCTCAAAAAATTAATATATTTTTAAAACTCACCCGCCGGCAACTTTTTTAACCATTGCTGGCCGCGGGGAGTGAGACCCTCAAGGGTCACCAGGCGGCCTATATCCGCCAGAGTCAGATGGATACGG
>JBNJGW010000074.1:0-12187 GCA_051748005.1 Pseudomonadota bacterium | reverse complement strand
GGCGCAGCTTCCACCAGCCTTCGCAATCAATTCGCAAGCCTTCACCCACCAGTTCATGGGCCATAAAAAGCCGGATATTGCCAAGGTCAAAGCTGGCATAGCCTGCAGGCACGTCGGGTGCACGGGGTTCAGCAATCGCCAGGCTGGCGACGCCACCACAGCAACCATGGCGCGGTGCCAGCCGGACAGTGACGACGCCGCCATTGTCTTTGATATGCGCGGCAGCAGCCGATGTAATCTCTATGGGGTTTTCAGGCATGATCAGTGTCTCCGCCTAAATAGAACGCTGATTGACCCTGGCTGACAGTTCGCTGGCACTTTCCTTGCGCTCCGAGTAGCGATCCGTCAGCCAGTCTGCTTTATCCCGGGTAAGATAAGTGAACTTAACCAGCTCCTCCATCACATCCACGATCCGGTCGTAGTACGCCGAGGGCTTCATACGTCCGTTGTCGTCAAATTCCATGAATGCCTTGGGTACCGAGGACTGGTTAGGGATCGTCAGCATGCGCATCCAGCGGCCCAGAACGCGCAGCTGGTTGACCGTGTTGAACGACTGGGAACCACCATTCACCTGCATGACGGCCAGTGTCTTACCCTGAGTGGGACGCACGGCACCCAGTGATAAAGGTATCCAGTCAATCTGGGTTTTCATGATGCCGGTCATGGCGCCATGGCGTTCAGGCGAGCACCACACCATGCCTTCTGCCCATTCAGCCAGGTCACGTAGCTCGGTTACTTTGGGATGCGATGTTTCTTCTGCATCCGCCAGGGGTAGCCCGCGCGGATTGAAAATACGCGTTTCAGCGCCCATTGCCTGCAACAGGCGTGCGGCCTCTTCCACGGCGAGCCGACTGAAGGAACGTTCACGCAGTGAGCCGTAAAGCAGCAGGAGTCGCGGAGGATGTGCAGCTGCAGTCAAGGAACCTAGCGCCTCGGCGGTGGGTGGGTTGAAAAGAGCCTGATCAATATTGGGCAGATCATCAAGGGAAGAGGGGGTAACCATACTGAGCGCTATCCTCGGCTAGAATATCCATGGAAATTATATCTGCATCATGTGGGTCACAGAACAACTGACAACAACAACGCCCCTAGCGGTCACTTGTTAACAGTCAGCGGACAAGGGGCGCTGGTTAGGGCTTCAGCCCTGCAGCATGCTCTCAATCTTGTGGCGATCCGGCACGCTGCCGCTGTGGGCGAGTTTGCCGTCGATGGCGACTGCTGGCGTTGACATGACCTGATAACCCATGATGGCCGCAGGATCGGTCACTTTTGCTACGTCAGCTTCGACGCCAAGCTCTTGCGCGATGGCCTCAATCTGTTCGGCGGTGGTGGTGCATTTTTTGCAACCTGTGCCTAACACTTCGATCTTTTTCATCTGATTCTCCTTGCGTGGATTTTGTTTAGAACCTGCCGCTGAAAAGCCAGGGGCTCAGCAGGTTGATCACCCAGCCAACGACCATGAAGTTGGCCAACAGGATGACAAAAATGATGGCGAGTAAGCGCCACTGCATGACTTGCTTGAGCATGATGAACTCCGGGAAACTGGCGGCGACCGTGCTCATGCAGAAGGCCAGGGTAGTACCGACAGGGAGTCCTTTCATAATCAGGCTTTCCATGATGGGGATAACGCCAGTGGCATTGGAGTATAGCGGCAGGCCGGCCAGCACCGCCGCTGGCACATTCCACCACTGGCCGCTGCCAAGGTTGTCGGCAAACCAGCCGTCAGGCACAAAACCATGCAGTGCAGCGCCAAGGCCGACACCGATAATTACCCACTTCCAGATGCGTCCGACGATTTCCTTGAGTTCATCGCGTGCAAATTCGTGGCGGTCTTTAAGGGTTAACTTGGGTGTTTCCCCTTGAGACTGATTTTCGGCGGGGTTTTCTGCCGCCTGCTGGTAGGCCTTGGCAGCGAAGTCTTTTAGCCAGCGTTCACCACGTACAGCATCCAGGAGCATACCGCCGCCAATGCCCACTGCCATGCCGATGGCGATATACACCAGAGTGAACTCCCAGCCCAGCAGGCTCCACAGCATGATCACCGCGACTTCATTAATGATCGGCGAGGTGAATAGAAAGGCCATGGTAATACCCAGCGGGATGCCTGCGCTGGTAAAACCCAGAAACAATGGAATGCTGGAACAGGAGCAAAACGGTGTGATAGCGCCGAAGCCTGCTCCAAAGCCATAGCCCGCCAGGCGGTTTTTCTGCTGGATGTAATGACGCACACGCTCAAGATTCAGGGAGGCGCGCATCAGCGCAATGATGTAGATCATCACCACGAGAAGGGCAAAAATCTTGGTGGTGTCCTCGACGAAAAAATGCACCGATGTTCCCAACTTGCTGTTGGGGTCGAAACCGCCAAGGTCATAGACCAGCCAGTTGGCGAACCAGGTAAATATGTCCAGCATGGTAGTCAACCTCGTTGAGTGTCTATAGAAGAATGTCTATAGAGAAGACGCACCAGACAGGAAAAGGATACTTCTGCAAGGCTCATTAATTCTCAGCCAGGGCACGATGGCAGCAGATACGCCCGTTGGCATCAAAGGTGATCTGGCACTGCTGGATCAAGCGCTCACGTAGACGCTGGCGGGCACGCCGCAGCCGAGCCTTGGTGGCGGCTAACGTAAGACCATGACGACGGGCATAATCGGCCTGCTTTACGCCGCTAAGGTCACATTCGCTCAGAATGTGGGCATCGTCGGCCTCACAGTGAGGCAAGGCGTTGGCAATACAGGCCGCCAGGCTATCTACCGGCATGCCGGCGGCGGGTTCGTCGGCAATGTCAATATCATCAACATCGACCCAGGGTTTGCGGCGACGCTGTTCATCAATCCATTGACGTTTAGCGACGGTATAAAGCCAGGCTCTTGGCGTTGCCAGTTCACAAAACTCGGTTTTATGGGTGAGCGCTTGCATATAGACACGCTGGAGCAGCTCGTCGGCGGCATCCTTGTCACCGCAGTGTTTGATCAGAAAACGGTAGAGTTCCTGATGATGCGACTGCCATGCGGCTTCAATGCAGGAAGCTTTTTTGTGCATGTTCAGGTGGCCCCCGTCAGCGTGGCTCAAGGTGAGGAGATTATCCTTTCGCAGGTGCCGGAAAATGCTGGCGTGTCTTATTGGCAATCCGCACCAGTGCGAGCATCAGCGGGACTTCTACCAGTACGCCGACAACGGTGGCCAGCGCCGCACCGGATTGAAGGCCAAACAGTGCAATGGCTGCCGCAACGGCCAGCTCAAAAAAGTTGCTGGCTCCTATCATGGCACCAGGTGCTGCGATGTTATGCGGTACCTGCCAGGCTTTGGCCCAACCGTAAGCGATAAAGAAGATCAGGAAGGTTTGCAGAATCAGCGGGATGGCAATCAAGACAATATGCAGCGGGTTATTGAGGATCACTTCACCCTGAAAAGCAAACAGTAGTACCAGGGTAATAATCAGAGCGGCGGGCGTAATGGGTCCAACGCGTTTCATAAAGACGTTGTCGTACCATTCGCTGCCGTGTTTCTTGATCAGCGACTGACGGGTGATATAGCCCGCTGTCAGCGGTATGACGATATACAAAAGCACCGAAAGGGCAACGGTGTTCCAAGGCACCTGAATATTCGAAATACCCAGCAGAAAGACAACAATCGGCGCAAAGGCAAATAGCATGATGAGGTCATTCAGGGAGACCTGAACCAGAGTATAGGCCGCATCGCCGCGGGTCAGGTAACTCCACACAAAGACCATAGCCGTGCAAGGCGCAGCGCCTAATAAAATGGCACCGGCCAGGTATTGATTAGCCAGTTCAGGGGCGATAAAGGGGCTGAACACCACGGTTAAAAAGAACCAGGCAATGGCAAACATGCTGAAAGGTTTGATCAGCCAGTTCACGGTGGTGGTGATAATCAGCCCCTTGGGCTGGCGCCGAACGCCGAGGATGGCAGTGAAATCTATCTGCGCCATCATGGGGAAGATCATCGCCCAGATCAGTATCGCCACTGGAATGGATACCTGCGCATACTCAAAGCGCGATAAGGTTTCCGGCACAACAGGCGCCCATTGCCCCAGAGCAATGCCGGCGATAATCGCCAAGGCGACCCAGAGGGATAAAAAGCGTTCAAAGAGCCCCATGCCTGAGGACGTGCTGGGGGCGCTATGGTCTTTATCAGTGGTCATGACATTCCCTCGGTTTTGAGCAAAGTACTGATCGTCACTGCTATCATATACGTTATTGCGTATATTTTTAATGATTGCCACAGAAATGTCATTTTGCAGGTGTAGCGTTAGCAACATATCAACCTGAAGAGTGTTACCGCTATGTCTAAACGCCGCGTTCTGTTTTTGTGCAACGCTAATTCCGCCCGTTCCCTGATGGGAGAGGTGCTTCTGCGCTCCATGGCGGGTGACCGGTTTGAGGCGTTCAGTGCGGGTTCCGAGCCGGATCAGCCGCATGCATTTACGCTGGAAGCGCTTGAAAAGCAGGGCTTACCGGTGACTAATCTAAAGAGTAAGTCGCTGGATCTGTTTGAAGGTGAGCACTTTGATTGCGTGATTGTGCTTTGTGATAAAGCACGCCAGGCATGTCGTGAATTTGAAGGGAGAACAGATGAAATTCTGCACTGGGATATCCGCGACCCGCGGTTGATTGGTAAGCCTGATGCCTACGAACAGGCGCTGTTGGAAATTCGTCGCCGTTTGCAGCTGTGGATTCCTCTACATAAATAACAGCCTTCAACAGGTGCTAGCTATGGGTGGGGAACCACCAGAACAGGGCAGTCAATTCCTTCAAGAAGCGCTTCTGCGGTACTGCCCAGCAGGCGCTCTTTTAACCTGCTGTGACCTTGTTGGCCAATGATCAGCAGATCGGCCTCCCAGCGCTTGGCTTCGTCAATCAAGGCTTTGCGAGCCTGGCCTGAGACAATCACGCTATCGAGTTTGGGAATACGAGTGGCCAGGGCGATAAGGTGAAGTTCAGCCACTTCGCGGCCACGGCCGTCCGCGTAAAGTAAAGCCTCTGAGATCAGTGCTACCCGATTGTGGAAATGTCCTGCCAGTTGTTCAAATAGTCGCTCGGCAGGTACTGCAGAAGATGAAGCATCTGTCGCCAGTACCAGTGTCGTGTAACCATGGCGAAGCTCATACCCAGCGTTGATAGGTTCCATCCATAAAGGTATCTGGCTTAAATGGGAAAGCCTTTGGATGGTGCTGCCCAGCAGTCTTTCAGTAAAGCCGCCACTACCTTTGCTGCCGCACAGAATAACGTCGGCTTGCTGTACTACTGCTATTTCCGCCAGGCATTTACTGGGTTTTCCTGCGTCAACCCGGCAGGTGACTACTAAGCCGATATCCCTGAACGGCTGCGCTTCATTTTCCAGACGTTGCTGCAGCTGTTGTCTGTCTCTTAAGGTGGGGTTGGCAATTTCTTTTGGACTGATGATGCTCGCCAGCGTAATGGTGTTAACCCCTTTGCCACGCAGGCGCATCAGACGCTGCTGAAGAACTGGCCAGGCGACAGAAAAATCAACGCCAATCAATACGTGAGCGAACATCAGTCAGGCTCCTGTTAAACGTGCCAGGTAAGTCTAGTCGATCAGCTCGATGGCAACCGCTGTGGCTTCGCCGCCGCCAATGCACAGGCTGGCAATGCCGCGTTTGCCCCCCTGGGTACGCAAGGCATGAATCAGGGTAACAATGATCCGTGAGCCGGTAGAGCCAATCGGATGGCCCTGGGCGCAAGCACCGCCATAAACGTTCACTTTCTCATGGGGCAGGCCTAGATCATCCATCGCCATCAGGGTAACCACGGAAAAGGCTTCATTGATTTCAAACAGATCTACATCGTCAACTGTCCAGTCAAGCTTGGCCATCAGCTTTTCAATGGCGCCAACCGGGGCAATAGTGAACTCACTGGGGTGGCGCGAATTTGTGCTGTGCCCGAGCATGCGTGCGAGCGGTTGCAGGCCTCTCTGATCCGCCAGGCTCTGGCGCGTCATGATCAGCGCGGAAGCACCGTCCGAGATAGAGCTTGAGTTAGCGGCGGTCAGGGTACCATCTTTGGCAAATGCCGGGCGCAATTCACGGATCTTGTCCAGCTTGGCCTGAAACGGCTGTTCATCGTGGGAAACCACGCTTTCGCCTTTGCGGCTTTTGACCGTGACAGGGGCCATTTCCGCATCCAGATGGCCAGCATTGGTAGCCTCCATGGCACGTTCCAGGGAAGCGATAGCAAAGTCATCCAGGCGCTCTCGGCTGTAGCCGCGCTGAGTGGCAATTTCCTGGGCAAAAATCCCCATCAGCTTGCCGGTTTCGGCATCTTCCAGCCCGTCCAGGAACATATGGTCTTTGAGTTCCCCATGGCCCAGACGATAACCGGCACGCGCCTTGGTCATCAGGTGGGGAGCGTTAGACATGGACTCCATGCCGCCCGCCAGAACAAAATCGCCGCTGCCGGCCTTGATAATATCGTGAGCCAGCATGGCGGCTTTCATACCTGAGCCGCACAGCTTGTTGATGGTGGTGGCACCGTTGGCATCAGGAATGCCGGCCTGGCGCATGGCTTGCCGTGCCGGGCCCTGCTTGACGCCCGCGGGAAGCACACAGCCCATGATGCCTTCATTGATATCCTCGCCTTGAACACCTGCACGCTCAACCGCGGCGCTGATGGCCACGGCCGCCAGCTCGGGAGCTGTCATGCTGGAAAGGCTGCCCATCATGCCACCCATTGGCGTGCGGGTGGCGGAAAGAAATACAACATCGTCGCGTTGGCTCATACGTTTCTCCTGCAATAAAGTGGCTGATTATGATTGTTCTCAAGGGTCGTTGACCCCAAGGCAGTGCTATGGTCTTCTTGACGACAACCAAGCAAGCGCTAGTGTAAACACTATGAATGTAATGAATGCATCGCCCCGTCGCAAGGAGTTAACCCGTCTGGCTGCCCAGTTGTTTGTCCAGGAAGGCTTTGATCGCACAACGGTGCGTATGCTGGCCCAGGAAATGGGGATCAAGTCGGGTAGCCTGTTTCACCACTTCAAGGATAAGCAGGAAATTCTGGCGGCCGTAATTGAGGAAGGAACCCATAATGCCCTGGCAATTGCCAAGCGTGCTCTGGACGAAAGCCCGCCTTCACCGGAGGCTCGTCTGCGGGCGATGGCCAGGGCGCATCTGGAAACCCTGTTCACCGATCGAAATGCCCACGTGGTGGCACTGTTCGAATGGCGCCGTCTGGATGATTCTGCCAAGGCACATCTGAGCCATTTGCGCGATGCCTATGAGGCACTCTGGGTGCAGGTGATTGAAGAGGCGCTGGAAGCAGGCCTGATTCACGGCGACCGCTTTCTGATCTCGCGTTTTGTACTGGGCGCTCTTAACTGGACAGTGCGCTGGTACGATCCGACTGGCCCACGCACGCCGGATGAACTGGCCGAGGAGTTGATTGCCATGATCATGCCAGCCCGATAGCTCAGCCTTTCTTTTGACTATTGTCTAGTTATTCCCTTCCTGCGAAGACTTGCGCTTCCCGCCGATTCCTTTTAGCTTGTGAGTAAGTTTCCGTTAACGTAAACGGATAATATTGGTTATTTAACGCTCACCATCATAATCACAACACAAGAGAGCCATTATGACTGCAACTTCATTGCCAGCTTATCAGGACTATCTTGACGACTTTTCTGTTGATGACGTCATCAGTCGTCTCGACGACCATCAGGATGGATGCTTCAACGCCTATGAGGCGTGCTGTGGTCGCCATGTGCGAGCAGGACGGGGGGATGTGCTAGCTCTGGTTCAGGAAGATACCCAAGGTAATACGCATAAGTTGACGTATACGGAACTTGACCAGGCCAGCGCCCGGCTTGCTGGCTGGTTTCAGTCGCAAGGCTTAGGGGCAGGTGACCGTATCGCTTGTATGTTGCCACGCACACCGGAACTGTTGATTGCGGTGGTGGCCACCTGGCGTATCGGGGCGGTGTATCAGCCCTTGTTTACAGCTTTCGGGCCAGATGCAGTGGATTATCGTCTGGGCCGTGCTGACACCAAGCTGGTGATCACCGATCATGCCAATCGCTATAAGTTCGACGGTTTGACTCAGTGCCCACCGGTGCTGGCACATGGTGGGGCAACCAGTGAGCACTCTGATGATCTTGACTGGCAAGATGCCCTAGGGCATGCCGCGATGACCGACAAGCCGCCACGCTTGCTGGCTGATCAACCGTTTCTGCAAATGTTTACCTCAGGTACTGTCGGTAAACCCAAAGGGGTGGCTGTGCCCTTGGCGGGTATGACGGCCTTTGCGCTTTACATGGAGTTGGCGATTGATCTGCGTGAAGACGACCGCTTCTGGAACATGGCTGACCCCGGCTGGGCCTATGGCCTTTATTACGCGATTGCCGGGCCGCTTCTGTTGGGGGTTACCACACACTTCTGCGAAGCCGGCTTCAGTGCTGAAGGGGCGCTGGCCTTTATGAAGCGCCACCGGATTACCAACTTTGCTGCAGCCCCCACAGCTTATCGCCTGATGAAGGCGTCCGGCCTGTTTGATGATGCCCATCAGACCCTTGAGCTGCGTGCGGCCAGCTCAGCAGGCGAGCCGCTTAATACCGAGGTGGTTACCTGGGTCGAAAAATCATTGGGTTGTCCAGTGATGGATCATTACGGCCAGACCGAAACAGGCATGACCTGTAACAATCACCACGCCCTTGACCACCCCAAGCATGTCGGTGCCATGGGTGTGCCCATGCCGGGCTATCGGCTGGCAATTCTGGATGCTGAATACAAGGAGCTGCCGGCTGGTCAACCTGGCGTTCTGGCGGTCGATATCAAGAATTCGCCCGCGCATTTCTTTCAGGGCTATACCTGGCAGGAAAAACATCCGTTTGCTGAAGGCTATTACCTGACCGGCGACGTGGTCATCCGTAATGAAGATGGTACTTTCCAGTTTGCCGGGCGCGATGATGACATCATTACCACGGCGGGCTACCGGGTAGGGCCTACTGATGTTGAAAACAGTGTGATGACGCATCCCGCTGTTGCTGAGTCTGCAGCGGTGGGCCAGCCAGACGATATTCGCGGTGAGGTGATCAAATCCTATATTGTGCTGCGTGATGGCTATGAAGCCAGTGATAACCTGGCGGAAGAGATTCGTCAGCAGGTGCGTGAACGTCTTTCTACACATGCCTTCCCGCGTGTTATTGAATTTGTCGACGAGCTGCCCAAGACGCCCAGTGGTAAGATTCAGCGTTTCAAACTACGTGCCCAGGCGGCGCAGGAAGCCACCCCGGATAGCCACTGATACGCTGGCTCGAATGAGGATATGTAAATGCAGCTGACTGATAACACCTTTTTGATTACCGGTGCGGCATCGGGGCTAGGCGCCGCGTCGGCCCGGCGCATTGTTAATGCGGGCGGACGGGTCGTTTTATGCGACCTGCAGGAAAATGTCGCGGACCAGGCAAAGGAGTTGGGCGATGCTGCTACCTTTTGTCTGGGGGATATTACGTCCGATGCTGATATGCAGCAGGTTATCGAGACCTGTGTGGCGCACAGTCAAGGGCGCGGTCTGGCAGGTGTGGTGCACTGTGCGGGCATTGTCAGTGTTGGCAAGCTGGTAGATCGCGACGGTCATCCGGCCAGCCTGGAAGCCTATAGTAAAACCATCAATATCAACCTGGTGGGCACGTTCAATATCATGCGACTGGCGGCGGCGGCGATGGCAGCCAACGTGCCCGGCGAAGATGGTGAGCGGGGCGTTATTATCAATACAGCCTCTGTTGCTGCCTTTGATGGTCAGGTCGGCCAGTGTGCCTATAGCGCTTCCAAGGCCGGCGTTGCGGGTATGAGTTTACCCGCTGCCCGGGAACTTTCGCGCCACGGTATTCGTGTCATGGCCATTGCCCCAGGTGTTTTCGAAACGCCCATGATGAGTGATATTCCTGAAGATGCGGTCAAGGCGCTTTCTGCCGCCGTGCCATTTCCCAAGCGTCTGGGTAAGCCGAATGAGTTTGCACTCATGGTCGAACAAATCATTGTGAATACCATGCTCAATGGCGAGGTGATCCGCCTGGATGGCGGTATCCGCATGCAATAGTCCGCAGGATGCTGCGCCACCCTGTGTTTAAAACCCGCGATATCGCGGGTTTTTTCATGTATGCGACTAATGTCGGGTGAATGATGATGCTATGCAAGCCTGATCACCTTGACGTAGTCATCTGTGAGGGATAAATTCAAACGTATGTTTGAAAACGGCTCTGCTTCCCTCTACTGATCAGGAGTTCACTATGCCCACCTACCAGGCACCTTTGCGCGATCTGCGTTTTGTTATGGAAGAGATGTTTGATTATCCCGCTCACTATGCGCGTTTACCTGCGGGCCAAGAGGCGACGGTAGATGTGGTGAATGCCATACTTGAAGAGGGTGCACGTTTCTCTCGTGAGGTGCTTCTTCCACTGAATCAGAGGGGGGATGCTCAAGGGTGCTCGCTGGACAATGGTCAGGTAACCGCCCCGGATGGTTTCAGAGAAGCCTATCAGCAATATGTGGATGGAGGCTGGCCTAGCCTTGCGGCAGACCCTGAGTTTGGCGGTCAGGGTTTGCCGCATTCCCTGTCCATGGTGTTTTCGGAAATGATCAGCTCCGCTAATCTGGCGTGGGGCATGTATCCTGGGCTTTCTCATGGAGCAGCGGATGCGTTAAGTCATCATGGCACTCAAGAGCAGAAATCTACCTACCTGAGCAAGCTGACGGAAGGCGTCTGGACAGGCACCATGTGCCTTACCGAGCCGCATTGCGGTACAGACCTTGGGTTGATCAAGACACGGGCAGTACCGGTCGAGAATAGTGATGGCTATACTCTGACCGGAACCAAGATATTTATCTCTGCCGGCGACCATGATCTGGCAGACAATATTGTACATTTGGTGTTGGCCAAGCTGCCCGATGCGCCTGAGGGCTCAAAAGGTATTTCGCTATTTGTAGTTCCCAAATTTCTGCCCGATGCCAAAGGGAACCCAGGCGAGCGAAATGGCGTCAGCTGTGGGTCTCTCGAACATAAAATGGGCATTCACGGTAATGCCACCTGTGTAATGAACTTCGATGATGCCGTGGGTTACCTGGTCGGCGAGCCGCATAAAGGGCTGGCCTGCATGTTTACCATGATGAACGCCGCCCGTCTTGGCGTTGGAATCCAGGGGCTTGGGTTGATCGAAACCAGTTTTCAGAACTCGCTCAGCTATGCCCGTGACCGATTGCAGATGCGGGCGCTGTCGGGCGCCAAAGCACCAGAAAAAGTGGCAGACCCGATTATTGTTCACCCTGATGTGCGTCGTATGCTGCTTACCCAGAAAGCCTTCGCCGAAGGTGGTCGCATGCTGGTGCTGTATACGGCAAAAATGCTGGATATTGCTGACCATGTTGAAGCCGGTGATGAAAAGCAACGCGCAGAGACTCTGCTGGGGCTGCTAACGCCGATTGTTAAGGCGTTTCTGACTGAAGTAGCTTTTGAATGCACCAATGAGGGTGTGCAGGTTTTTGGTGGACACGGCTTTATCAAAGAGTGGGGGATGGAGCAGCTGGTTCGTGATGCACGTATTACCCGGCTCTATGAAGGTACAACGGGCATTCAGGCGCTAGACCTGCTGGGTCGCAAGGTGCTGATGAGTCAGGGCGAGTCGCTGAAAGTATTGACCAAGGAAATCCACGTCTTCTGTAAGACAGAAGCTGACAATCCATTGATGAAGGAGTTTGTTGAGCCGCTGGCAACGTTGAATGCCGAATGGGGTGAGCTGACCATGGGGGTAGCCATGAAGGCCATGCAGGATCGTGACGAAGTAGGGGCGGCCAGCGTTGACTATCTGATGTATGCGGGCTATGTATCAATGGCCTACATGTTTGCCCTGGCTGCCAAACAAGCTATTGCTCCTGAAAAGAACAACGCTGATGCATTCTATACTGCCAAGCTGGATACTGCGCGATTCTATTATCAGCGTATCTTGCCACGCACGCGTGGCCATGCGGCCATGGTTCAGGCGGGAGCCGCTAGCCTGATGGCAATTTCCAGTGAAAATATGGGGTTAGGTTTTGAAATCTGAAGAATAAGACGTTGGTATAGTGTTTTTTTCAAATAGCCCTTGCATCCCCGCCGGCAAATCCGTAAAGTACGCATCCGCTGCCGGGGACGCACAGCGTTACCAGCGGTGAATGAAGATGAAA
>JBNJGW010000073.1:0-12282 GCA_051748005.1 Pseudomonadota bacterium | reverse complement strand
CGATCGGACTGGCGTACCAGCTCACGACCCTCTCATTACCAACTACATACCCTTTTTCTGAGTTGGAGCGGGAAAGGAGATTCGAACTCCCGACCCTCGCCTTGGCAAGGCGATGCTCTACCACTGAGCTATTCCCGCTTGACTCGGATGCGAATTATACGCGCTGTTAAGGGTTTGTCAACGCATAATTTTTTCACCAGGCTATAAATTCACATCGAGCGCGTCAGATGCGGCCAGGCGGCCTGCAGATACTGGATCATCGACCATAGTGTCAGCCCCGCTGCAACAAACAGGGTAATAATACCCACTGAGGCGATAGCATGGCCCGGTGGAAAGGCGATCAGGATAAAAATTGACACCATCTGCAGAGTGGTTTTTACCTTACCAACCCATGACACGGCGACCATGCCCCGGTTGCCCATCTCTGCCATCCACTCACGCAACGCTGAAATCACGATTTCACGCCCGATGATAACCAGCGCAGGCAAGGTCAGCAGCCAGGAATCAAAGCGCTCGATCAATAGTGCCAGGGCAATGGCTACCATCAGTTTGTCGGCCACCGGATCGAGGAAGGCACCAAAGGGAGTCGATTGGTCCCAGCGGCGTGCCAGATAGCCATCGAGCCAATCGGTGATTGAGGCCAATCCAAACAGTACGGCAGCGGTGGGCATGCTCCAGGAGTAGGGGAGATAGAACAGCACCACCAATAAGGGGATGAAGGCTATTCTGATGAGCGTCAGGATATTAGGTATATTCATCGCGGGCTGCGATCCTTGCCAAGTGAGAGCGGTAAATTAATTTTGTTCATTCTATCCCCCTTGGGCAATGGCATCCATGCCAGGGAGCCTTTATCCGTGTAAAGATTGATAAATTGTATCTGCCAGAGCTGCGCTGATGCCCGGTACGCGGGCCAGTTCGGCCTTGCTGGCTTTCTGTACGCCCTGTAATCCGCCAAAAAAGCGCAGTAGCTCACGTCGCCGCTTGGGGCCAATCCCGTCGATTTCCTGAAGAGTAGAGGTGCGCCGGGCCTTGTCACGTTGCGCCCGGTGCCCGGCAATCGCAAAACGGTGGGACTCGTCGCGGATATGCTGAATCAGGTGCAGGGCCGGTGAAGTGCTGTCCAGCGGCAGAGGATGCTCTGGCGAGTCAAGAAATAGGGTTTCCAGCCCGGCCTTGCGGGTGGTGCCCTTGGCAACCCCCAGCAGGGTGATGGCATGCAGCTGCATTTCATCCAGTACGGCGCTGGCCATGTTCAACTGGCCTTTACCGCCATCCACAATCAGCACATCCGGAGCAATGGCTTCACCACTCCTGACTCTTTTCAGGCGTCGGGTCAATGCTTGCTGCATGGCGGCATAATCATCGCCGGCGGCAACGCCCTCAATCCTGAAGTGGCGGTAATCGCCCTTGCGTGGCCCACTCCGGTCAAATACGACACAGGAAGCCACAGTGGCTTCGCCATGGCTGTGGCTGATATCAAAACACTCCATGCGTTGGGGCATCTCGTCAAGCCCAAGCGCCTCCTGGAGCGCCTTGAAGCGCGCCTCCATCTGCTGGTGGCTGGCGAGGCGTGAGGCCAGCTGCTGCTCTGCATTGGTAATCGCCAGTTGCTGCCATTGAGCGCGCTGCCCGCGCACCTGATGTGTCACACGGACACGCTTGCCGGCTTGCTGGGAAAATGCTTCAGCCAGTAGCTGGCTGTCCTCCAGCGGCAGGCTGGTGATGATTTCGGCTGGTAAGTCATGCGGTTGGCCAAGGTAAAACTGGCTGACGACGTTGGTTAGCAGAGTCGCCGGGTCAAGATCCAGGTCGTTGGTCGGGTTATGATGGCGGGCGCCCAGCATGCGGCCGTCGCGCACGCTGATGATGGATACCGCAAGCCCGCCCGGGCGCTGGGCGAGCGCAAAGACATCGGCATTACCCTGTTCATTATCCACAAACTGGCGCTGCTGAAGTTGGCGCAGCTGCTGGATCTGATCCCTGAAGCGGGCAGCTTCTTCAAAGTTGAGTGACTGGCTGGCTGCTTCCATTGAGTCCGTCAGTGCCTGGGTAACGTGCTCGCTTTTGCCTTCCAGACACATCACTGCATGCTCAACATCACGCCGATATTCCTGTTCAGAGATATAGCCAACGCAAGGTGCGCTGCAGCGTTCAATCTGGTACTGCAGGCAGGGGCGCGAACGATGGGCAAAGACACTATCCTCGCAGTTGCGGATGCGGAAAATCTTCTGCATCAGCGCCAGGCTTTCACGTACTGCACCGCTGCTGGGGTAGGGGCCGAGGTAACGTCCATCATTGCGCCGCTGACGAACACGCTTATATTCGAGTGCCGGGTAGGCATGGCGATCGCTGACAAAAATGAACGGATAGGATTTGTCGTCGCGCAATAGGATATTATAAGGCGGGCGTAGCTCCTTGATCAGCGTTTGCTCAAGCAGCAGGGCTTCCGTTTCGGTACGGGTGACCGTGATCTGGATATCCGCAATGCGGCTTACCATGGCCTGGGTCTTGGCATTCAGCTGGCCACGAAAATAACTGGAAAGACGGGCATGCAGCCGTTTGGCCTTGCCGATATACAGGGTGTTGCCCTGTTCATCGAGCATACGATAGACACCAGGGGCGGTACTGACAGAGGCCAGAAACTGTTTTGGATTAAAACTCATAGAATGGCATTAAATCCTGACGGCGCGCTGGAGCTGAGGATTGAAGTGCGCTCTAGCAAGTGGACGCTTCGTAGCCTTCTACCAGGCCGTGGCGCAGCGCCAGATGAGTGAGTTCGACGTCGCTTGCAACCTTGAGCTTTTCAAACAGGCGGTAGCGATAGGTGTTGACGGTTTTCGGGCTGAGGTGCAGGCGGTCGGATATCTCCTGCACCCGCTGACAGTTGACGATCATGATGGCAATTTGCAACTCACGATGCGAGAGATCTGCAAAGGGGGTTTCCTGATCAGAGATATTGGAAAGCGCTAACCGCTGGGCAATTTCCTGACTGATATAATGGCCACCATGAAATACCTGGCGAATGGCGTTGGTCATTTCGCAGGGGTCGGCGCCCTTGCTCAGAAACCCAGCCGCACCAGCTTCATACATCTTCTTGGCAATATTGTCATCCAGATGCGCGGTCAGGATCAAGACACGGATGTCAGACAGGCCGCGCTGAATTCTCCGCGTTGCCTCAAGGCCACCAATGCCGGGCATGCGGATATCCATCAGTACGATATCCGGCCTGAGCTGGCGGCACTGGGAGACAGCGCTTTCGCCGTCGTTGGCTTCACCTACTACATGGATGTCACCCTCGTTCTCAAGCAGAAGTGCAATGCTGCTTCTTACCAGATGGTGATCATCGGCAACCAACACATTGATCAAGGGGCGGCTCCTGTTTTAGCTCGCTAACTGCATAATCGTTGTTATATTGCCACAGTTATTATTCACTTCGCATTAGCGTTAAGGCGATGTTTTAACGACTTGACGCGCAGCATCGGTGTGAGTACTATCCGCACACTCTAAAGCAGAGTGCTTTATGTAAATGATTAGTATCTGGGAATGATTAGTATCTGGGGCCTTAGCTCAGCTGGGAGAGCGCAACACTGGCAGTGTTGAGGTCAGCGGTTCGATCCCGCTAGGCTCCACCAAATTTTAAAAAACCGCTCAAGGATATTTTCCTGGGCGGTTTTTTTGTGGCTACTGATTGAACGTTTTGAACGTTGTAGCCACTGATAGGCAGAAAAGCAGGCGGCTATCAGGCCACCTTGCCAAGCAGTAAGAATTCGATCAATGCTTTTTGGGCATGCAGACGGTTACCGGCTTCCTGCCAGACAACGGCACGCGGGTCATCCAGCAGAGTGGTGCTGATTTCCTCGCCGCGATGGGCGGGCAAACAGTGCAGGAAAACAACATCCTTGGCAGCCTGATCGAGCATCGCTTCAGTCACCTGAAAGCCTGCAAAGTCAGCTTCGCGCTTGGCCTGTTCCTCTTCCTGACCCATAGAGGCCCAGACGTCGGTGGTCACCAGATCAACATCCTGAACCGCTGTCTGCGGGTCATGTAGAACCTCGACCCGGCTGCCGGCAGCGGCCATGATGTCCTCACGCGGCTCATAGCCTTTCGGGCAGCAGATACGCAGATTGAAATCAAACTGCCGGGCGGCATTAATCCACGAGTGGCACATGTTGTTGCCGTCGCCAATCCATACAGCGGTGCGGCCTTTCACGCTACCGCGCAATTCTGTCCAGGTCATGACATCGGCCAACAGCTGGCAGGGGTGGTAATCATCCGTCAGCGCATTGATCACCGGCACAGAACTTGCGGATGCAAAGGTTTCAAGCCCTGAGTGCGAGAACGTACGCACCATGACGGCATCGACCATTTCGGAGAGTACGCGCGCGGTGTCTTCGATGGGCTCGCCGCGGCCCAGTTGGGTATCACGGGGAGACAGAAACAGGGCGTGGCCACCAAAGTGGGCCATGGCTGTTTCAAAGGATACCCGGGTGCGCGTGGATGATTTTTCGAAAATCATCGCCAGAGTGCGGTTAGGCAGCGGAGTGTAGCTTGGCCCCTGGGTTTTCAGGTTGCTTTTGATCGTAATGGCACGCTGAATCAGGTGGCTCAACTCATCAGGTGTCAGATCCAGTAAGGTCAGGAAATGGCGTGTCGCCATGGTCGCTCTCCGCGTAAAACCTTTATCCTAGCGAGGCCTTAGGGGATGCGCAATGGCAATGCTCAGCGTAGAATAGCCAACATGTCTAAAGCCTAGTGCTATAGTCAGGTATTGCAGGTGTGTGGCATCGTCGATGTTAGCTGGCCTATTGACAGGCGTCGATGGGAAGTCAACATAACGATGTTTATTTTTTATTCCTCAGGAGGTCCTATGAGTTCAACACTGGAAAACATTCAGCAGCAAATCGGCGAAAACCCGATCCTGATTTACATGAAAGGCACGCCGCAGCTGCCCCAGTGTGGTTTTTCTGCACAGACGGTACAGGCGCTGATGAACTGCGGTGAGCGTTTTGCGTTTGTCAACGTGCTGGACAATCCGGATATTCGCACCGAGCTGCCCAAGTTCGCTAACTGGCCAACCTTCCCGCAGCTTTGGGTAGAAGGCGAACTGGTAGGCGGTTGCGATATTGTGATCGAAATGCACGAAAGCGGCGAGCTTGAGACACTGGTAAAAGCCGCTGCAGAGCGCGCTAACAGCGCCGAAAGCAGCGATAACGCCTGATTCAGCTTTGTATAGCCGCAGCTTCTGTGGTTGGCGGGCTGAGGCTCAGCCGCTAGAATGGCACATTAGCCATTTCATCAAGGCACCTCAGTCCGCCAAAGGAAATCCTGCTCCATGAGCTATCAGGTTCTGGCCCGTAAATGGCGGCCACGTACATTCCATGAGTTAGTCGGTCAGGCCCATGTGCAGCGCGCACTGGTCAATGCGCTTGATCAGGGGCGACTCCATCACGCCTACCTGTTTACCGGCACGCGAGGCGTGGGTAAGACCACCCTGGCAAGAATTCTGGCCAAGTGCCTTAACTGCACGGCCGGTGGGCGAGGCGATGAAGGCGTCACCTCGAACCCTTGCGGCGAATGTGATAGCTGCCGTGCCATTGATGAAGGGCGTTTTGTTGACCTCATTGAAGTGGACGCAGCCTCTCGCACCAAGGTTGAAGACACCCGCGAACTCCTTGATAACGTCCAGTACGCTCCCACTCAGGGGCGCTATAAGGTGTACCTGATTGATGAGGTACACATGCTATCCACCAGCAGTTTCAATGCCCTGTTGAAAACGCTGGAAGAACCGCCGCCTCACGTCAAATTCCTGCTGGCCACGACCGATCCACATAAATTGCCCGCCACGGTGCTTTCCCGCTGTCTGCAGTTTACGCTCAAGCATATGCCGCCTGAGCGGGTGGTTGAGCACCTCCAGTATGTACTGAGTGCCGAGCAGGTAAGCTTTGAAGAGCGTGCTCTCTGGTTGTTGGGGAAGGCGGCAGAAGGCTCTATGCGCGATGCCATGAGCCTGACCGATCAGGCCATTGCCTTTGGCCAGGGTGAGGTGCGCTATGCGGACGTGGCGGCCATGTTGGGCACTCTGGATCATCGCCATGTGCTGGCGCTGGTGGAGGCGCTGGCGGAAGTCGATGTGGCCAAGCTGTTAAGCGAAGTGGCAACTCTGGCAGAGCAGGGGCCGGACTTCGCAGCCGTACTGGATGATATCAGCGCGATTCTGCATCGTCTGGCTGTCGCCCAGATGGTGCCGGATGCGGTGGACAATAGCCATGGCGACCGTGACCTTATACTGGCCTTGGCTTCGCGTTTTACCGCTGAAGACGTGCAACTTTACTATCAGATTGGGATTCAGGGCCGAGGCGATATGGCCCACGCGCCGGATCTGCGCAGCGCACTGGAAATGACGCTGCTGCGTATGCTGGCATTTCGCCCACAAGGGGTGCCCAAACCGCCGCAGACGCCTTTGCCGCTCAAACCTGAACCTCATTCTGAACCTCATGAGGATACGGGCACCCCCTCCGCTGAATCTGTTACATCGGCAACGGCTGCCCGGCCAACGCCGCAGGTTGAGGGGCAACCGGCCAGTGAGCAGGCCGCCGTTGAGCCAGCGTCTGTTGAGCCAATGCCCATTGAATCTGTGTCTAGTGAGCCAGCGCCTGCGGAGCGTGTGGCAGTGGAATCGGCTCCACCCTGGGATGCTGGCGAAAAAGCAGAAGAAGCGGCTGAGTCAGGCGCTCCCTCAGAGCCAAGCCTCGATCAGCCCATCAGTGAGTCGGGCGTTGCTAAGACTGACATTGCTGAGTCAGACGTTGCTGAGCGGGCATCTCCTGAGCCTGACGAAGCTGCTGAAACTGGAACTGCTGGTACTGAAACTGCTGAACAGAGCACCTCTGAGCAAGCTGGCTCTGAGCACGCTGATTCTGAGCATTCCTCTTATCTGGATCACAGCCGATGGCTGGCGCTTTTCGACTCTTTAGGCCTGGGCGGACTGACGCGCAACCTGGCAGCGCACTGTCAGTGCGGCCATGATGATGGTCATACGCTGGTGCTGTTGCTGGCGCCCAGCCAGGAAGCGATGCGTGCGGAAATCCATCAGCAGCGCATTGCCAAAGCGCTGCAGGCCCAAGGCGTTGAGCGTCAGGTGGTGTTTGAAGTGCAGACACTGGATCCTGCGCTGGAAACACCTCAGCAGCGTGACCAGCGGGTTGCCCAGCAGCGTCATGCACAGGCCATTGATACCCTGAGCCGCGACCCCAATATACAGAAACTCCAGCAGGCTTTTGGGGCCACACTATTAGAGTCCAGTGTCAAACCGGTATCGGCTAGCCGATAATTGACGAGTAATCTTTTTACCAGCAACGTTGACTGGTTTTTTAAACGGGAGAAAGACCATGATGAAAGGCGGAATGGGTAACCTGATGAAGCAGGCTCAGGAAATGCAGGAAAAGATGCAGCAGGCCCAGGAAGAAGTTGCCAAGGCGGAAGTTCATGGCGAAGCTGGAGCAGGCATGGTGAAAGTCACCATGAACGGTCGCCACGACGTTATTAACGTGGACGTTGATCCAAGTGTGCTTGAAGAAGACAAGGAGCTGCTTGAAGATCTTTTGGCAGCAGCCGTCAACGACGCGGTGCGTAAGGTAGAAGCCAGTTCCAAGGCAATGATGGAAGAAGCCACTGCCGGGCTTAATCTGCCGCCTGGTTTCAAGATGCCGTTCTAGTCCATGCGCTTTTCACCTCTTATCGAGCAACTGATGGAAGCGTTTCGGGTGCTTCCCGGCGTTGGGCCTAAAACGGCCCAGCGCATGGCGCTGCATCTACTGGAGCGGGAGCGTGAAGGCGGAAGGCGGCTGGCCAGTTCAATTACTCAGGCTATTGACGACGTGGGCTACTGCCAACGTTGCAGAACCCTGACGGAAGCGCCGCTCTGCGCACTGTGCGAAAGCCCGCGCCGTGATGACGGTCTCTTGTGTGTGGTTGAATCACCCGCGGATCAGCTAGCAATCGAAGAAGCTGGTGGGTTCAGTGGCCGATACTTTGTCCTGCATGGTCACCTGTCTCCCATTGATGGCATTGGTCCTGAAACGATTGGCCTGGATCTGCTAGAGCAGCGGGTAGCCAAGGGCGAGGTGACTGAAGTTGTGCTGGCCACCAATCCTACCGTGGAAGGCGAGGCGACAGCTCACTACATTGCATCACAGCTGGGTGACTATGGCGTACGTTTCTCCCGCCTGGCCTATGGCGTGCCAATGGGGGGGGAGCTTGAATACGTCGACGGTGGCACCCTGAGCCGCGCTTTCAATGGTCGTCTGCCCTTCAACAGCGACTAGACGCTGTCAAGTCGTACCCTGCTGCACGTTATTGACCAACCGGGAATCAAGCTTTTGTCTATTGTCTCACCGTCTTACCGCTGGATTGATACACCCCAGGCGCTGGATAATGCCTGCGCTGATGTTGCCCATGCCAGCGTGATTGCGCTGGATACCGAGTTCTTCCGTGAGAACTCTTTTTACCCGGTGCCCGCCCTGGTGCAATTCGCCTGTGATGACACCGCCTATCTGGTCGATCCGCTGGCGGTTGAATGCACGCCAGCGTTTCAGGCCTTGCTGATAGGGCCAGCGGTTAAGCTGCTGCATGCCAGCAGCGAAGACCTGGATGTGTTCCAGCGCTGGGCTGGGGTTTTGCCGTCGCCGCTGATTGATACCCAGGTAGCCCAGGGATTTCTGGGTGACAACCCGGGAATGGGCTACCAGAAGCTGGTAGAGCACTGGACCCAGGAAGTGCTGCCCAAGGAAGAAACCCGCTCGAACTGGCTTGAGCGCCCGCTAAGCCCCGCACAGTGTGATTATGCTGCCCTGGATGTGATTTATCTGCTCAAGGTCTGGGCCCAGCAGAAGGCCCAGTTAGAATCAAACGGCCGGCTGGCGTGGGTTGAAGATGAATGCCAGGCGGTCGTAGATCAGGCGCACACTGAGAACGCAGATCAGTGGTTTACTCGCCAGCGCTTGCTGTGGCGGTTGACGCCGCGCCAGATTGAAGCCTATCGCCTGATGACTCTCTGGCGTGAAGCCGAAACCCGCCGACGTAATCTGCCCCGTAACTGGCTGGTGGGCGACAAGCTGCTGTTTGCGATTGCCGATGCCATGCCTAAAAATCGCTATGAGCTGGCGGCGGTAGAAGGCGTTAAACCCTCGCTGGTCAAGAAGGAAGGGGAGACCTTGCTGGCGCTGGTCAAGCAGGCCTATGAAACGGCGCCTGAGGCGTTACCCCTCGCCTGGCCAGACCCGGCCAGACCCCCCTTCAAACCGCTCTTCAAAGCACTTAAGAAAGCGGTGGTTGCCCAGGCAGACGTACTGGGCGTGGCACCAGAGATGCTGATGCGCCGCCGCGATATTGAACGCCTGGTAATGCAGTCAATGGCTGGCGAGCCTTTGACACTGCCCCAGGGCTGGCGCGGTGAATATCTCAATGCGCCTATCCAGGAAGCACTACAGGAAACTAGCCAATGAGTCATCACACCCGTGGTTCCCAGATCAGTGACAGTTCAAACAACTATCTCAATGCCAAACGCCTGATCTGTGAAGTTTTCAGAAGCCCGCGTAAGGAAGAAATGTATCTTTACGTTGATAAGCGCAACGGGCTTGCCGACGTTCCGGAGGGCTTGTTGGAACGTTTTGGCAAGCCGATATCAATCATGACTCTGATGCTGACCCCGGATAAGCCACTGGCGCGCGCCAATAGCGCCGATGTGTTGGCCGCGATTCGCGATAAGGGCTTCTACTTCCAGATGCCGCCAGCTAAAGATGACTACTTGCTGGATCTTTACCGGGCACCCACAGAAGCACGTTATTGAGCCATTCGCAGCTGAAAAAAAAGGAGGGCCTGAGTGTCTGAACAACTACGTAAACGCTTCTGGGAGCGCTATCCGCTGGAAGCACTCACCCAGCCAGAGTGGGAAGCGCTATGCGACGGTTGCGGGCAGTGTTGCCTGCTGAAGCTCCACGACGATGACACTCAGGAAGTGGCGGTGCTGAATGTGGCCTGCCGCCTGCTGGATACCCACAGCTGCCAGTGTAGCGATTATGAAAACCGCTTTGATAGCGTGCCGGACTGCACTCAGTTAACGCCTGAACGGGTGAAAGAGTTTACCTGGCTGCCACACAGCTGTGCCTATCGGCGGGTGGCCGAAGGGCGCAAGCTGGCCGGTTGGCATCCTCTGCTGAGTAATGATGCTGAACGCGTCCACCGTAAAGGCGTCAGCGTTCGTCATTTTGCGGTTTCCCAGGACGATGTCCCCGAGAAAAAGCTGGAAGAGCATATTATTGCCATCCTGCCGATATTACCCTGAACTCCTTTGCTTGAAGTCTGGTTTAACGCTGCCGGTGATCCAGCCACTCAGTCAGGCTGGCAAGCGGCATGGGTCGAGCAAACAAATAACCCTGGAAGGCGTCGCAGTTCAACTGCCGTAGCGCATGGTGTTGCTGCTCGTGCTCTATGCCTTCTGCCACGACCGTTAGCCCCAGATTATGGGCCAGCCCGATAATGCCATTGACTACGGCAGCATCCTTGCTGTTTTCGGGCAGCTGAGTGACAAAGCTGCGATCAATTTTCAAGGTGTCGATGGGCAGGTGGCGTAAATAATTCAGGCTTGAAAAACCAGTGCCAAAGTCATCAATGGCGATACTGACACCCAGTTCACGCAAGGCATTGAGGCGCTCAATGGCGCTTTTGGCATCCTTCATCAAGATACTTTCGGTCAACTCAACTTCCAGCTGCTGGGCGGGCAGTCCTGTTGTCTGCAATGTCTGGGTGAGGCCGGTAAGAAAATCGGGACGATGAAACTGCAACGGGGAAAGGTTGATGGCAATGCGACAGGTGCTGGGCATGCGTGGGGCAAGGGTGGCCAGATCCCTGGCAACCCGTTCCAGAACCCACTGGCCAAGGGCCACAATCTGCCCTGTCTGTTCAGCCAGAGGAATAAAGTGAAAAGGCGAAATCATGCCTTTTTCTGGATGCTGCCAGCGTAGCAGTGCTTCAAAGCCTTTGAGTGTGCCATCATTTTTTATCAGGGGTTGGTAATAAAGATCCAGCTGGGCTTTGGAGATCACATCATGCAGTTCATTGCGTAAGGTGACGCGCTGAACCAGCTTGGTATTAATGTCATCGGTAAAGCGTTGCACTGCATTACGCCCCTGGCGTTTTGCCTTATACATGGCCATGTCGGCTTGTTGAATCAAGGTGCAAGGCTCTGTCAGCTCAAGGTGGCTGACGGCAATGCCGATACTGGCTGACAGGTGTAGCTCGTGGCCATCAATATGATAAGGCATGGACACGCTGGCTAGTAGGCGGTGGGCGATTTCTTCAGTCTGGTCAGTTGTAACCAGATCAGGCAACAGAAGAAGGAACTCATCGCCACCAAATCGGCACAGCGTATCAGAAGGACGAATCTGTGCCTGCAGACGCTGAGCGACGCTGATCAACACCTTGTCGCCCACGCTATGGCCCAGGGTGTCATTAATCGGCTTGAACTCATCAAGATCAATAAACAGCACGGCTATCTGCTGAGCATGCCGCTTGGCGAGTTCACTGTCATGGCGTAGGTGGTCTTCAAACAGAGCTCGGTTGCCAAGACCGGTCAATGGGTCGTGGGTGGCATGAAAGGCCAGCTGGTTTTCCTGGTGCTTGTGCGCGGAGATGTCGTTGAGAATGCCAATGAAGTGGGTAATTTTACCGTTATGGTCATGCACCGGTGAGATAAACAGGTTGTTCCAGAAAGCGCGTCCATCCTTGCGGTAGTTGCGAAGCGTCAGGCTGATACCTTCCCCGTTCTGCAGCGCCTGACGGATGGAAGCCACCTGTTCTGGATTGGTTTCGGCACCCTTTAAAAAGCAGCAGCTCTGTCCTTGGATTTCTGCCAGAGGATAGCCGGTTATCTGTGTAAAGGCCGGATTGGCATAGACTATAGGCAACTCAGGCCAGCGTGCCTTGGCAATCAGCACGCCATTGCTGCTGGCTTCCAGACTACGCTGAAAAAGGTAGCGTTGTGCGTTGGGGGTCTGGTGACGGGTGCAGTACATAATGGTGGCAACCACTGCAAGGCTGGCGAGCATCACCCCTGCGGCTGTCCAGTTGGCAATCACCAATTGAAAAACAGTACTACCAGCAGTTGCGATGGCAATCAGCAGATGGCGTTGGCGTGCCTTGATAACTCGTTTGACTATGCTTATCACTTAGAATTCATACATTTACCCTCTTGAGCCGCATTTGTAACACAAATTGATATTCTTT
>JBNJGW010000072.1:0-12664 GCA_051748005.1 Pseudomonadota bacterium | reverse complement strand
GGCGTTACAGGCGGTATTGACCGTGACGGCATTACTGAAACGCTGGCAACCGGCGATGTTACCTGGATGGAATACTTCCGTCTGGTCGTCAGCGAAGTCGCCATTGTCCACGGGCTTGTCGGTGTGCTGATGCCGCTGTTGATGGTAATCATCATGGTGCGCTTCTTCGGGGCCAACCGCTCCTGGAAGGAAGGCCTTTCGATTACGCCCTTTGCGCTGTTTGCGGGCGTTTCCTTTGTCGTCCCCTATATGCTGGCTGGGGTATTCCTTGGCCCGGAATTCCCGTCAATGATTGGCGCCATGGTTGGCCTGGCGATTGTAGTGCCCGCTGCACGGCGCGGCTTCCTGCTGCCGAAAGACACCTGGGACTTCCCGGATTCCAAGTCCTGGCCTGATGAGTGGATTGGCAAGCTGGAAATCAAGATGGACGACATTGCCGGTAAGGCGCCTGTTTCCACCTTTATGGGCTGGGTTCCCTACGGCCTGCTAGCCATTATTCTGGTAGCCTCACGCGTGGTCGATCCTTTCCGCGAGGCGCTGCAGTCACTCAGCTTTGGATGGAGCAATATCCTCGGCGAAGCGGGTATCTCCGGCGCCATTCAACCGCTCTACCTTCCCGGTGGGATTCTGCTGATGGTGGTTATTTTGACCGCCTTCTTGCACCGTATGAAGCTTGGCGAGTTGAAGGATGCTTTTACTGACTCTTCCAAGACGATTCTGGGCGCTGGCTTTGTGTTGATTTTCACCATCCCGATGGTACGTATTCTGATCAACTCCGGCGTTAACGGCTCCGACCTTGTTTCCATGCCCGTGGCTATGGCGCAACTGGTGGCCGACAGCTTCGGGGGTGCCTATCCCTTCTTTGCCCCGGCAGTGGGTGCACTGGGGGCCTTCATTGCCGGCTCCAACACTGTCTCCAACCTGATGCTTTCAGACTTCCAGTTCAACGTGGCGAATCAGCTGGGGCTCTCAACGGCGTTTATGGTGGCACTGCAAGCCGTGGGTGCCGCCGCTGGTAACATGATTGCCATTCATAACGTGGTGGCCGCATCGGCAACGGTCGGGCTGCTGGGACGCGAAGGAACCACCATTCGCAAGACCATCCTGCCTACTATCTACTATCTTGTGGCAAGTGGCTTGATCGCCCTGATTGGTTTCTATGTCATCGGCCTCAGCGATCCGCTTATGCAGGTACTGGGAGGATAACGCCCAACCTCTTGCAAGCATCTTCGCCGGGGCAACCCCGGCGAAGGTTAACGTTACCTTTATAACGTTGCGCAAACACAGGCGCTTACCCTATCCCCTAGCGCCCTGCTTCCCGCCAAGCCATTACCACCACTAACGGTTTTCAAGAGCATGTTTCAACTGCCTTCTCGAGGTGAATGCGCAAATTAATGCCCAGAATCCTTGTCAAAATGTTGTGACACCTCAGGATTCCAGAGCCTTACCCGACACTATTACTGTCCATGGCGGTTCAACTGCATTCCGCCACGTGACAGACACAGGAGCAGCCAATGTCCGCATCGACGCTTATCAACGCCCTTTCTGCCGCCGCCGGCAGCGACAACATTGCCACCGACGACGCTACCAAGCGCCCGCACCAGATCGGCTACCGCTCCGGTTATGGCGAAGCCGCTGCCGTGGTCTATCCCACTTCACTGCTGGCGCTATGGGAAGTGCTTAAAGCCTGTCACCAGCATGATGCTGTCATCATTCCCCAGGCAGCCAACACCGGCCTGACCGAAGGCTCGACACCCAAGGACGACTACGGCCGGCCTGCCGTCATCCTTAGCACCATGCGCCTGAAAGGTCTGCACTTTCTGCAGGAAGGCAAACAGGTGGTCGCCTTGCCGGGTGCGACACTGTTCGAGCTTAGCCAGCAGCTGGCACCCATTGGCCGGGAACCCCACTCGGTGATTGGTTCCACCTCGATTGGTGCTTCTGTAGTGGGCGGGGTGTGTAATAACTCCGGGGGCGCTCTGTGCCGCCGTGGCCCGGCCTATACCGAGCTTGCCCTCTATGCCAGAGTGAATGAGAACAACGAGCTTGAATTGATAAATGACCTGGGTATCGACCTGGGCGACACGCCGGAAGAGATCCTGCCACGGGTTGAGCAGGGTGATTTCCCGGAAGATAGCGTACGTCATGATGTCGGCAAGGCCTCTGACGACGACTATCAAACCATTATCCGTGGCGCCGACCAGCCTGGGGCCGCGCGCTATAACAACGACCCGCGCCTGCTGCATGGTGCTTCCGGCAGCGCAGGCAAAGTTGTGGTGTTTGCCGTGCGCCTGGATACCTTTGAACAGGAAAAGGATGTCACTACCTATTACGTGGGCACCAACGATACCCAGCAGCTGGCAGATTTCCGTTTCCGTTTCCTGCTCGAGGCATCACGCCTGCCGATCACCACTGAATACCTGCACCGCGAGCTGTTTGATGTTGCCAAACGCTACGGCAAGGACAGCTTTCTGCTGATCAAGTGGCTAGGCACCCAACGCTTGCCCGGCGCCTTCCGGCTCAAAAACCGGGTGGATAGCCTGTTTCGCAAGATTCCGTTTCTGCCCGAACCCTTTACTGACCACGTTCTGCAAGCGGTTTCTCGCGTGCTGCCATCTCCCTTGCCCAAGCGCCTGCACACCTGGCGGGATGCTTATGAGCACCACCTGATCATCCGCGTTAACGGCGACATGTGCGAAGAGACCGAGCGTTTCCTGAACGAATGCTTCGGCCAGGATGCCTGGTTCCGCTGCACGCCGGATGAAGGCGAGCGCGCCATGCTCCATCGCTTTGCGGCTGCCGGGGCAGCGGTGCGCTACCGCACCATCCACCATAAGGACGTCGAAGACATTCTGGCCCTGGACATTGCGCTGTCACGCAATGACCCTGAATGGTTCGAACAACTGCCGGAAAGCATCTCCAAGGATATTGTCCATCGGCTTTATTACGGTCACTTCTTCTGCCATGTGTTTCACCAGGACTATATCTTCCGTCGCGGCGCTGATGTTGATGCGCTGAAAAAGGCCATGCTGGAAATTCTTGATGAAAGGGGCGCTGAATACCCTGCCGAGCATAATGTCGGGCACCTTTACCCGGCCAAGAAGGATCTGGCGGCATTCTATCGCAAGCTCGACCCGACCAACTGCTTTAACCCTGGCATCGGCAAGCTACCGCGCACGCCCTATTACAAGTAAGCAAGCGTTCAGCCACTGATGAACTCGATTGATTAGTGGGCGCTAAGTTAACGCTTTTTAATGGCAGGGATAGATTTATGAAAACATTTTCCATAGAATCAAAACCAGCGTTTTTCTTACGCCCTCCTTGCCCTCAGGAGCAGCCATGAACATTCTTTATGATGAACGTATCGATGGTGAACTGCAGTCCTTTGAAAAAAGCGACATCCTCGCAGATTTACAGCAGTCAGTGCCCTCACTGACGCTACTGCATCGCGAAGAAGACCTGCATCCTTTCGAATGCGACGGCTTGGCCGCTTACCGCGTTCTGCCCATGCTGGTCGCCCTACCCGAGACACTTGAGCAGGTACAGACACTGCTGAAACGCTGCCACGCGCTGGGCGTCCCCGTGGTCACTCGCGGCGCTGGCACCGGCCTTTCCGGCGGTGCCCTGCCGCTAGAGCGCGGTGTGCTACTAGTGATGTCACGCTTCAAGAAGATTCTGGCCATCGACCCGGATGCCCGCCTTGCCCGCCTTCAGCCTGGGGTACGTAACCTGGCGATTTCAGAGGCTGCAGCGCCATACGGGCTTTACTATGCGCCAGACCCGTCTTCCCAGATTGCCTGCTCCATCGGCGGCAACGTCGCCGAAAACGCCGGTGGTGTTCACTGTCTGAAATATGGTCTGACTGTTCACAATGTCATGCGTGTCGATATCATTACCATCGAAGGCGAATGCATGACGCTCGGCTCCGAGGCGCTGGACGCCCCCGGTTTTGACCTGCTGGCACTGATGAATGGCTCTGAAGGTATGCTCGGTGTAGTCACCGAGATTACCGTCAAACTGCTACCCAAGCCGGAAACCGCCAAGGTGCTGATGGCAAGCTTCGATGATGTTGAAAAAGCCGGCCGCGCCGTGGGCGATATCATTGCTGCAGGGATTATTCCCGGTGGCCTGGAAATGATGGACAAGCTGGCTATTCAGGCCGCGGAAGACTTCGTCAAGGCGGGCTATCCCGTCGAGGCCGAGGCCATTCTGCTATGCGAGCTGGATGGCGTGGAAGCCGACGTCGACGACGATTGCCAGACCGTTCGCCAAGTGCTTGAGAAAGCCGGAGCCACCGATATCAAACTGGCCCGGGATGAAGCAGAAAGAGCCAAATTCTGGGCGGGTCGCAAGAACGCCTTTCCAGCGGTGGGGCGCATGTCACCGGATTACTACTGCATGGACGGCACCATTCCGCGCCGCGAACTGCCCCGCGTACTCAAGGGCATTGCGGCGCTGTCCCAGGAAAGCGGCCTGCCGGTGGCCAACGTATTCCATGCCGGTGATGGCAATATGCACCCTCTGATTCTGTTTGATGCCAACCGCGAAGGCGAACTGGCGCTGGCAGAAGAGGTCGGCGGCAAGATTCTTGAACTCTGCGTGGCCGCCGGTGGCTCGATTACCGGTGAACATGGCGTGGGTCGCGAGAAGATCAACCAGATGTGCAGCCAGTTCCAGGCCGACGAGATCAGTGTCTTTCATGCCCTGAAAGCGGCCTTTGACCCTGACCGTCTGCTCAACCCTGGCAAGAATATCCCGACCCTTGCCCGCTGCGCTGAATTTGGCGCCATGCATGTACATAACAACGAGCTTCCGCATCCGGAACTGCCCCGTTTCTGAGCCTGCAGGAAAGATTATGACTGAGACCGCCACGCTGAACGCTGATCAAGACATTGCTGATTCTCTTTGCGCCCAGGTCAAACAGGCCTACGCCGAACGCGCACCGCTGCGCATTGTTGGCGGTAATACCCGGGGCTTCTACGGTCTTCCGGTTGACGGCGAACCACTGGAAATGGCTGGACACACCGGCATTGTCTCCTACGACCCCATCGAGCTGGTGGTTACCGTGCGTGCTGGCACTCGTATCAGCGACCTTGAATGCGCTCTTGCCGAGCATAACCAGATGCTGGCCTTTGAACCGCCGCGCTTTGGTAGCGCCAGCACCATTGGTGGCGCAGTGGCCACCGGGCTTTCCGGGCCACGCCGCCCCTGGGCAGGCGCCGCCCGCGATTTCGTGCTGGGCGCACGGGTCATCAGTCAGGAAGGCAAGCTGCTGCGCTTTGGTGGCGAGGTCATGAAAAACGTGGCCGGTTACGATATGTCGCGCCTGATGGTGGGTGCCCAAGGCACTCTGGGTGTGCTGGCAGATATTTCCTTCAAGGTGCTGCCCAAACCCACTGCAAGCCACAGCCTGAAGCTCTCCATGCCCTTGGATGATGCGCTCAAAAAACTGGCCAAGCTGGGCCGCCAGCCGCTGCCAATCACCGCTGCTGCCTGGCACGCTGGTGAGCTGTTTCTGCGCCTGGAAGGTGGCAAAAGCTCCGTAAGCGCGACGCGTGAACGACTGGGGGGCGAGGAAATCAGTGCTGACCTGTGGCGCGAACTGCGCGACCTGGAGCACGCTTTTTTCACTCAGAATAACGATAAGGCGCTTTGGCGGCTGTCGTTGCCCCCCAACACCCCAGCCCTGGCGCTGGATATTGCCGAGAGCGATATTTTCTATGACTGGGCGGGCAGCCAGCGTTTTATCAAGACCTCGCTCGACGCCGACACCCTGCGCAAGGCCTGCCAGCAGGTAGGTGGCCACGCCACCTGCTATACGCCTGCTGCCTACGGGGGAGCACAAGCGCCCTTTACGCCACTCAACCCGGTCGTCGAAAAGTATCACCGTCAGCTGAAAGCACAGCTGGACGGCCACGGCATTTTCAATCCCGGGCGTCTTTATGCGGCGTTTTAACCAGGAGAGCTGACATGCAGACGCATTTTACCGACGCAGACCGCCAGAAGCCGCATATTCAGGAAGCGGAACGTATCTTACGCAGCTGCGTTCACTGCGGCTTCTGTAACGCGACCTGCCCGACCTACCAGATACTCGGTGACGAGCGTGATGGCCCGCGCGGGCGCATCTACCTGATGAAGGAGTTGCTCGAAAGCCAGGATGACGATGACCAGGTCACCGAGGAAACCCGGCTTCACCTAGACCGCTGTCTGACCTGCCGCAACTGTGAAACCACCTGCCCGTCTGGAGTGGAGTACCACAAACTGCTGGATATCGGCCGCGCTGAAATTGAACGCCGAGTGCCGCGTCCTGCCGCTGAACGCGCCCAACGCTATGCCCTGCGCAAGATGCTGGTTGAACCCAAGCGCTTTTCTGCTCTGCTCAAGCTTGGCCTGACCTTCAAGCCCCTGGTGCCTGGCAAGCTGCGCGACAAGATGCCTGCCGCGCCCGTTGATGCCGGAGCACGTCCTTCGGCTACGACCCATTCACGCCGCATGCTGATGCTCGAAGGCTGTGTGCAGCCCGGCTTGTCGCCGAACACCAATGCGGCCACTGCCCGCGTCCTCGACCGCCTCGGAATCAGCATCACACCTGCGACAGAGGCCGGTTGCTGCGGCGCCATCGACTTCCACCTTAACGCCCAGGACGACGGGCGGGAACGCATCCGCGCCAATATTGATGCCTGGTGGCCCCAGGTTGAACAGGGCGCCGAAGCCATTGTGCAAACCGCAAGCGGCTGCGGCGCCTTCGTTAAAGACTATGGCGAAATGCTCAAGGATGATCCGGACTACGCGGCAAAGGCCGAGCGTATTAGCGAGCTGGCAAAAGATCTGGTGGAAGTGCTGCGCGAAGAGCCGCTGGATAAGCTCAGCGTCAAGACAGACCAACGCCTCGCCTTCCACTGCCCTTGCACTCTGCAACACGCACAGAAGCTTAACGGTGCCGTAGAAGGCGTACTGATCCAGCTCGGTTTTGAACTGACGCCGGTTCAGGATGCTCACCTGTGCTGCGGCTCGGCAGGCACCTACTCAATTACCCAGCCTGAACTGGCCACCGAGTTGCGCAATAACAAGCTTGACGCACTGGAGGCAGGCAACCCGGAAATGATTGTCACCGCCAATATTGGTTGCCAGACCCATCTGGCTGGCGCTAACCGTACCCCGGTCCGTCATTGGATTGAAGTGGTCGATGCCGCGCTTGGCTAAGCGCGGCTACCGCCCAGTTCATCACTGTTTGGTTGATCATTAACCTTTTGATCAACCATTCACTTATCACCCACCCAAGAGAAGTCACCATGCAAAGCAAAGCTGTATTAACCCAGGATGATGTTGCCAAGGTACTGGATGCTGCCCAACAGGAAGCTGAGCGCGAAAACTGGGCGATTACCGTTGCGGTCACCGATGATGGCGGCCACCTGCTGGCCTTGCGCCGTCTGGACGGCGCCGCGCCCTTTACTGCCGACGTAGCCGCCAACAAGGCACGCAGCGCTGCCATGGGGCGCAAGGAAACCCAGGTATTTGAAGAAATGATCAACGGTGGCCGTACGGCCTTTGTGTCTGCCCCCATGCAGGCCTTACTGTCAGGCGGTGTCCCTATCATTGTTGACGGCCAGGTCGTTGGCGCTGTGGGCATCTCCGGCGTCAAGCCTGATCAGGATGTGCAGGTTGCCAAGGTTGCCGTCAGCGTGCTCTGATCGACAGACGCAAAAAACCCGGGCTGATGGGCCCGGGTTTTTCAGGAATCTTTCCAGCTAGGCTGGTATCACTTAATGGCGGACCGGACGAGACTCGAACTCGCGACCTCCGGCGTGACAGGCCGGCATTCTAACCAACTGAACTACCGGTCCGCATCTAAGTGCAATCTTGCTTTTACTGCGTCCATGTATCAGGCAACTTGCTGATAAATGGTGGGTGGTACTGGGTTCGAACCAGTGACCCCCAGCTTGTAAGGCTGGTGCTCTCCCAACTGAGCTAACCACCCAGGATCCAACAATAATACCTTAATACTGCAGATAATACATAGATTTATCGTGGCGGACCGGACGAGACTCGAACTCGCGACCTCCGGCGTGACAGGCCGGCATTCTAACCAACTGAACTACCGGTCCACTTAACGATAATATCCAACACCCATAGTAAAAACTGTATGACGATAATGGCGGACCGGACGAGACTCGAACTCGCGACCTCCGGCGTGACAGGCCGGCATTCTAACCAACTGAACTACCGGTCCGCATAACTATCTATCATACAACTGCCAACAGGGTGCTACTTCACATGGCCAAAAAACGCTTTTCAGGGCGTGGTGGGTGGTACTGGGTTCGAACCAGTGACCCCCAGCTTGTAAGGCTGGTGCTCTCCCAACTGAGCTAACCACCCGCTGGTCACGTGGCGCTGCATTCTACCGAAGTACCGGGGGAAGTCAACAACGAATCGGCAACTTTTTTACTTGGCTGTAAAAAAACGGCGTCGCCTGGGCCGTTGCTTATGCTCATATCCCATTGGCGTCGCGGTTTGTCAGCATGAAATCAGCGGCTATACGGGTGGCCTGCTTGATCAAGGCCTCCTGGTTCCACCCGCTTTTACGTAAGGGTCTGAAGTCGTGATCAGCCGTTGGCAGCCATTCAACCTTGGCATTAGCGGGCAGCGTATAACTAGCCACTTCATCACGGCGGCCAAAAGGGTCACGCTCGCCCTGGATCAAAAGACTCGGCGCAGAGACGTCTCCCCAGTGCGCCAGCCTGAGCTTGTCGGGTGAGCGCGGCGGATGAAACGGATACCCTGCGACAATCACGCCAGGCACCTGGCGCTGAGCCGCCAGCAGACTGGCCACCCGGCCACCCATTGATTTGCCACCCACCCATACAGGCACATCAAGCGTAGCAACAAGCGATGCATACAAGTCTGACATTTCCGTGACGAGCTGATCGATTTTAGCGGGCGGTCGGCGACGGCCTTCCATGTTCATGCGTTGCATGTAGATAAAATCGAAGGTCATCAGCTGGATACCTGCCTGCGCGGCTGATGTGGCAAATTGCCGCATAAAATCAGAGTCCTGCCCTGCGCCCGCGCCATGGGCAAACAGCAGACACCCCTTCTCTGGCAACCCCTGCAGGGTAACGGGTGTATGATTATCCACGTAAAACCGCCCGCTGGCGCCTGCCTGCAGATTGGACACAAACACATCGAAATTAATTTCAACATAACCCTGTTGGGCATAATATGGCATGTGATTCACTCTCATACCGCCAGCTTAAACAATTGGCTTGTTCAGCTTGGGCGTCTGCTGCGTTAAAATCTTTAGCGGATCTTGACCTGCGTCATCAAGCGGGCGGTCGCATCCAGGCAGAATAGCACTGGGTTACCCCCTAACCGCGTTCGATGGGAACATGAAATGAGCACAGCACTAGAACACCCGACCTACAACTACAAGGTAGTTCGGCAGTTCGCGATCATGACTGTTGTGTGGGGCATCATAGGTATGACGCTTGGCGTCATTCTTGCCGCACAGCTGGTATGGCCGGAACTGAACCTTGGCTTACCTTGGACTAGCTTTGGGCGCCTGCGTCCTCTTCATACCAATGCCGTCATCTTCGCCTTTGGCGGTTCGGCACTTTTTGCCACCTCATATTACGTGGTGCAGCGAACCTGTCAGACAAGACTCTTTTCTGACAAGCTCGCCGCCTTTACGTTCTGGGGCTGGCAGGCAGTGATTGTGTCTGCCGTTGTGTCACTTCCGTTGGGCTATACCACTACCAAGGAATATGCCGAGCTGGAGTGGCCGATCAACATCCTGATCGCCATTGTCTGGGTCACTTACGCCCTGGTCTTCCTGATGACCATCAAACAGCGTAAGACCTCGCATATCTATGTGGCGAACTGGTTCTTTGCCGCCTTCATCCTGACGGTAGCGGTGCTGCATATTGTCAATAATGCGGCCATCCCCGTGACGCCCATGTACTCAACCTCCATCTATGCAGGCACCATTGATGCCATGGTGCAGTGGTGGTACGGGCACAATGCCGTAGGCTTCTTCCTGACCGCTGGCTTTTTGGGCATGATGTACTACTTCGTTCCCAAGCAGGCTGAACGTCCGGTCTATTCCTACCGCCTGTCGATCGTGCATTTCTGGGCACTGATCATGGTCTACATGTGGGCTGGCCCACACCACCTGCATTACACTGCACTGCCTAACTGGGCGCAGTCACTGGGCATGGTAATGTCGATCATCCTGCTGGCACCTTCCTGGGGCGGCATGATCAACGGTATGATGACTCTCTCGGGTGCCTGGCATAAGCTGCGTACCGACCCGACCCTGCGCTTTCTGGTGGTTGCCCTGTCCTTCTACGGTATGTCGACCTTCGAAGGCCCGATGATGGCAATCAAGACCGTCAACGCTCTGTCGCACTACACCGACTGGACCATTGGTCACGTGCACTCCGGCGCGCTTGGCTGGGTCGCCATGATCACCATCGGTTCCATGTATCACCTGATCCCGCGCCTGTTCGGCCGTACCGAGATGCACTCTGTCAACCTGATTGCCGTGCACTTCTGGCTGGCGACCATTGGCACCGTGCTGTATATCGCCTCCATGTGGGTAAACGGTATTCTGCAGGGCCTGATGTGGCGTGCCATCAACGCGGACGGCACCCTGATGTACACCTTTGTGGAAGCCGTTGAAGCCAGTGCGCCAGGTTACTTCGTGCGCCTGATTGGTGGTCTGTTCTGGGTCACCGGCATGCTGATCATGGCCTACAATGTCTATCAGACGGTTAAACGTAGCGAAGCTGTTAGCCAGCAGCCGATGCCACAAGCCGCTTAACCGGGGAAGTCGAGACCAATGAAACACGATATCGTTGAAAAGAACGTTGGCCTGCTTGCCGTACTGATTCTGGTTGCAATCAGTTTCGGCGGCCTGGCCGAGGTTGTACCGCTGTTCTTCCAGAAACAGACCACTGAGCCGGTGGAGGGGCTGGAGCCCCTCACCGCTCTGGAACTGGAAGGTCGTGACATCTACCGCCGTGAAGGCTGTGTCAGCTGTCACTCGCAGATGGTTCGCCCCTTCCGCGCTGAAACCGAGCGCTATGGCCACTACAGCGTGGCGGGTGAGTCTGTCTATGACCACAACTTCCTGTGGGGCTCCAAGCGTACCGGGCCTGACCTGGCACGCGTAGGCGGCCGTTACAGCGACGACTGGCACCGTGCGCACATGTATAACCCGCGCGACGTTGTGCCAGAGTCCATCATGCCGGCTTATCCATGGCTGTTTTCAAACCGCTTGGATGGCGAGGACACACCGGCCAAGATGCGTGCGCTCCAAAACCTGGGTGTTCCCTATACCGATGAGCAGATCGCCAACGCGACTGCCGAGGTCAACGGCACCCAGGAAATCACTGCACTGATCGCTTTCTTACAGCAACTGGGAACCGTGCTTGAGGGCACTCGCTAAGCTATGGATACGGGAACTTTTCGCGGCCTCATCACGCTGATATTGATCATCGCTTTTCTGGGCATCACCTGGTGGGCCTATTCCAAGCGACGTAAACCGGACTTCGAAGAAGCGGCTAACCTGCCCTTCGCCGATGACGATGAGCAACCGTCCCGTGACAAGCCTGCTGCATCCGGGGATGAAGCAGATTCCCGCCACGACAGGGGAGATAAAAATACATGAATAATCTATGGGGCGACTCCTTGCCTGGCTTCTGGAGCGCCTGGATCATCGTCATCACACTGGGCACGATTGCACTTAGCGCCTGGCTGCTGTTTGCTAATCGGCGTACCGACAAACAGCCGGACGCTGATGGCAATGTCGAGACCACCGGCCATGCGGCTGATGGCATCGAAGAGTACGATAACGCACTGCCCAAGTGGTGGTTTCAGCTGTTTGTCGGTACTGTCATCTTTTCACTGGGCTATCTGGTGCTCTACCCGGGCCTGGGTAACTTTGCCGGCGTTCTGGGCTGGTCTCAGGAAGGCCAGTGGGAAGAAGAAGTTGCTCGCGCAGAGGAGCGCTTCACGCCCATCTTTGCCCAGTATCAGGAAGTGCCTATTCCTGACCTGGCGCAGGATGACGATGCCATGCAGGTTGCCGAGCGTATCTACCAGAATAACTGTGCCGTTTGCCATGGCTCTAACGCCAAAGGTGGCTACGGCTTCCCCAACCTGACCGATGACGACTGGCTGTATGGCGGCGAGCCCGATAACATCTTGGCAACACTGAACAACGGTCGTAATGGTCTGATGCCTGCCTGGCAGCAGCTGGGTGAAGACAACATCGAGAACCTGACCCAGTACGTTCTGTCGCTGTCTGACCTTGAGCATGACGCTGAACGGGCCGAACAGGGTGAAAGCACCTTCATGTCAGTGTGTGCTGCCTGCCACACCCCTCAGGGTACGGGTAACACCGGTCTGGGTGCGCCCAATCTGACCAATGATATATGGCTGTACCTGGCGCAGGGCCAGACGGTTGCTGATTCCATTCGCCAGACGCTGCGCAATGGACGTAACGGCCACATGCCGTCACAGACAGCCTACATTGGTGAAGAACGCGTTCACCTGGTAGCCGCTTATGTCTACAGCCTCAGGGATAGCAATTGATTGCTATGACTGAACTTTAAGCTGTTGATATTGAAGGGTGCGGCTTGAAGCCGCACCCTTTTTTGACCGC
>JBNJGW010000071.1:0-12801 GCA_051748005.1 Pseudomonadota bacterium | reverse complement strand
GCGGCGTATGAAGGCGGTGAGTACTTCTGCCGGGTCATCCTCCACCGAAATATCGTCCAGCAGCGCATTCCAGCGCTGCATCATCCTTGCCAGCAGGCGTACATAGAGCGCCTGTTTGCTACCCATGTAATAAAGCACATTGGACTTCGGCAGCCCGGCGGCTTCCGCGATGGCCTGAACGCTGGCGCCGCGATAGCCATGGCGGGCAAAGATGCGCTCGGCGGCAGCCAGAATCAGCTGCTCGTTGTGGGCCCGCGTGGCCTCTTTTGATGTTGCCGATGACTTGGCGGTGCAAGGGGGTGAGGTCATTTTAGCTCCTGAAAAGATGGCCCGTGACTTGCATTGTTATCAGGACTGAACCATTCTTGGAATTATTCCTGACCAATTGGTCAACATGTGAGTTAATGCCATGATCCACTTCCAGCTAAATGGCCAGCCACGCAGCGTGGCGGCTTCGCCCGATACCAGCGTACTTGAACTGCTGCGTGAGACACTGGGTCAGGTAGGCACCAAGGAAGGCTGCGCGTCCGGTGACTGCGGCGCCTGTACTGTCGCCGTCGGTGAGGTCAATGCAGCAGGAAAAATGCACTATCATAGTGCAAATTCCTGCATCATGCCCGCCCATCAACTCCAGGGCCGCAGCCTGGTCACCGTTGAAGGGCTTGGTGACGGCGATAACCTGCATCCGGCCCAATCGGCAATGGTCGCCTGCCATGCCAGCCAGTGCGGTTTCTGCACGCCCGGCATCGTCATGTCGCTGTTCACCTTGCATGAAGCCCAGCCTGATGTGCCGGCACCCTTGACGCCTGAACGCCTGGAAGCGGCGCTCGGCGGTAACCTGTGCCGCTGCACCGGCTACCGGCCGATCCGCGATGCGGCGCTGAGCATGGCCGATCACCCGGCGCCGCGTCATGCCTGGTGGCACGACGCCTCGGCACTTGCTGCAGGAGACAGCAAGGTTAAGGCCGATGGTACATCAACCGAGGACTCTTTTGTGCAGCCGGTAACCCTGGCAGCACTGCTTGCCGCACGTAAGCGTTATCCTGAGGCACCGCTGGTGGCGGGAGGCACCGACCTCTGGCTGAACGTCACCCAAAGCCTTAAGCGTTACGAGCGGGTGATTGACGTGACCCGGGTGGATGAGCTGTTGCGTTGTGACACCGTCACTCTGGACGATGGGCGGGCAGGCTGGTGGATCGGCGCCGCTGTGACCTATACGCAGCTGTTGCCATTGCTGGATGAGCATTTTCCCGGCTTTGCCCATCTGCTTCATCGCCTGGGATCGGCGCAGATCCGCAACCGTGGCACCCTGGGGGGCAATATCGCCAATGCCTCGCCCATTGGCGATACCCCGCCGGTATTGCTGGCGCTTGAGGCACGGCTATGGTTGGCAGGCCCGGAGGGCGAGCGGGAGCTGGCGCTGGATAAGTTCTTTATTGATTACAAAAAGACCGCCCTGGGCGAGGGCGAGGTGATTCGAGCGGTCTTCTTGCCTGCGCCACGACCCGACCATACGCTCAAGGTGTGGAAAATATCCAAGCGTCGCGAGGACGACATCTCGGCGCTGCTGGGCGCCTTTCACTGGCGTATGGAGCAGGGAGTGCTGCGTGAGGTGCGCCTGGCCTTTGGCGGCATGGCGGCAACCCCCAAGCGCGCGTATAGCGTCGAGGCTGCTCTGGAAGGACAGCCACCCACTGACACGGCGTTTGCCGCTGCCCGCGCGGCACTGCTTGAGGCCTTCACGCCCCTCAGCGATGTGCGCAGCAGCGCAGAGTATCGTCAGCTGGCCGCTGCCAATCTGCTGGAGCGCCTGCGGCTTGTGGTCTTGTCTACTGATTCGACCGAGGAGGTCATGCTTCATGCGTACGCTCACTAGTCTGCCCCTGGCGGCGCCCGCTGACGTCAAGCGTCCTGCTGACAAGCATGCCCGCATTCACGAGAGTGCTATCAAGCATGTGACCGGCCGCGCCGCCTACATTGATGACCTCAAGGCGCCAGCCGATACGCTGCACATCGCCCTGGGGCTCTCAACGGTTGCCCATGGCCAGCTCACCCATCTTGATCTGCCACGTATTCGCCTGTTGCCTGGCGTGGTTGACGCTGTCGGGGTCGAGGATGTGCCGGGGCACACTGATGTTGGCCCGGTATTTCCCGGCGACCCGGTACTGGTTGAATCGGAAATCAGCTACGCCGGCCAGGTACTCTTTGCCGTGGCTGCCGAGACCTACCGTGGCGCCCGGGAGGCGGTTAAGGCAGCGTTTGATGCCGGCATGATACGCGTTGACGCCGACACCCCGAGCCTTGACCCTGTCGCCGCCATTGCGCGTGATGAAGTGGTACGCCCCACCCATGTACAGGAGCGCGGCGAGTGGCAGCAGGCCCTCAAGGAGGCCGCGCATGTCATTGAGGGCGAGCAGTTTGTCGGCGGCCAGGAGCACTTTTACCTGGAAGGTCAGGCCTGCCTGGTCACGCCCACCGAGGATGATGGCGTCGTGGTGCACACGTCCAACCAGCATCCCAGTGAAACCCAGAAACTGGTGGCCGAGGTGCTGGGCATTCCGCTGCACGCCGTGACCGTGGAAGTGCGCCGTATGGGCGGCGGCTTCGGCGGCAAGGAAACCCAGGCCTCGCCCTGGGCGTGTATCGCCGCACTGATCAGTCGTCGCACCGGGCGCGCCGCCCGGGTGCGCCTGCCGCGCAGCGAGGACATGCGCGCGACCGGCAAGCGTCACCCTTTCCATAATCGCTACCGGCTGGGCGTGGATGGTAACGGCGTGATCCAGGGCGGTGAGATCACCCTGATTGGCGATTGCGGCTACTCGCCGGATCTTTCCGATGCCATTGTCGACCGCGCCATGTTCCACAGCGATAACGCCTACTCGCTGGGCGCCGCCCGGGTGACGGGCCATCGGGCGCGCACCCACACCGCCTCGAACACGGCGTTTCGCGGGTTTGGCGGCCCTCAGGGCATGATGGCGATTGAAGCGGCAATCGATGATATTGCCCGGCACCTGGGAGAAGACCCGCTGACGGTGCGCAAGCGCAACCTGTATCGCCAGGACGACTCGTCTTCGCCTCGCAATGTGACCCACTATGGCCAGCAGGTCGACCAGACCGAGTTGCTGCATACGCTGATGGCGCAATTGGAAGCGGACAGCGACTACTGGGCGCGCCGTGAGGCAATCACAGCCTCCAATGCGCAAAACAGCGTGATCAAGAAGGGCCTGGCGCTGACGCCGGTGAAGTTCGGTATTTCCTTTACCGCCAAGCATCTTAATCAGGCCGGCGCGCTCTTGCATGTGTATACCGATGGCAGTGTGCTGATCAATCACGGGGGCACCGAAATGGGCCAGGGCCTGCACACCAAGATCATCCAGGTGGTGGCCCGCGAACTGGGGCTGGACCTCAACACAGTGCGCATCAGTGCCACACGTACCGACAAGGTGCCCAACACCTCGCCGACCGCGGCCTCCAGCGGGGCCGACCTCAACGGCCAGGCTGCCCGCGATGCCTGTGTGAAGCTCAAGGCGCGCCTGTTTGACTTTGCCGCCGAGCACTTTTTTGCCGAGCAGGGCGTGGATACCGACAGCATGCGCCTGGAAGAAGGGCAGCTGGTGGTGGCAACAGACAGCGGCGAGCGGCGCATTGGTTGGGGGGAGTTGATCCAGGCCGCCTATTTTGGTCGCGTCTCGCTGTCGGAGAAGGGCTTCTACGCCACGCCCCTGATCCACTACGATCGCAGCCTTGGCCAGGGCAATCCCTTCTACTACTACGCTTTTGGCGCGGCCGTCTCCGAGGTTAGTGTGGATACCCTGAGCGGTGAATATCAGGTCACCCGCGTCGATATCCTTCACGATGTGGGCGATTCCTTGAATCCGGCCATTGATATTGGCCAGGTAGAGGGAGGTTTTATTCAGGGGATGGGATGGCTGACCAGCGAGGAGCTTGACTGGAATGCTGACGGCCAGCTGATGACGACGGGCCCCGCTACCTACAAGATCCCCACCTTTGGCGACCTGCCACCGGTGTTTAACGTCGCCCTGATGGAAGGCCACCCTAATTCCATGGCCAGTATCTATCGTTCCAAGGCAGTGGGTGAGCCACCTTTCATGCTGGCTATCTCGGTGTGGTCGGCGCTGCGCGACGCGCTGGCAAGCCTTGCGGATTATCGCCGGTCACCGCGTCTGGATACGCCGGCCACTCCGGAACGGGTGCTGCTGGCCGCTGAAGCGCTGCGTCGCGAGCAGGTGTCAGCGTGAATGTCGCCGAGACCTGGCATGCTGCCCTTCATCGTCTGCAGCGTGAGGGCCTGCCTCACGTGCTGGCCACTCAGGTAACCAGTGCCGGTTCCACTCCCCGGGAGCCAGGGGCGCGCATGGTGATAACCGCGGAGGCCGTGTTCGATACCCTGGGCGGCGGCACCTTTGAGTGGCAGACCATTGCCGCTGCCCGGCACAAGCTCAAGGCAGGCGAGGCGGGCATGTCGCTGGAGGCGTTCTCGCTTGGCGGGCGCAGCGGCCAGTGCTGCGGTGGTTTCGTCAATGTCCTGCTGGAGGTGTTTCCTGGCAGCGGGACAACGCTGGCGCTGTTTGGCGCGGGCCACGTCGGGCGTGAAATCGTCCAGCTGGCCCAGCCGCTGGGCTGGCGCATCATGTGGTTTGACAGCCGCGAGGTCGCCTTCCCGAGCTGGGCCCAAGGCCAGCCACGCCTTGACTGTTACCCCTTCAATGAGGCACAAAACGCCGTTGCCATGCTGCCCAGCGCGGCCCATGCGCTGGTGATGACCCACGACCACAGTGAGGATCGCGCCCTGATCAGCGCGCTGCTGGCCCGCGGCGACTGCGCCTCCATCGGCCTGATTGGTTCGCAAAGCAAGTGGGCAAGCTTTCGCAGCCGGCTTCTACGCCAAGGCCATCCTGCGGACGCGCTCGAGGCAGTGCGCTGTCCGCTGGGCATGGCCAAGGGGCCAGACGGCGAAACCACCAAGGTCAATGATAAAACCCCCTACGCCATTGCGCTGCTCACCCTGGCCGAGCTGTTGCCGCTGGCAGCCGGTCCTGCGCCCAGCGAGCAGCGCGGCCTGACTTCTCAGGCACTCAAGCCGTTATTTTCCACCCCTTCTGTTCATACTGACGACAGCTGAGACCATGACCGCGATAGATACGTTAACCTCTTTCCAACCCCACGGCCTTGTGCTGCGCGCCGAACTGCTCAGCTTTGATGCCGACCCGGGTGACGGCGACACCCCCTTGCCGGGCACTGTCCGACACCTGCCCGATGGCGCCCTGTGGCTGGAAAACGGCCGCATACGTGCAGTGGACGATTACGCACAGCTGGCGCCTCAGCTGCCCGAGGGCATCGAGATGGTGGACCATAGCGGCAAGCTGATCATGCCGGGTTTTATCGATAGCCATGTGCACTATGTACAGCTGGAGATCATGGCCTCCTATGGGCGCCAGCTGCTTGACTGGCTCAATGACTATACCTTTCCGGAAGAGTGCCGCTTTGCCGAGCGTGAGCACGCCGAGACCATCGCCGACGCCTTTCTTGAGGAACTGTTGCGCGTTGGCACCACCACGGCCCAGGTGTTTGGTTCCAGTCATCCGCAGTCAATGGAGGCGTTTTTCGCTGCCAGTCAGCGTCGCGAGCTGCGCATGCTGGCGGGCAAGGTACTTATGGATCGTCATGCCCCCGAGGCGCTTACCGATGATACCTTCGGCGGCATTCATGACAGCGAACGGCTGATCGCCGACTGGCACGGCAAAGGGCGGCTTGGGTACAGCGTCACCCCGCGCTTTGCGCCCACTTCGACCCGGGCGCAGCTTGACGCCGCCGGTGGGCTCTTGCGCAGCGACCCGAGCCTGTGGCTGCAGACCCATCTGGCCGAGAATACCGGCGAGATCGCCTGGGTAGCCGAGCTGTTCCCGGAAAGCCGCGACTACCTCAATGTCTACGAACAGTCCGGCCTGGTCGGGCCGCGCAGCACCTTTGCCCACGGCATTCACCTGGATGACGGCATGCGCGCGCGCCTGGCCGGGCAGGGCGCCAATATCGCTTTCTGCCCGAGCTCCAACATGTTCCTGGGCAGCGGCCTGTTTGATCGCCGATCCGCCCGGGAAGCCGGGCTGGCGGTCAGCGTGGCCAGTGATATTGGCGCGGGCACCGATCTTTCCGGGCTGGCCACCCTCAAGGCGGCCTATCAGGTCGGCCAGCTGCGCGGTGAGGCGCTGACCGCCTGGCAGGGCTTCTATGCCCTGACGCTGGGTAACGCCCGGGCACTGTCGCTGGATGGGCATATCGGCCGATTGGCCGAGGGAATGGAAGCGGATTTCGTCGTGTTGGATACCTGCGCCACACCGTTACTTGCCCGGCGCACGGCGCGCTGCCAGACCCTTGCCGAGCGGCTGTTTGCGCTGATGATGCTGGGTGACGACCGCGCCATTCTGGAAACCTGGGCCAATGGGCGCTGCCAGCATCAACGCTAGCCGCTGGCACGCGCCTGCAGGCGGAGCCTGGCGATACGCATGACCTGCTCGATGGCCGTGCGCCGCTCGGTGGCCAGGTCGTTATCGAGGCGCTCGGCAAAAGCCTCCAGAATGGCGTAGCGATCCAGGCCCCGAACGGCAATCACAAAAGGAAAAGCAAATTTGTGTTTATAGGTGGTGTTCAGGTGTTCAAAGCGCGCGAGCTCTTCGGGTGAGCACTGATCCAGCCCGGCGCCGGCCTGCTCCTGGGTCGAATCGCCGGTAAGTTCGCCGGCCAGGGCCGCCTTGCCGGCCAGGTCCGGATGGGCGCGGATCACCCGGATCTGTTCGTCGCTGCTGGCCTGTTGAAGCATTTGCCCCATCAAGCTGGCAAGGCCATCCGGATGGTCATGTTGAGTCGTAAGACCCTGTTGCCAGGCGGCCTCGGCCACCCAGGGGGAATGCTCGAAGATATCGCCGTAATGGGCCACAAAGGTATCCAGGTCAAGCGTGCTGGGACGTGGCTCAAGAAGCGGGTGCGTAGGTGAGGGCGGCATGCTGTCTCCCGTATGGTGTGAGTTTGAAGGTCGATACTGTATACAATAAAGCAAGTAAACGTATTTTAGATTAACCCAAAAAGGAGTCAGAATGGGACGTTTAACCACCCACGTATTGGATACCGCCCGGGGCTGCCCGGGTCAAGGCATCATGATTGATGTGTATCGCCTGTCAGCCACCCAGCGAGAACATCTCGGCAGTGTGACCACCAACGACGATGGCCGCTGCGATGCCCCCTTGCTTGAGGGCGCCGCGTTCACAGCAGGGGAGTATGAGCTGGTCTTTCACGCCGGTGATTACCTGGGTCGCCAGCACAAGGACGCTTCTGAGCCGCGCTTTCTGGATGTGATTCCACTACGCTTTGGCGTTGCCGATGCCAGCCAGCATTATCATGTGCCGCTTTTGCTCTCGCCATACGGCTACACCACCTATCGCGGCAGTTAACGCGTAAAAGGGGAGCGCCATGTACAGCTATATTGTTGATGTCGTCAATTTGCTGCTGCGCTGGTTGCATGTCATCGCAGCCATTGCCTGGATTGGTGAATCAATTTACTTCGTGATGCTGGATAACAGCCTGCGAACGCCCAAGGCGGCAGAGGATCGTGAAAAGGGCGTGTTCGGTGAAATGTGGGCCGTCCATGGCGGTGGCTTCTACCACAACCAGAAATACACCACGGCTCCTGCCAAACTGCCTAACAGCCTGCACTGGTCATTCTGGAAAGCCTATACCACCTGGTTGAGCGGGTTTGCCCTGTTTGTGGTGCTGTATATGGCCAGCCCCGATTTTTACCTGGTCAACACCAATAGCCCCTGGGCATGGGCGGCTGATCTGAGTGGCTGGCAAGCCAATGTGCTGGCGCTGGCATTTCTGCTGGCTGGCTGGGTGGTCTACAACGAGCTTTGCAAGCGCATCAGCCCCAATATGGAGCGCGATGGCCTGCTGAGTCTGGCCGTGGCGGTCATGGTGGTGGTGGTGGCCTACCTTAGCACCCAGATGTTTACCGGGCGGGCGGCGTTTCTGTTGACCGGGGCAGTTATGGCCACGGCCATGTCGGCCAATGTCTTCTTCTGGATCATTCCCGGCCAGCGGCGCATGGTCAAGGCCATGCAGGCCGGCGAGGCGCCCAATCCGCTGGATGGCAAACGTGGCAAGCAGCGCTCGGTGCATAACACCTATTTTACCCTGCCGGTGGTGCTGTTGATGATCAGCAATCACTACTCGTTTTTGTATTCCCACGAGCTTGCCTGGGTGCTCATGGCATTGCTGATTTTTGCCGGCGCCGTGATTCGCCAGTTTTTCGTGCTGATGCATGCGGGCCACAACAAGCCGCTTTATCTGGTGGCCGGCGGGGGGCTTGTCATCCTGGCGTTCTGGATCGGTGCCCCCGGTGTTTCGGGCTCATCGTCGGAAACCGCTGCACCCGGGCGCGAGCAGGTAAGCACCATTATCGAGCAGCACTGCGTGCAGTGTCACGCCCGTGACCCCGAGCATGCCGGCTTCAATGCGCCCCCGGCGGGATACGTGTTCGAGAGCTGGGAAGAGACCCTTGGTCAGCGGGAGACAATCCAGCAAGTGGTTGGCAATCATTATATGCCGCTGGGCAATATCACTAACATGACAGACGAAGAGCGCGCTGTGATCTCGGCTTGGCAAGAATGACGGCGTTCCCTGAGTTGATCTTTTAGGCGGCCAGTCAGGGGCAATAATGGTGCATCCCTGATTGCCCCTGCCAGAAAAAGGTGCGCAGCGTTTTGGGTTTAATCTGTATCTTGCTACGAATGGACAGCAGTGTATTGATAAATAAGAATTTTATTGATATTGGCTATGTTTATGCAAACTCTTGGTACGTTTATCGTATACAAAGAGGGTTGTCCATGAAGATGCAGGCAAGCAGAGCACCCGGCAAACAGATCAAGACCGTTTCTGGGTTAAGCAGTGTGGCCCTGGCGCTGTTGTCCACGGCGAGCCAGGCTCAGGAAACCGATATTCGCTTTCAGCTGGACTGGCGTTTTGAAGGGCCTTCCGCGCCGTTTCTGATGGCGGTAGACCGTGGCTACTTTGCCGAAGAAGGCCTGGATGTCCAGATCGACTCCGGCAGCGGCTCGGCAGGCGCGATTAACCGCGTGGCTTCCGGCGCCTATGAAATGGGCTTTGGTGACCTGAACGCCCTGGTAGAATTCCTGGCTGAAAACCCCGAGGGCCCTGGCATCACCGGCGTGTATAGCGTCTACGATGGCACGCCTGCAGCGGTCTTCGCCCGCAAGGACAGTGGCATTGAAACCCCCGCGGATCTGGCCGGTAAAACCATTGCTGCCCCCACCTTTGATACCGGCTATCGCGCCTGGGGCATTTTTGCTGCTGCCAACGATCTGGACCCCGAGGCGGTAGAGTGGCAGAACGTTGATCCGACACTGCGTGAAACCCTGCTGACCCGCGGCGATGTGGATGCCATCACCGGCTTCTACTTCACCAGCCTTCTGAACCTTGAAGAGCGTGGCATGAGCCAGGATGACCTGACCATCATGCCGTTCCCCGAGTACGGCGTCCCCCTTTATGGCAACGCCATTATTGCCAGTGAATCCTTTGCCGAAGAAAATCCTGAAGCGGTGCGCGGATTTTTACGTGCGTTTAATCGCGCCCTGGGCGAAACCCTGGACGACCCCGACGCGGCGATTGACTACGTGCGCAAGCGCGATGAGCTGATCGACCTGGAAATGGAAACCCGCCGACTGAAGCTTGCCCTGGATAGCGTGGTGGATACGCCGGATGCCCGTGAAAACGGCGTAGGCGATATCGATACACAGCGCCTGGCCGAGGCCATCCAGCTGGTGGGGGATGCCTACTCCCTGCCGACGCTGCCGGAGGTTGAAGACGTTTTCGACAGCGCCTACCTACCGGCGCAGGATGACCGCATGCTGCTGCCGGCAGGGAGCGAATAATGTCGGCCTTTGTTGCTTTTGACCATGTCAGCCTGGCCTACGACGACTCGGGTAATGCCATTGAAGACATTGACCTGAATATCCACGAAGGCGAGTTTGTCGCCTTTGTTGGGCCATCAGGCTGCGGCAAATCAACCTTCATGAAGTTGTGCACGGGCCTTAACGCGCCCACGGCAGGCGCGATCAAGGTGGATGGGGTAGCGGTCACCGAGCCGCTGAAAATCTCCGGAATGGCCTTTCAGAACGCCAACCTGCTGCCATGGCGCACAACCCTGGATAACGTCCTGTTGCCCCTGGAAATCGTCAAGCCCTACCGGCATCAGTTTCGCAAACGCCGCGAGGAGTTTGTGGGCTGGGCGCGGGATCTGCTCAAAACAGTGGGGTTGGCCGACTACGAAGACCAGTATCCGTGGCAGCTATCCGGCGGTATGCAGCAGCGCGCTTCCATCTGTCGTGCGCTGATCCATCAGCCCCGGCTCTTGATGCTGGACGAGCCGTTTGGTGCTCTGGATGCGTTTACCCGCGAGGAACTCTGGTGCGTGTTGCGCGACCTTTGGGAGGCGCAGCGCTTTACCGTGGTGCTGGTCACCCACGATCTGCGCGAAGCCGCCTTTCTTGCCGACACTGTCTACGTGATGAGCAGCCGACCCGGGCGCATCGTCGAGCGGCGTCAGATTGATCTGCCACGCCCCCGCCCGCTGGAAATCACCTACGACAAGCCGTTTATCGACCTGGTGCATGAACTGCGCGCACAGATTGGTGAAATCCGCAGTCGCTGAATGTCATCAGGACAGAGCGTCACTATTAAAAGAGCTTCACTATGAATGTTAATCGTCAAACGGTCGAGCGGCTGGCGCCGTGGATCGCAGTGGTGGTATTGACGCTGATCTGGGAACTGACGGTACGCCTATTCGATGTCCCAAGCTTCATTTTTCCCAGCGCCCTGGATACCGCCATTGCCCTGGTCACCTACGCAGGCCCTATCGGCATGCATTCCTGGCAAACCCTGTGGACCACCCTGGTCGGGTTTGCGCTAGGGGTGGTGGTAGGCCTGGGGCTGGGCTTTATCATCGGGTCTTCACGCTTTCTGTATAACGCCTGTTACCCACTGCTTGTGGGGTTCAATGCGATCCCCAAGGTCGCCTTCGTGCCCATCCTGGTGGTGTGGTTCGGGATTGGTTCGGTGCCGGCGATTCTCACCGCCTTCCTGATCTGTTTTTTCCCGATTGTCGTCAACGTGGCAACCGGGCTTGCCACCCTCGAACCCGAGATGGAAGACGTGCTGCGCGTACTCGGCGCCCGGCGTATGGATGTACTGTTGAAAATCGGTCTGCCGCGCTCGCTGCCTTACTTCTTTGCTTCATTAAAAGTGGCGATCACCCTGGCGTTTGTGGGCACGGTGGTCTCGGAAACTGTCGCCTCCAACCAGGGCATTGGCTACCTGATGATGAGTGCCGGCTCGCAGATGCGTATGGGGCTGGTGTTTGCCGGGCTGATCGTCATCAGCGCCATGGCCATGGTGATGTACGAACTCTTCTCGCTGCTGGAAAAGCGCATGACCGCCTGGGCGCATCGCGGCCAGAATCGCTAAGAAGTGTTTATGCTGCTGATGTGTTAAATCACAGCGCGATGCTGTCAGTATTTTCATTCTGGCTTGCCTGGCAGACGTTTCTCATCATCGATCACGCATACGCGTGTTGGTGCCTGGCGTGTCCACTTCCAGAACACGATATTGATGTCTCGCGCTGTCGCACCTTTTGCCCGAGAGGGAACGCGGATGCCGGTGAAGCCTTCAGCTATCAAGTGCGTCGCTATTTCCCAGGCTACCACAGGCGCCTTGCGTAGCTTTCTGTCGAGCCAGGCCTCATGCATCCAGCTTTCAGGGTCAGGATGAACCCTTGCCTGAACCGCCGGATCACAAAGATCCAGCAGGGGCCCACAGTCGACTTCATAGGCACACAGGGTCAGTGGCTGGGTTTTGAACGGAAAACCTTGCTGCGCCTCAAGCCAGGCGGTCTCGAAACGTTCACTTGTGTATAAAGCAGGGACGCCAACAGGGTTCCAACGCCCACCATGGCGAGCCGCACCTTCTCCGGATTCAGGTGCATGCTGCCATCTGGGGTTATGGCCACGATAGACAATGCCTCTGTACCGAAAGCCCAGTTCCAAAAGGCTCACGCATAGCCTCCCTCAGCAATCAGGGCAAGATAGGCGCGAACATCATCAGCACGGCCCTGGCTGACCAGATCCTCTGCAGTAAGGTCGCCCAGAGGTGCAATGGGATAGGTGCGGTACCAGGACCAGGCTGCACTGGTTGACCCCGCCCAGGGTTCGATGCGCTTGAGGATCTCATAGGTCTGACGCAGGCGCTGCTGTGTTGAGACGGCATGCAGTCGATCCTTACGGATAATGGCGTTATGACTCAGGCCAATTGCATGCGCGAACTCACGCTTGGTGATATGCAGCTCGTTCAAGAGAGCATCCGCCATGATAAAGCCCTCACGGTCAACGACGTCTTTGATCTCAATCGTCATAATGTCACCTATGGAGGCGTATTTATATGTCAATTTATGTGACTTTTACGCCTTCGTCAACTCCTTGCCATTGAACCAGCCCCCAGCCTGAGGCATGACAAAGCCGTGACTAAAGGGGGTAGGATATCCATATATTATGTACGATGACGGGTGAGACAGTGGTTAGCGAACTGTGAGAGCCCTATAACCAGCTGTAAAAGTGACCAAAAATAAAAGGATTGCCCCATGGCTGAGCGCTCACTGCCGAAAGGCCTTTATGACCTGCTGATAACACAGGATATAAAGCATCAGCTGGAGAGCTCTGA
>JBNJGW010000070.1:0-12910 GCA_051748005.1 Pseudomonadota bacterium | reverse complement strand
GATGCTGTCGACGACCACTGCAAAGGAAGACAACATAATGCAATTGATGAAAGGAATGACGATTGTCACTGCGCTGGCAGCAGCTCTCTCTACTACCGCACTGGTTCATGCGGCTGACCCTGAAGATGCGATTGAGTATCGTCAGGCAACTTTCAGCGTTATGGCCTGGCACTTTGGCCCGATGGGGGCGATGGCACAGGGTAAGATTGATTATGATCCTGAAGAGTTTATCCGCCGCGCCGAAGCAGTCAACGCGGTTGCCGGTATGCCTTGGGAAGGTTTTGTTGAAGGCTCCTATATGGGCGGCAACCACGGCGTTGAAACGGATGCCATGGCCAAGATAGCTGATAACCAGGACGATATTCAGCAACGCGTAGAAACTTTCATGGAAGAAACCGCGACCTTGGCTGAGGTTGCCCAGGAAGGCGACTTTGAATCATCGCGGCGCGCTTTTGCAACTGTCGCAAACTCCTGTAAAGGCTGCCACGATAACTATCGCGATAATTGAGTGCAGCATTTTTGCGTTTGAACATGTCAAGAGCCAGTAATCCTAGCCAGGTACTGGCTCTTTTTGAGCCAAGTAGATGAGTAAAGAGGACTGAACTACAGCCAAAAGAAAGCACTGATTCCTACACCTGCCAAGATGGCAATTAAAGCGCTGATAATGGGTAGTCTGATGGAAGTATTAGTAGAATCGACGGGCGTCTGGGTAAAAGTTTTCACGCCAGTAAACATTGCCTTAACAAGTCTTTCACCCAAAACTGCATGAACAGCGATAGCGACAAGATGCAAACCAATCAGAATCATCAGCAGTTGAGCATTAAGTTCGTGCCAGCTTACCAATGCACTGCTAAATTCATTACCAAAACTACCATAGAGTGGCCCTGAGAAAAAAATATCGTCACTCAAAAATAACCCGCTGACTGCCTGAAAGGTAAGTGACAGCATAAGAATCAGCACTGCCCAGCCGCCGAGTGGGTTATGCCCGGCATAAGGGGCTGGCTGGCGCTGGATAAGGCTTTTTGCATAACGTGCAGAGGTTTTGGGCGAAACCAGAAATGCACGAAAACGGGCATAATGAGTGCCAAAAAAAGCCCATATCCAACGAAATGTCAGCAGACCAAGTACCACATAACCTGCCTGGGCATGGATTTCAATTGGAAAAAGAAACGGTGCGCCATCGGTTTTCATGGTGTAAAAGGAAAGCAGTACAGCAGCCACCAATCCCCAGTGAAAAATACGTACCAGCACATCCCACACGTGAACAGCTTGCATAGTTCAGATTCCTTTGAATGGAGATGATAGAAGAACTATCTTCGCATTTCTTACCCTTTTCTCATAGAATGCACTTCATTTTATTATTAAAACATGAACCAAGGAGTCAGATGTGATCAGTTCGGCCTGGCGCTATGCCAGCCAACAAACTTTACCCGTTATGTTTGGTTACCTACCGCTTGGGGCAGCTTTTGGTATTCTGGCTATTGAAGTGGGCATAAGCTGGTATGCCGCTCTTGCGATGTCCGTATTTATTTATGCAGGAGCGGGGCAATTTCTGGCACTCGCGCTGTTAGCTGCAGGCGCGGGCCTGGCGGAAGTGGCTGTTGCTACACTGATGCTGAACTCGCGCCATGTTTTCTATGGACTATCGCTACTCAAGCGTTTTCAGGGCGCCGGTTTAATGAAACCTTATCTGATTTTTGCGCTGACCGATGAAACCTATTCTTTATTGACCAGCCAACCTGCCGAAAACAAGCCTTCACATGGGCTGGATTTTCGCATCAGCCTGCTCAACCAGACCTGGTGGGTGCTTGGTTCCCTGATGGGAGTCGCTCTGGGCAGCGCAGCGCTGTTTGATAGCCAGGGGATTGAATTTGCCCTGACGGCCCTGTTCATTGTGCTGACGCTGGAGCAAGCGAGTCGCTTACGCCAATCGCGCCCCTTCGTTATTGCCTTGGTAACGGGTATGGGCGCCCTTCTATTACTGCCTGACCGCCACTTGCTATTGGGTGCCATTGCCAGCACCTGTCTGCTGCTACTGGCTGACTACTTTCGGCGCGATACACGCAGGAGGGCCCAATGCTGAATGATCCTGTGTGGCAACTGATCATTGTTTGTGCGTTAGCCACCTTTGCCACCCGAGTCATGCCCTTTGTGGCGCTTTCCAGGCAGGCAGACCATCCTCTGATCATCCACTTGGGCCGCTATCTTCCCCCCGCCGTGATGTTGATTCTGGTTATCTATGCCTTACGTGATCTTCGTCCATTGACATCGAACCTGGTGTTCAATTTTGGTGCCAACGGATTGCCTCTGATAATGGCAGGTTTACTGGTGGCGGCCTTGCATTTATGGAGACGCAACGCCTTGCTTTCCATTGGGTTAGGTACTGCCAGCTACATGTTGATGGTTCAGTTGAGTGGTGCCAACTTATAACTGAAAGAGCGCTTGAGGTTTTTCTTTAGAGCGGCGAACATAGGTGAAACACTCCAAGGAGTTACCCGATGAAACGTGAAATCGCCGATATTAGACGCGACTATGAAGGTGGGCAGCTCGAAGAAGCCCAGACACCAGACGATCCCATTGCACTGTTTGATGAATGGTTCACTCTGGCTGTCGAGAATGATGAACAAGACGGTAATGCCATGACTCTGGCAACGGTCGACAACCAGGGGCGCCCCCACGCACGCGTTGTGCTGTTAAAAGACTTTGATGAAAATGGCATGGTGTTTTTTACCAACTACCATAGCCACAAAGGGAACGAGCTGAACGCTGTGCCTTTTGCCGCACTGACGTTCTGGTGGCCGTCTCTCTCACGCCAGGTCCGCATTGAAGGGCGCGTTGAGCAGGTATCTGCCGATGAATCAGACGAGTATTTTGATAGCCGCCCGCGCGGTAGCCAACTGGGTGCCTGGGTTGCTACCCAGAGTGTCGTGATTCCAGGACGGAACTGGATTGAAGAACGCCAGCACCGTTTCGAGCAGGCTTATGAAGGCCAGGAAATTCCTCGTCCGATTCATTGGGGAGGCTATCGGGTTATTCCGGATATGCTCGAATTCTGGCAGGGTCAGCCCAGCCGACTGCACGACCGTATTCGCTACGAACGCCGTGATGGCGGCCAGTGGCATCGTTTCAGGCTCGCGCCCTGATAAGCAATAGCTCACAACAGAAACGTTCAAGGGCGGCCCATGCAAAGGCCGCCCTTTGACATTCAAAGCAGGCGTCAATCGGGCTGACTTTCCAGACGATGGCGCTGCCATTCACTTTCCGGCTCGTTTAGCTGCATGGTCGCGTCAATAACCTGTTCTTCCATGTTATAACGAATCTTGAACCCCAAGTGCTTCATCAGTGCCCGCATAGGATGGTTATCGGCCATTATCTTGCCGATCATTTCCAGAGTGCCAATGTTACGGCAGTAATCAATCATCTTGTTCATCAACAGACTGCCGATCCCTAACCCCTGCAGATCATCGCGAATAATCACCGAAAACTCGGTACGGATGTTATCCGGGTCGTTCCAGACTCGCACCACACCAAGCATTTCCTTACTGCCATCTTCCAGCTGATGTTCAGCAATAAAGGCCATCTGACGGTCGTAGTTGATATGCGACAGCATCGAGAGATCACGGTTGGTAAGATCCGACTTGTTATGAAAGTAACGGAAACGGATGCTTTCCTCGGATAACTGGCGATGAAAGGTGGTAATCAAGGGCGCATCTTCAGCGCGAATCGGGCGCACTTCAACCTGCCAGCCATTTTTAAGCGTTACCCACTCTCGCAACTCTTCAGGGTACGGCATGATGGCAAAGCGCGCCGGAGTACCCAGGTCGATAGCAAAATCCACCGCTATCATGCCATCACGGTTTAGCAGTAAGGGGTTGATCTCCAGTCCAGAGAGCTCCGTGAGATCTGACGCCATCTGTGACAGCTTGACCAGCAGTTGGCAGAGGCGGTGAATATCGCGCTGAGGGTCCGCTGAGTGCTCACGCAGCAATGAGGCTGCATGAGTACGCCCGACAACATCAGCTGCCAGGCTCATGTTCAACGGTGGTAATGCCACCTGACGGTCAGCAAGGATATTGACCTTGTAACCACCAATGCCGAAGACGATCAGGGGGCCAAACACAGGGTCACGGGTAATGCCCGCACAGACCTGCATGGAGTGCTTGCCCCGCTGCATGGGTTGAAGGCAATACTCGCGCACCTGATACTGAGGAAATTTCTCATTAACTTTTTCGCCCAACCGCTCGACCCCATCGGCCACCTCCTGGGGTGTTTCCAGATCCTGAAGCAGCCCGGCCGACACCTTATGAGGATGCTTGCGGTAGCGATAAGGCCGGCAGTTACCTTCATGAACCACCTTGAGTGCCTTGGGGCCCTCGAGCTTACCAGCGGCCTCGAGCGCCTCCTCACGGTTATGCACGTAGATACTCGGAGCCGTAGGAATACCGTAGGCTTCGAGTACTTTGGCTGCTTCTGAATGAAAGAGTGTCTGGCGGCCCTCTTCCTTGGCTTGCTTGATCAGGGTGCGGCATTCCGCACGGATTTCCGAGCTGGTCGTAAATGGTAGGCTAGGCGGAATTTCCTGCAACAATAGCTGCACGCGCTGATAATCCACCATATGCATAAAAGCTTTAACGGCTTTTTCCGGCGACGTATAAGTCGGAATTCCCGAAATATTGCATTCATGGCGGGCATTCAAGGCTTCCTTGAGCCCCATCCAGCTGGTCAGCAGATTACGCCGGAACTTTTTACGGTTAGCCACCAGCGCCTGGGCTGTCTCCAGGGAGGGGGCCAGGCGCGTTGGCGCATGCACCACCAGTACCGCATCCACATTGGGGTCAGCGGCAACAATCTCCAGAGCATCCACAAAGCGCTGCGGCGTGGCATTCCCTCCCAGATCAACCGGATTTTCACCCGGCTTGGTGATATCCACGTGCCGTTCGTTCAGCAGGTGCTGGGTATCAACGCTGAATTTTGCCAGTTTACCGCCCGCACTGATCAGCTTATCAATCGCCAGCATGGCAGGCCCCAGACCATTGGAAACAACCGCCAGGCGATCACCTTTCAAAGGCTTCATGCGTGATAGGGTTTCCAGCGCATCAATCAGCTCATCGGAGTCATTTACCCGCACTACACCGGCGCGGGCAAAGGCAGCATCGAAAACCGTATCGCGATTGGTAATACCAGGCGTCGGTGGCATGCCGGAAATGTCTGACTCTATGGTGCGCCCACTCTTGATAGCCACGACCAGGCGGTTACGGGAAGCATCTCTTAATGCCGTCATAAAGTGCTGGGCATCATTGACCCGCTCAAGATGCAAAAGAATCGCCTGGGCGGGTGAAAACTGATTCACATAGTCAATCAGGTCGGGGAGCAGGACGTCTACACTGTCACCCACGGTAATCAGGTGCGAAAAACCCACATCACGCCCGGCTGCCCAGTCAATCATGCCATTGGCCAACATGCCTGATTGGCCAATATAAGCCACCCTGCCCGCTTTCACCGGGTGACTGGCATAAGAAGCATTGAGTTTCTTACCCGGCACGATAACGCCCATACATTCTGGCCCTAGCAGACGTATGCCTGAAACCCGAGCGGCCTTGAGCATGCGCTCACGGATGGAGCCCTTGTTGCCCTTTTCACGGTCAAGATAAGCCCCACCGGATAGTACAACCGCTGCCTTGACGCCAAAATCCCCTAGTTGGCGAATCAGTTTGGGAACTCCTTCAATAGGAGAGCAGACAACCGCCAGATCAGGAATCTCTGGCAAATCATCGACGTGGCGAACGCAGTCTTCTCCATGTACCTGAGCATATCCGCGCAGATTCACCGCCCATATCTTGCCTTTGAAACCACCCTCCTGAATATTGCGCAGAACAAGCCCACCCAGGGATTCTGGTTTTTCGGAAGCTCCAAAGACAGCGAGTGTGCGCGGTTCAAAGAAGTGATGTAAAAAGCGTGTACTCACGTGTGGCTCTCCCGCTGCAAAAGATGCTATTAGCTTATCAGTCTGCAGGATTAATTGACCAATTACGACTTATTGACACTGTCCTATGACACCTTGTCGCGATTAAGGTGAAGCTTGCTATTTTGGAGCACCTGAATGATCACTGCCTATTTGACACACCCCCACTGCTCACTGCATCACATGGGGCCTGAACACCCGGAAAACCCACAGCGCCTGGAGGCTATCAGTGCCCGCCTCGCACTATCTGGTCTCTTGCAACAGACCATGCAGGGCGATGCCAAGGAAGCCAGCGATGAAGACCTTGCCCGTGTTCACCCCATTCGTCATCTCAAGGCGTTGGAAAAGTGTGTTCCTGAACAGGGCATAGTGACACTTGATAGTGACACCATGATGAACCCCGACAGCCTGAAAGCGGCAAGAATGTCCGCTGGTGCCGTCATCAAGGGCGTTGATCAGGTTTTCAAACGTCAGGCGGATAATGTGTTCTGCGCTGTCAGGCCGCCTGGTCACCATGCTGAAGCCTCTGATGCCATGGGTTTCTGCTTCTATAATAATGTTGCGGTGGGTGCGGCCTATGCCAGAGAAAAATATGGCGCCCGCAGAATTGCCATCCTCGATTTTGATGTGCATCAGTGCAACGGCACCATCGATATTTTCAAGAATGATCCTGACATACTGGTATGCAGCAGTTTCCAATACCCCTTCTATCCTTGGCGTTATTTACGTAGCGAGTGGCAGAATATCGTCAACACTCCACTGGAAGTGGGCACTGATAGTAAGGAATTCAGACGCACTATTGAAAATCACTGGTTACCGGCCTTGCACGCATTCAAACCTGAACTGGTAATGCTTTCTTCGGGGTTTGATGCTCATCGCGAAGATCCGATGGCAGATGTGTGTCTGGAAGATGAAGACTTTTACTGGATTACCCACATGGCGATGGAAATAGCCACGCTTTACGCCAATAATCGCGTCGTTTCAGTCCTCGAAGGGGGATATAACCCTGACACCCTGGCACGTGGCGTTGAGGCACATATGAAAGCCTTATTGGGCATGCCATTTAGTGACACCCCTAGCGCCTAGGGTGTGCGAATCGTGTTGCTGCACCGGAATTACATCGCGGCCGTGAGGATGCGTCAGTCGTCACAGGCCTGTCTGTTGGCTCAACATGCTGGTCTTCATGGTATAGTCGCGGCTGATCATCGAATCTTATGACCTTTGAGTGTTGAGCCATGTCGGCAACGTCAGAAGAAAATGCGGCATTAAAGATTGCTTCAGGTAGCAAACCTTTTGTAGAACCGCTGCGTCTGGGAGAACGCCTGAAGCAGATTCGCCTGGCTAACCGTTGGACACTGGAAGAAACCAGCCAGCGTACTGGGCTTGCCCGGTCTACGCTTTCCAAGATTGAAAACGATCAGATATCCCCCACTTTCACAGTGGTTCAGAAGCTGATTTCCGGCCTGGATATTGATCTACCACAACTCTTTACCCCGCCCAAACGCGAAAAATATACGCTAGGGCGTAGAGACCTTACCCGCAAGGGAAAAGGCAAACTGCATCCAACGCCCACATACGAGCACGAATTATTGGGTCACCAGTTGGCTCAGAAGCGTATGATTCCGTTCAAGACAGTTGTCAGGGCACGCAGTTTTGACGAATACCATCAATGGGTTCGTCATGATGGTGAAGAGTTCTTGATGGTACTTGACGGAGAAATTTCACTGTACACCGAGTTTTATGCTCCTTTGCACCTGACACAAGGCGACAGCATCTATTTTGACAGTGAAATGGGGCATGCTCTGGTATCGGTTAGCGATGAAGACGCAACGGTTCTTTCTGTCTGCACTCGTGGTGATTCTTAAATTTTTTTATTACAAACAAGATAACGGTATAATTTTTCAATGCCATGTAACAACCTGGCCATGCTGTGCTGTCAACGCCACAAACTCTTGGGTATCTATAACTTGAAAACCATTCAGGCAACCATTGTCTATTTTATCTGCCAAACCTCTTGATAACAGATCTTCGTATAAAACAGATACCTGGCCAACCAATGATTTCCACTTATCATCAACAATTACAACAGCTGTAACGGCCTCTTCGATCAGGAGTAAATGATCCTCAGGATTAATGGCGCTAAGCGCTTGCGAGGCTGCGGGATAGGAAGCAGGTTGGTTAAGAATGTGCAACGTCATCAGTCAATCACCTTCAAAATGTCAGTACATGACTGGCATTGGAAAAACATGCCCTGAGCTGGTCGTTATCAATAACAGATACCTCCGCCATCAAGTCTTTCTGGCCAATATTCAGGTTTGCCAGGTCACTGCTTGGCACTAGCAGTTCCTTGATACCGTACATTTCCAATGATTCCAGTATGGCTGAGGTACTAAGGGGTTTACCCAAAGCATCATGTTGGCCCGGGATTAAACCCATAATGCCCTGCCCCATAAATAAGAGTTTTACTTCCTGGCCAAAAACAGCGCCGACCAGAGCGACGTCAAGCCCCTCTGCCAGCCAACGCTCATCATGTGGCGAATGACGAAGCACTATTAGCGTAGTTGGCAACATAGTAGTTTGGGTTTCCACATCTACTCCTAAGGCGCAAAGCTGATAAAACGCTCACAGCGATTTTGCAGATCAACCAGTTGCCCGATACCGGTTAATTCAAACGGCGCCGCAACATTGTGCCAATCAAGATGCTGACGTGTCGCTTCTGCTTGATTGATAAGACCGCGCTGCATTGCGGCTGACACACATACATCCAGGGTGACACCGTACTTTTCGTTCAAGGCGCACCACTGCTGATATAACTCAGCGTGTGGAGGCATGTCGCCAAGCTGGGTCGATGCATTAAAAACACCATCGTGATGAAAGAAAACGCCTTCCAGCTGATGCCCTTCCTTGAAAAGTGCCTCAGCAAAACGAAGCGCTGAACGCGGCGCCTCACTGTTAAAGGGCGCACCAAGCACTAACAACCCATATCGCATGAAAGCCTACCCTATTAACAAACAGGCCCCATCATGAGATGGAGCCTGTAAATTTCAGCTTATACTGCTATGACATGAAGGCGAAATTAATCGCTGCTCATGATACCCAACAAGGACAGCAAGCTTATAAACAGATTGTAGATTGATACGTATAGCGTGATAGTTGCCAGAATGTAGTTTGTTTCTCCAGCGCGGTGCACGATTTCACTAGTCTGATAGAGAATCACCGCGGATGAGAACAGTACAAAACCAGCGGAGACCATCAGGGAAAGTGCGGCGATGTTAAACACCAGCCCAACAACCATGGCCAATACCAGGACGATGGCACCCGCCAGCAGGAAATTACCGAGGAAGCTGAAGTCCTTTTTGGAAATCAGTGCCACTGCAGACAGGCCGATAAAGGTGGCTCCCGTCATCGCAAAGGCGGTCATGATCAAGGACGCACCGTTCGGCAATGCCAGATAGGCTGAGAGAATTGGCCCTAGGGTGAACCCCATGAAGCCAGTAAACGCAAATGTAGACAACAGGCCAATAGCAGAGTTAGCGGTTTTGTGAACCAGGAACATCAATCCGTAGGCGCCGATGAAGAACACAAAAATGTTCATGCGTTCAACACCCATTGCCATCGCTGCGCCAGCGGTGACCGCAGAGAACAACAAGGTCATCGCCAATAACGCGTAGGTATTACGCAACACTTTGTTGGTGCTAACGCCAGTCGCCTTGCCAGTAGCTATAGACGGTGAAGTACGCGCATCATTGTAAGCCATGTAACTTGCTCCATAAGGTTTCAATTACTCACAATTGACAAGGATGCCGTCGTCTAGTTCCCGACGCAAGCATTGTCTTTCACTCTGTTTCCACGCAAGGTGCGATTAGAAAGCATGCAAAAGGTTTAACAATCCTCTACGTTGTATAGTCTGAAGTAAATGATTTTGCCAATTCCGTACGCTACTAACAGCAAAACGCCCCGTAGACCATTGAGGAATGTCCAATGAAAGCACCTTATTCTCGCGTCATACTTGGCAGCCTATTAACTCTTGGCGCCCTGCCAGCATTCGCCTTCTCACCGGCTGGGCAGGATCTGAGCTATCAGATAGGCGATGAGGCTTTTGAAGGCTATTTTGTTGAAGCAAACGGCGAAACCAAAGGTTCAGTACTGATTGTGCATGATTGGGATGGCCTTGATGACTATGAACGTCAGCGTGCCGACATGCTGGCTGAACAAGGCTACGATGCTTTTGCGGTTGATCTTTATGGAACAGGCAATCGGCCTCAAGCACTCGAGGATAAGCAGGCTGCTACCAACCGACTGTATGAAGACCGTGAGCGCATGCGGCACTTGACCGAGGGTGGCATGGAGGCAGCGCTAGCAGAAGGCATGGACAGCAACAGCGTGATTCTCGGCTACTGCTTTGGCGGCACAGTCGCCCTGGAGATGGCTCGCGCCAACAGCCTGGAAAATGTAACAGGCTATGCCAGCTTTCACGGCGGGCTGGATACACCCGAAGGCCAATCCTATGATGCTGACATAGCGCCAATCTTTATTGCCCACGGCGGTGGCGACCAGATTGTCAGCCTTGAGGACGTGGCAACACTATCTGCCACACTTGAGGATGCAGACGTCAGCTATGAAGTCGGTATCTACTCAGGCGCTCCCCACGCCTTCAGCGTCTTTGGCAGCGACCGCTACGAAAAAAAGGCTGACCAACGATCCTGGGCAACCTTCAGCGCCTGGTTAGAATCACATACGGACTAATCGCCTGTCTGTGCAAAAATGAGAGCGTTATTTATCAACAGCATTGACTTCCAAGGAAAAGCTGGTAGTATACGCAGCCAAGTCGGAGGGATGGCAGAGCGGTTGAATGCACCGGTCTTGAAAACCGGCAAGGGTCAATAGCCCTTCCAGGGTTCGAATCCCTGTCCCTCCGCCAGAACATCCCGAGAAAACCCGCCATGAGCGGGTTTTTTTGTGCCTATACTCCTGAAAATCAATAACTTACGTTCGAATAGCGTGTTATAATTCTAAGCAGTTTGGTGGGTAGTAACTAGAACATCATCATCTGTTTATCCCTGCTGGCTATAGCTGAGATTACATGGTGGTGCGAGTGGTACCCCACTAAAACGAGGTGGCGTAGGTATTTTTATTCGTTAAGTAATTTAAAATAATAAGATAACGGTATAAAAATTTTCGCAGTGATCGATGAACTTTCAATTGAACAACTTCTGTGGCCGTTGTCCGTCACCAAGCTCAATTCTAAGTGGCCCGCTGACTGTCGGGCTAAGGACCTTTTCAGCACCTGTATCAGGCGTCAAGTAAGCAATCACCAGCATTGCTACCTTATAGAGAATGGCTCCCTCGATTATCGATTTTCCGCTTTTTCAAGGCCAATCTGTCCCGGCGTTTCTATGCGCTGGAATGTGCTGTGAGCGCCAAAATTAATTGGAAACTGGCACTATACTACCCGGTCAAAGATTAACTCGGCTGTCCATAAAAATTATTGATTTGGAAACTATTTACATAAGCTGTAACTGTCCGTGAATATGAAACACAGATTATTGTGAACAACCTGTCAGATTGTCGGATTAACCATCTCGACTTTCAGCATCTGTAATATCCTGGATCCAGGTCAGGGCTGCCACGGCTGCAGGAAAGCCAACGGTGGGAATCGCCAGCATGGCTACCTGTTTGAGCGCTTCCGGCGTCACGCCTTCTGCCAGGGCACGCCGGGTATGTGAATGCACAGCTCCTTCTGAACCCGTGCCTATGGCCAATGATAATTTGATCAGGCGACGTTGACCTTCATCAAGCGGCCCTGCATTGGCACATGCCTTGCCCAGGGAAGCATAGGCTTCCCAAATTTCAGGATACTGCTCAGCCACATCACCCGCGCCGGCAGGCAAGTCCTGTTTTTTCATCCTGTTACTCCTCAATAAACGCCTGTTTTTCAAGCTGTATGGCATCACCGTTACGATCAAACGCCACCATACGTGCAATGTCTCCGCTTTGTACCGCTTTCACCAGGTGAGACAGGCGGGTTTCGATCACATCGTCACTGCCAGGATGATCCATGGCAGCTACCAGCGCAATGTCCCAATCCACCCCTGTCAAACGCGACTCTTCTACCAGATCGCTCATGTAGTCGATGTCGGTTGGGCATTTATCCACGCACAGCACTGGCATCAAGACACCGCCTTCGCCCTTGGCCACGTGCTGGCGCTGTTTATCGGTGGGCAGATCAGGCAGTTCTGCACGGGTCAAAACAAACAGTAAACACTGCGGCACCGGTTGCAGGCGAGCTTCGTGAATCAGGTCATCCAGGGTTGTCAGCATAGCGGCCTCGTCAGTTTTTAAAAGTGGCGTTTGATAGGGCGTGGCTGCCTGTTGATCCAGGCAACCAGCAGTGTTTTTACTGCATCAGGGCGCCGCCGCTGTCATCATCCAGCGCAACTCCTTCAACGCCAATCTCTGCTTCAAGCGCCAGCAGGTAATGGCGCAGGCCGCGCCGGGTGGCCTGTTCGTGCAGGCTCAGGCGAACCTTGTCAGCCACATCCTGATACGGCAGGCGCTTGCCCTCTTCACGCCCGTCAATAGTCACCAGATGCCAGCCATAGCGGGATGCCAAGGGCTTTTCATGCAGCCCCAGGGGCAGGTGATGCAAGGCACGGTCAAGTTCCTCCACGGTTTGCCCCGGAGCAAGCCAGCCTAGCTCGCCGCCCTGCTCCCCGGATGGGCACACCGAATGGCGCTGGGCGAATTCGGTGAAGCGCTCAGGATGCTGAGCAAGGGTTTCCAGCAGGCTGACGCCCTGGTGGTACTGCTTGTCGCGGGTTTCCGCATCATCCGGGGCGGCAGCCAGCAAAATATGCCGGACATTGACCCGGGTGGGGGTGCTGAAGCGTTCCGGGTGGGTGGCGTGAAAACGTTCGCAATCCTGTTCCGACGGCTCCGGTACCGCCA